>NZ_FQVU01000004.1:0-300000 GCF_900129455.1 Jatrophihabitans endophyticus
CATCCCCGGCACCATCACCGGACCACCCGCCCACGCCACCATCACCGTCAAACAAGCCCACACCGTCCTCGTCCCCAACCCCCACGGCGGCGACTAGAACTGTCGGCCGCACTTCCTATGATCGCGAGCGTGACGGGGTTGCTGATCCATCGATCCGAGCGGGCCGATCCGCTCGTGTCGGCGCTGGGCGACCTGTTGCGCCAACCGCTGGCCGACCCCTTCGCCGCCGAGGTGGTCGCCGTGCCGAGCCGGGGGGTGGAACGGTGGCTGGCGCAGCGTCTCAGCCACGTGCTGGGGGCGGTCGACGACGACGGCATCTGCGCCAACGTGCAGTTCCCCTCGTCCAACCGCGTGCTCGACGACGCCATCGCCGCGGCCGACGAGAGCTACGCCGAATGCGTCGAGCGGTGGTCGGCCGAACGCGCGGTGTGGCCGCTGCTGACGATCGTCGACACCGCCGTCGACCGCGAGCCCTGGGCGGCGGCGCTGGCCGGGCACCTGGCCGGCGACCCCACCCGCCGCTTCGCCGTCGCCAACAAGGTCGCGCACCACTTCGCCCGGTACGCCCGCAGCCGCCCCGCGATGCTCACGGCATGGCTGGCCGGCCGTGACGACGAGGGCGACGGCACGCCGCTGCCGGCGGACCTCCGCTGGCAACCGCAGCTCTGGCGTCGCCTGCGCGAACAGCTCGGGCCGTCCCCCGCCGAACTCCTCGACGACGCCTGCGCGCGGCTGCGGGAGCACCCCCAGCAGGTGGCGCTGCCACCGCGCTTCTCGATCTTCGGCACGACCCGCATCTCTCCGGCCCGCGTCGCCGTCCTCGACGCGCTGGCCGCCGGGCGCGAGCTCCACCTGTGGCTGCACCATCCCTCGCCCGCGCTGTGGCAGGCGGTGGCGCGGGAACAACCCGGCCCGGGCCTGCGCGCCGCCGACCGCGGCGCGGCCCTCGTCGCCAATCCGCTGCTCGCGTCGCTCTCGCGTGACGTCCGCGAACTGCAGCAGCTGCTGCCGACCGCGTCCGGCGTGCATCACCCCGTGCCGCCCCGGCCGGCCAACCTGCTCGGCCGGCTGCAGGTCGAGCTGGCCGACGACGTCGTGCCCGAGCGGCCGGCGATCCTCGGGCCGGCCGACCGCAGCCTCGCCGTGCACGCCTGCCACGGCCCTGCCCGCCAGGTCGAGGTCCTGCGCGAGATCGTGCTCGGCCTGCTCCGCGACGACCCGACCCTCGAACCCCGCGACATCCTCGTCATGTGCCCCGACGTCGAGACGTTCGCCCCGCTCGTCTCGGCCGCCTTCGGGATGACCGACGAGCCCAGCGGCCACCCCGCCGCGCACCTGCGGGTGCGGCTCGCCGACCGGGCGCTGCGCCAGGTCAACCCCATGCTCGGCCTGCTCGACCAGCTGCTCGACCTCGCGGCCGAGCGGGTCACCGCCACCCAGCTGCTGGACCTCGCCGGCACCCCGCCCGTCCGTCGCCGCTTCGGCTTCACCGACGACGACATCGAACGGCTGCGCGGCTGGACGACCGCCACCAACGCCCGGTGGGGGCTCGACGCCGACCACCGCGCGCCGTACGGCCTGGGCGGTCTCGGCCAGGGCACCTGGCGTGCGGCCGTCGACCGGCTGCTGCTGGGCGTGGCGATGGAGGAGGACGGTCGCTGGATCGGATCGGTCCTGCCGCTCGACGACGTCGACAGCGGCGACATCGACCTCGCCGGCCGCCTCGCCGAGCTCGTCACCCGGGTCGACGCCGCGGTGCGCACCTTCGCGGAGCGGCACACCGTGCCCGAGTGGGCCGCGGTGCTCGGCGCGGCCGTGCTCGACATCGGCGACCCGGTACAGGCGTGGCAGGGGGTGCAACTGCGCAGCGAGCTCGACGACGTCGCCGAGACCGCCACCGACACCGACGTGCGCCTCGGCCGCGCCGACGTCGCCGCCCTGCTGCGTTCGCGGCTCGACGGCCGACCGACCCGGGCGAGCTTTCGGACCGGCACGCTCACGGTGTGCACGCTGGTCCCGATGCGCTCGGTGCCGCACCGGGTCATCTGCCTCATCGGCATGGACGACGGCCGCTTCCCGCGCCACGGCGTCGCCGACGGCGACGACGTGCTGCGCCGCGCCCCGCGCACCGGCGAACGCGACGTCCGTAGCGAGGACCGTCAGCTCTTCCTCGACGCCCTGTGCGCCGCGCAGGAACACCTCGTCGTCACCTACACCGGCGCCGACCCGCGCAGCGGTGCCGAGGTGCCCCCGTGCGTCCCGCTCGGCGAGCTGCTGGACGCCGTCGACGCCACCGCGCAGACCGCGGACGGCCGGCGGGGCCGCGACCAGGTGGTGGTGCGGCATCCGCTGCAACCGTTCGACCCGCGCAACTTCGCCGCCGGCGACCCGTTCTCCTTCGACCCCGCCGCGCTGGACGGCGCCCGCGCCGCGGCCGGCGTGCGTCACCCGCCGCCCCCGCTCGTCACGCAACCGCTCGACCCGGCCCCGCGCGGTGACGTCGAGCTCGACGACCTGGTCCGCTTCGTCCAGCACCCCGCCCGGGCATTCCTGCGGCAACGACTCGGCATCAGCACGTGGGACGACGACGACGATCCGAGCGATGCGCTGCCGGTCGGGCTGGACGGCCTCGAGTCGTGGGCCGTCGGCGACCGCGTGCTGCGACAGTGCCTGCACGGTGCCACCGCCGCCGACTGCGTCGAGATCGAGGGACGTCGCGGCGACCTGCCTCCCGGCCAGCTCGGCCGCGCCCTGCTCCGCGACATCGGCGCCAACGTCGACTGCCTGCTCGCCGCGTGCGCACTGGAACGCGCGACCGCGCCACGGACCGTCGACGTCACGGCCAGGCTCGACGACGGCCGCGCGGTCTCCGGCACGATCGGTGGCGTCCGCGGCGGCACGGTGCTCGACGTCGTCTACTCTCGGCTCGCGCCGCGACACCGCCTCGCCGCCTGGGTGCGCCATCTCGCGCTCGTCGCCGGGACGGGTGACCCCACGTGGCAGTCGGTCACCGTCGGCCGCCGCACCGGCGGGGCCAAGCGCGCCATCCTGGGCGGCGTCGACGTCCACACCGCGCGCGACGTGCTCGCCGAGATCGTGGCGCTGCGCGATGCCGGGTTGCGTGAGCCGCTCCCGATGGCGCTGGTCTCCTCCGCCGAGTACGCCCAACGTCGGCACCGCGGCGACGACGTCGCCGACGCCCGGCAGGCCGCGCAGGACGCCTGGGACAACGCGCGTTGGGGCGATCACGAGAACGCCGAGCCCGAGCACCAGCTCGTGTTCGACGGCCGCCGGTCGTGGACCCGGCTCACCGCCGAGCACGACACCGGCTTCCCCGACGAGACGACCCGCTTCGCCGTCCTCGCCCGGCGATTGTGGACGCCGCTGCTCGCCGCCGAGGTCGAGGTGTCGCCGTGACCGCCACCTTCGACCTGCTCGGTCCGCTCCCCACGGGCACCACCGTGCTCGAGGCCAGCGCCGGAACCGGGAAGACCTACACGATCGCCGGTCTGGTCGCGCGCTACGTCGCGGCGGGCCACGTCCGCCTCGACGAACTGCTCGTGATCACCTTCGGCCGGGCCGCGACCCTGGAGCTGCGCGAGCGGGTCCGCGACCGGCTGGTGTCCGCGCGCGACGGGCTCGGCGACGCGGCCGCCGCCCGCGCATCCGCCGACGAGCTGCTCGCACTGCTCGCGACCGGGTCGGACGTCGAGGTGGCCGCCCGGCGACGCCGGCTAACCGAGGCGCTGGCCTCCTTCGACGCCGCCACCGTCGCGACGACCCACGAGTTCTGTCATCAGGTGCTGCACGGGCTCGGCACGGCCGGCGACGTCGACACCTCGGCCACGCTCGTGGAGAACCTCGACGACCTCACCGTCGAGGTCACCCAGGACCTCTACCTGCGCAAGTGGGCGCGCGACGGCGCCGAGCCGCCGGAGGTCACGTATCGCGAGGCGCTCGAACTCGCCCGCGCGGTGGTGCGCGACGCGCAGGCGCAGCTCGTACCCGTGGCGGCGTCGGCCGACTCCGACGCCGACGTCCGCCGCCGATTCGCCGATGCCGTCCGCACCGAGGTCGAACGACGCAAACGGGCGCGGCAGCTGCTCAGCTTCGACGACATCCTCACCCGGCTGCGCACCACGCTCGCGCACGGCAGCACCGGCGCCGCCGCAGCCCAGCGGCTGCGCGCGCGCTACCGGGTGGTGCTGGTCGACGAGTTCCAGGACACCGACCCCGTGCAGTGGGAGATCCTGCGCCTCGCCTTCCACGGCCACGCCACGCTGGCGCTCATCGGCGACCCGAAACAGGCCATCTACGCCTTCCGCGGCGCCGACGTGCACGCCTACCTCGGCGCGGCGGAGCTGGCCGACCACCGGGCCACCCTCGGCCGCAACTGGCGCAGCGACCCCGAGCTGCTGGCCGGCCTCGACGCGTTGTTCCGCGGCGCCTCGTTGGGCGATCCCCGCATCGTGGTCACGCCGGTGGCCGCCGGGCACCCCGGCCGCTCGCTCGCCGCCGACGGCGCGCCGGTACGGATCCGCGCGCTGCGCGAGCGGCAGAACCTGCCGGCGGCGCAGGCGCGCGACCTGGTCACCGCCGACGTCGTCGCCGAGATCGTCGACCTCCTCGACAGCGGCACGCACCTGACGCCGCGCGACGGGCCGCCCCGCCCCGTCCGGCCGGGCGACATCGCCGTCATCACCCGCACCGGCACGCAACTCGACCTCGTGCATGCCGCGCTGGTCGCCGTGGGGGTGCCGGCGGTCCAGCGCACGACGTCGAGCGTGTTCCGCACGCCGGCCGGGCGCGACTGGATCGTCCTGCTCGAAGCCCTCGAACAGCCGCACCGCGCCGTCCGGGTGCGACGGCTCGCCGTCACCGCGTTCGTCGGGTGGGACGCCGCCGATCTCGAGACCCGCGACGTCGACGCCCTCGGCCTACGCCTGCGGCACTGGTTGCGCGTGCTCACCGACCGGGGCATCGCCGCGCTGCTGGAGACCGTCAGCCGCGACGAACGCGTCCCCGCCCGACTGCTGGCGCAGCAGGACGGCGAGCGGCGGCTCACCGACCTGCGCCACGTGGGCGAGGCCCTGCACGCGGCCGCCACCACCGACGGGCTCGGCCTGACCGCGAGCCTGGAATGGCTGCGCCGCCGGGTGGACGAGTCCGACGAGGACTCGGCGAGCGAGCGCAGCCGCCGCCTCGACTCCGACGCCGCCGCGGTGCAGGTGGTCACCGTGCACGCGAGCAAGGGGCTCGAGTTCCCGATCGTCCACGTGCCCTTCGGGTGGGACCGCTTCGTCTTCGACCCACCCATCCCGCTCTACCACGACCCGGACGGTCGGCGGGTCCGCAGCGTCGGCGGGCGGCGTGGCCCCGGCTTCGGCGACGCGCAGCGGCGCGACAAGAGCGAGCAGTTCGGCGAGGACCTCCGGCTGCTCTACGTCGCTATGACCCGCGCCCAGGCCCAGGTGACCGCCTGGTGGGCGCCCGGTCGCAACGCGCAGTGCTCGCCGCTGCACCGCCTGCTGTTCGCCGACGACCCCGCCCGCGAGATCGCCGAGTTCACCGCGGTCCCCGCCGCCGACGTCGCGCTCGCGCGCCTCGCCGCCCGCGCCGTCGCCGGCTGCCTGTCGGTCACCGAGGTCGAGCCGCGCGAGCCGCGCCGCTGGCACAGCGGCGGTGCGGGGGCGGGTGCGCTCGAGGTGGCCCTGCTCGGCCGTGCCATCGACACCGACTGGCGCCGCACCTCCTACAGCGCGCTGACCCGCGGCGTGCACGAGTCGCCGCCGATCAGCACCGAGGCCGAGATCGAGGAGAAGGACGACGAGCCCGAGACGCCCACACCGGTGGGCCTCGGTGACGCGACGCTGCGCGAGATCCCCTCGCCGATGGACGCGCTGCCGGGCGGGACGGCGTTCGGCACGCTCGTCCACGCCGTGTTCGAGGGCCTCGACACGACGGCCGCCGACCTCCCCGCCGAACTGCGTGCGCAGGTCGCCGACCAGGTGCGCCGGTTCGGACCCGCCGACGTCCCGGTGGCCGAGCTCACCGACGCGCTGCTCCCGTCGCTGCGCACCCCGCTCGGCCGGCTCACCGGCGACCGGACGCTCGCCGACGTCGCCCCGGCCGACCGCCTGGTCGAGCTGGGCTTCGAGCTGCCGCTGCGCGGCGGCGACCGACCCAACGGCCTCGGCCTCCTGCGTGACGTCGCGCAATCACTGCGCAAGCACCTGTCCGACGACGACCCGCTCGCCTCCTACGCCGAGATGCTCACCGATCCGCTCGTGGGCGACGGTGTGCTGCGCGGCTACCTCAACGGCAGCATCGACGCCGTCCTGCGCGTCGACGGTCGCTACGTGATCGTCGACTACAAGACCAACCGGCTGGGCGACCTGGAACGCCCGTTGACGGCGTGGGACTACCGCGGCGACGCGATGGCCGAGGCCATGCTGCACGCGCATTACCCGCTGCAGGCGCTGCTCTACGACGTCGCGCTGCACCGCTACCTGCGCTGGCGACTCCCGGACTACGACCCCGAGCGACACCTCGGCGGCGCGCTGTACCTGTTCCTGCGCGGTATGTGCGGGCCCGGCGTGGTGGCGGCCGATGGCACCGTGCCCGGCGTGTTCGCCTGGCGCCCGCCCGCCGCGCTGGTCGTCGAGCTCTCCGACGTCCTCGCCACCGGGGTGGCGGCATGACCGGGGCGACGGCGTGACCGCGCTGATCCCGGTGCGGGCGGACGGCCTGCTCGCCAGCTTCGCCGAGGCCGGCGTGCTGGCGCCGGCCGACGTCCACGTCGCGCAGCGGCTGGGGGCGCTGGTGGGCGAGACCGACGAGCGGGTGTTGCTGGCGACGGCGCTCACCGTCCGTGGCACCCGGCAGGGGTCGGTGGTGCTCGACCTCGCCGACGCCGCCGAGGCCGTGGCACCCGACTCGGACGACGCGGCCGACCTCGACGTCGAGCTGCCGTGGCCCGCCGCTGCCGACTGGCCCGCCGCGTGCGCCGCCAGCCCGCTCGTCACCGGGTCGGCCGGTGGGCCGCCGCTGCATCTCGTCGGCAGCCGGCTGTGGCTCGACCGCTACTGGCAGCAGGAGGTCCAGGTCGCCGAGGACCTGCTGCGCCGCAGCGCCGACCGTCCCCACGACATCGACCCGTCCGCACTGCGGGGCGACCTCGACGCGCTGTTCCCCGCCTCCGGCACCGGCGACGACCAACGCCTCGCCGTCGCGGTGGCCGCGCTGTCGCGGGTCGCGGTCATCGCCGGCGGCCCGGGCACCGGCAAGACGACGACCGTCGCGCAGCTGATCGCGGTGCTGCGCCGCCGGCTCGGGCCCTCGCTGCGCATCGCGCTCGCCGCGCCCACCGGCAAGGCGGCCGCCCGGCTCGAGGAGGCCGTCCACGCCGCCGCGGCCCGGTTGCCCGCCGATGCCGACACCCTGCGCGCGCTGTCGGCGTCGACCGTCCACCGGCTGCTCGGGTGGCGGCCGGGGGCAGCGAGCCGGTTCCGTCACGATCGCGACAACCACCTGCCCTACGACGTCGTGATCGTCGACGAGAGCTCCATGGTGTCGCTGACGCTGATGGCCCGGCTGCTGGAGGCGCTCGGCCCGGCGACCCGGCTCGTGCTCGTCGGTGACCCCGACCAGCTCGCGTCGGTCGAGGCCGGCGCCGTGCTCGGCGATCTCGTCGACCCGTACGACGAGGCCGCGCTCACCGCGGGGTTCCGCGCGGCACTGGCCGCCGCGACCGACGGCCTGCCCGACGACACCCGCCCGGACGCGCCGGCGGCGCCGCTGCGCGAGTCGGTCGTGCGGCTGCGCACCGTGCACCGCTTCGACGCCGGCGGCCCGATCGCCCAGCTGGCCGCGCTGGTCCGCGCCGGTGCCGCCGACGACGCGCTCGCCCTGCTGCGCTCCGGGCCGCCGGGCGTCGTCTTCCACGAGGTCGCCGACGACGAGCCGGTGACCGGCCCGGCCCTTGCCGCCGTCCAGGTCGCGGTCACCGGACACGAGCGCGCCGCCATCGCCGCCGCCCGAGCCGGCGACGCCGAACGCGCGCTCGACGCCCTGGAACGCCATCGGGTGCTCTGCGCGCACCGGGCCGGCCCCCGCGGCGTGCGGCACTGGAGCGAGCTCGCCGACCGCTGGCTCGCACCCGACCTCGACGCCGCGGCGCGCGGCGACGGCCATTACGCCGGGCAGCCGCTGCTCGTCACCGAGAACGACTACGAGACCGGGCTGTACAACGGCGACACCGGCATCGTGATCGCCCGCGGCGGCGCCGGTGACGACCTCGCCGCCGCGTTCCGGCGGGGCGGCGCGCCGGTGGTGCTGCCGCTGGTCCGCCTCGGCGAGGTCCGCCCGCTGCACGTGATGACGGTGCACCGCGCGCAGGGCAGCCAGTTCGACGACGTCACCGTGCTGCTGCCGTTCGCGGCGTCCCCGCTCGCGACCCGGCAGACGTTCTACACCGCCGTCACCCGGGCCGCGCGCGGCGTGCTGCTCGTGGGGTCGGCCGAGTCGGTGCTCACGTGCGTGCGGCGCCCCATCGCCCGCGCGACGGGGCTGCGCGAGCGGCTCGGCACGCCGCCCGCCCCGACCACGACGGGACGTGCCACCCTCGACGGATGACACGGGGCAGGGTGGCGGTCATCGGCGACCTCGCCGGGCACCGCGGCGAGCTCGAGCGTGAGCTCGCGCGCCTCGGCGCCCGCGACGACCGGCTCCCCGACGACCTGACCGTCGTGCAGGTGGGCGACCTCGTCCACCGGGGTCCGGACAGCGAGGGCGTGGTCGCGCTCGTCGACCACTACCTGGGCACCCAGCCCGGCCGGTGGCACCAGCTCGTCGGCAACCACGAGGCCCAGTACCTGCGCGAGCCCGCGTTCGACTGGCCCGAGCACATCGACGACCAGGCGGCGGAGACGCTCGCCGGGTGGTGGGACGCCCGCGCGATGGTGCCGGCCGTGGCGATTCGTGCCGGCCACGGCGCGGACGCCGAGGACTTCCTCGTCACCCACGCCGGGTTGACCGCCGGGTTCTGGAAGCGCGCCCTCGACCGGCCCGGCGAGGCGCGGCTCGCGGCCGCGGCGCTGAACTCCTTCGCCGGGCGACACGACGACGTCCTGTTCGCCGCCGGGCAGATGCTCGGCGGCGGCAAGGCCGACCACACCGCCGGGCCGGTGTGGGCCGCGGCGGCCAGCGAGCTCGTCGCGAGCTGGCTCGGCGTCGAACTGCCCTTCGGCCAGGTGCACGGCCACTCCACCGTCATGGACTGGAAGCACGATCGGCTGCGCGGCGAGGACGAGGTCACCACGCTCGTCACCGTCGACGGCGAGGCCGCCGTCGAGATCGTCACGATGCCGGGCGGGCGCATCGTCGGTGTCGACCCGGGGCACGGCGCCAAGCCCCGCACCCCGTGGCGCGCCTTCGTGCTCGACGACGCCGAGGTGCTCGACGACGCCGGGGTCCGTAGCTAGGCCTTGGCCGCGGTGTCGTCGGCCTCCTCGGCCGATACCGCCGCCGACCCGCCGCCTTTGTTGCGGGCGGTCGGCCCGTTGGCGTCCCACGACGCCTCGAGGTGACCGTCGGTGTTGGCGAGGACGTTCTTGCGCACGACGAGCCAACCGATGGCCAGCAGGGCCGCGATGATGGGGATGCCGAGCACGACCACGAGGAAGTCGGTCTTGTCCAGGAAGTCAGGCGCCGACTGCCAGCCGGAGATGGCGAGCAGCACGATGACCAGGACGAGGAACGCCAACCCGAAGTAGCTCGTGTACGGCGACCCGGGCATCTGGAACGGGCTCTTCTCGATCACTCCTCGCTTGACGAGGAAGCGCAGCCGCAGCTGGCAGGCGAAGATCGTCGCCCACGTGAACGCGACGCAGATCGACGACGCCTCGAGCGCGGTCTCGAACGCATCCGGGTCGACGGCGTTGAGGATCGCGCCGAAGACGTAGACGACCGAGGTCATCACGATGCCGGCCCACGGCACGCCCGAGTCGCTCATCTTCAGCGTGAACTGCGGCGCCTGCTTGGAGACGCCGAGGCTGCGCAGCACGCGGCCGGTGGAGTACAGCCCCGAGTTCAGCGACGACATCGCGGCGACGATCAGCACGGCGAGGATCACGTTGCCGACCCAGCCGAGGCCCATCTCGTTAAAGACGGTGACGAACGGGCTGTTCTGCGGCTTCTCCGGATCGGCCGCGTAGGAGCTCGTGGGCAGCATGCTGACGAGCAGCAGGATCGAGCCGACGTAGAAGACGCCGATCCGGAACACCACCGCGTTGACGGCCTTCGGCACCTCGGTGCGGGAGTCCTTCATCTCGCCCGCCGCGACGCCGACCATCTCGATGGCGGCGAACGCAAAGATGACGCTGGACATGACGAGCAGCGGGCCGTACCAGTGGAAGTCGCCGTTCGTCGGCCAGAACCCGCCCTTGTTCTCCCAGAGGTTCGAGAAGCCGGCCTTATGCGCACCGAGGTGGATGCCGCCGATGACGTAGACCAGGCCCACGACCAGGAACAGCACGATGGCGGCGACCTTGATGATCGATGCCCAGAACTCGAACTCGCCGAACGCCTTCGCCGACAGCAGGTTGATCACGAGGACGACGGCGAGCGCGATCAGCACCGTCAGCCACTTCGGCATGCTCTCGGCCTTGGACTGCACGTAGAGCGCGACCGCCGACAGCTCGGTGATGCCGGTGAGTGCCCAGTTCAGCCAGTACATCCAGCCCGTGACGTAGGCGCCCCGCTCGCCGTAGAACTCGCGCATGTAGGACACGAACGCGCCCGACGTCGCCCGGTGCAGCACCAGCTCACCGAGCGCGCGCATGAGCAGGTAGGCCACGACGCCGACGATCGCGTAGCTCACCACCAACGCCGGGCCGGTGCTGTTGAGGTTCTTCGCCGACCCGAGGAACAGGCCGGTGCCGATCGCGCCGCCGATCGCGATCATCTGCACCTGCCGGCGGCCCAGCGACTGCTTGTAGCCGACCTGCTCGGCGTCGAGGCTGTTGCCTGATTCGCCGTTGCCTGCTTCGGGCTTCGTCATGGCTTCGCTCTTTCCCAATACCTATCGGTCACTCACAACAGCGTCGTAATGCCGGGTTTCGGTGCGGTGACCGCATCGTGTCAGGTGCGTGCCGTGCCGTACAGCCCCGTCACGCTGGCACCATGGACGGCATGGACGCAGCCGGGCTCGCGAGCTTCCTCGGCGGTCACGCACCCTTCGACGACCTCCCGCCGGAGACCCTCGCCGAGGTGGCCGGTGCCGCCCGCATCGCCGCGTACGGCGACGGCGCAGAGATCGTGGACGCCTTCGAGCATCCGCGCCAGGAGTTGTACGTGGTGCTCGACGGCCACGTGGACCTGTGGAACTCGCGCGACAACGCCCGTCCCGACGAGCGACTGACCGCGGGCGGCGTCTTCGGCTTCTCCGCCCTGCTCACCCGCCGCTCGGTCGGGCCGCGCGCGGTGGCGGTCGGCGCGACGACGGTCGCGGTGCTGCCCTCGTCGGCGGTCGAGCCGGCGTTCTCCTCCAGCGGCGGCGCCCGCTTCCTCGCCGAGAGCATGTCGCGCCGGGCACCGGTGGGCGACCCGTCCTACGGCGTGGTGGACGAGCTCATCACCCGCGTGCCCATCGTCGTCGGGCCCGACGCGCACGTGGACGACGTCGCCCGGGCCATGACCGAGCGAGACACCGGCTATGCGGCGGTCGACGTGGGCGACGGCACCTACGGGCTGATCACCGACACCGTGCTGCGCCGCAACCTCATCGTCCCCGGCCTGCCCGCCGACACCCGCGTCGGCGACGTCATGGCGCACCCGGCCCTGACGACGCAGAGCGGCGACTCGGCCGCGGGTGCGCTGATCATGCTGCTCGACCGGCAGGCCGACTTCGTGCTCGTCGTCGACCGGGACGGCCGGCTGCGCGGCGCCGCCGCGCCGAGCGACTTCGCGGTGTCGTCCACGACCGCCGGGGTGGCGCTGCGCCAACAGCTCACCCGCGCGGCGAACACCGACGACCTCGTCGAGCGCGCCCGCCGCGTGCCGGCGATGGTGGCCGACCTGCTCTCCCGTGGCCTGCCCACGAGCAAGGTGCTGGCGGTCTACAGCGCCACCGTCGACGCGATCGTGCGCCGCGCCCTCGTGCTGAGCTTCGCCGACCACCCGGATCTCGACCTCGACGCCTTCACCTGGCTGTCGCTGGGCAGCAGCGGCCGGCGCGAGGCCGTCCTCAGCTCCGACCTCGACTCCGCGGTCGCGTTCGCCCGCGACGTCGAGGAGGCGGAGCGGCAGCGCTACCGCAAGGTCTTCGTCGAGGTCGAGCGGGTGATCGCCGCCGCCGGGCTCGGCATCGACACCCACGGCGCCACCGCGTCCCGGCCGCCCTTCAGCCGCGACAACGGGGAGTGGCGGCAGGCCGCGCGCGACTGGCTCGCCGATCCGGTCGCCGGCCAGGGCGCGATCATGACGTCGCTGCTCGTCGACGGCCGCGCGATCCACGGCGACCCGGGACTGCCGGCGGTCACCCGCGTCTTCGCCGACCTGCGCTCGCACCCCGGCACCATGCGGCTGCTGCTGACCGAGTCGCTCGCGCAGCGCGCCAAGCTGCGCTCGGTGCGTGACGTGCTCGCGCGCCGCGGCGGCACCTTCGACGTCAAGACGCACGCGCTGGTGCCCATCGTCAACATCGCCCGATGGGCGGCGCTGAGCGTGGGGTCCTCGGAGCTGCAGACCACCGAGCGGCTCCGCGCGGCGGCGGGGTCGCCGATGCTGCCCGACGACTCCGCAGACGTGCTCGTCGAGGTGTTCGAGGTGCTGCAGCGCATCCGGCTGCGCCATCAGCTGTCCCAGCGCGAGCGCGACCACCAGCCGTCCGACATCGTGACCATGCACCGCCTCTCGCCGATCGACCGCAGCGTCATCGGCCAGGCCGTCCGCGAGATCTCGGCCGTGCAGAAGCGCATGGACAACGTCGCGCAGTACGTTCCCACCGACGAGTGGTCGGTGGTGGAGCGCCAGCGCTAGTTGCCGGCGTTGCCGGCCAGCGTGACGGCGTAGATCTCGCCGGTGCCGCCGCCGGGCAGCGTCAGCGACTGCAGCTGCTTGCCCTCGTCGAGGGGGATGCCCACCGCGAAGAGATTGACCGGCGGCCCGTCGACGCCCTGGCCGGTCTTGATGCGGTGCGCCATCGCGACGGCCACGCTGTTGCCCGTCGCCGGTGAGGACGACGCCCAGTCGCTCAACGCGAAGGGGATCTCCTCGCTCGTGCCGTCGGTGTACGTCGCGGTCACCGTCGAGCTGAGCGCGCCGCCGTGCGCCGCGCCGAGCACGCGGGCCGTCGCGTAGGCACCGGCCGGGACGGCGAGCTGCTGGCGGCGAGCCGTGACGAAGTTCTTGGCCGTGCCGGTCGGGTCGGGCAGCAGCCAGGACGTCCCCGCCGCGGTGTGTCGACCGGCCGCCGGCAGCAGCGCCGCGTCGTAACTCCACCCGCCGCCGTCGAAGTTGCCGGAGTCCGGCGCGTCGGTGGTGGCGGTGCCGTCGAGATCGGCCACGGCACCGAGGTCGAGCGCGCAGTCGGCGCCGTCGGCGCAGGTGACGTCCTGCAGTTCCACCGTGACCGTCTTGGTGACGGTGCGGACGCCGTACGCGCGCATCGTCACCGTGACCGGGTAGCTGCCCGCGGCCGTCCCCTTCGGGACGTCGAGCGTGATCGTGCGGTCGAGCGCCGTCGGCAGTCCGTCCGAGGTGAGGAACTTCGTGGAGTGGGCCGGGTTCGCGCGCCACCCTGCCGGCGGCGTGACGGCGGTCGTCACGATCTTCGCCCCGGGCCACTGGCCGACCGTCGACGCGGTGACGGCGACCGTCCGCGCACCCGTGGCCGCCGCTGCGCCCATGGCGGTCCCCGCGAACGTGACCCGCTCGTCGTCGGCCGTCGGGTCGAGTGACGGCGGGGCATCCGCGGTCCGCGTGCCCCAGCGGCCCGGCGTGGCCGAGACGCGGTAGTCGATCGTGCCGCCGTGCGCGATGCTGCCGAAGCGCAGCCACGTCTTCGACGTCGACGCACCGTCCACCGCGACCGACGAGACGTAGCGGTCGGTGTCGCTGACGCCGGGGGCGGTGACGCGCAGGGTGCCGCCCTGTCGCGAGCCGTACCTGCCGATCGTGACCGTGGTGGAGGGGAACTGCGGCGTCGACAGCACGAACGTGCCCGAGCCGCTCATCGTCGGGTAGATGCCGAGCGAGCTCATCACGTACCAGGACGACATCTCGCCGAGGTCGTCGTTGCCGGTCATGCCGTCCGGGCCGGTGGTGAAGAGCCGGTAGGCGGCTCGGACGACGGTCGCCGCCTTCGCCGGCGCGCCGGCCGAGGTGTAGAAGTACGGCGCGATCAGGTCGGGCTCGTTGTTCGGGTTGTAGGTCGACTTCGCGTAGTAGTCGTAGGGCGAGGAGATCCACTCGTCCTCGATCGTGCTGGCCGGGTCGGCGAGCAGCTTGTCGTAGGCGAAGAACCGGTCGAGCCGCCGCTCGGTCGCCTTGCGGCCGCCGAGCAGGTCGACCAGGCCGGCCGGGTCCTGCGGCACGAGCCAGGTGTACTGGTAGGCGCCGCTCTCGTGGAACTGCTCGTTGCCGCTCACCGGGTCGAAGGGCGAGAGGAACGAGCCGTCGGCGTTGCGGGGGTGGAACTGCTGGATCCGCGCATCCCACAGGTTGCGGTACCACCGGCCCCGCTGGGCGAACGTCGTCGCGTCCTTGGCGTGGCCGAGCTTCCTTGCCATGACCGACAGCGCGGCGTCCGCGGCCGAGTACTCGAGGGTGGCCGACGACGGGTTGTTGCAGTCGCTGTCGCCGCCCTGGTAGACGCAGTCGGTGCGTTGGTCGAGGCCGGACGGGATGTAGCCGAGCTTGCGGTAGTACTCGACGCCGGCGCGGCCGTTGTACTGCGAGTCCTTCGGCGGCAGCTGCGTCGCGTACTTGCGCAGCAGCGCGTAGGCCTCGGCCTCGTGTCCGGCGAGGAAGCCCTTGGACCACAGCTCGACGAGCGTCGGCGTGATCGGGTCACCGGTCATGATGTTGGTCTCGCTGTTCTCCAGTGCCCACCGCGGCAGCCAGCCGCCCTCGCGGCCGATGGCCAGCAGCGACAGCGCGTCGTCGCGGGCGACGTCGGGGCGCAGCAGCTCGAGCAGCTGGTTCTGGGTGCGATAGGTGTCCCACAGCGAGAAGTTCGCCCGCGGCGTCCACCCCTTCGCGGCGTGGATCTTGTCGTCGAAGCCGCGGTACTTCCCGTCGACGTCGCCGCTGAGGTTCGGGTGCAGCAGTGCGTGGTACAGCGAGGTGTAGTAGGCGACCTGCCGCTCGTGGGTGCCGCCGCTGATGCGGGCGAGGCCGAGCTGGCGCTCCCACTGCGCGGTGAGCGCGGTGCGGGTGGCGTCGAAGTCGAAGCCGGTGCCGGTCTCGGCCCTCAGGTTCTTGGTGGCGCCGGCGACGCCGGTGTAGGACAGCCCGACCTTGACCGTGACCTGCTTCGCGTCGCCGCCGAAGGTCACCCAGGCGCCGCGGTTGCCGTCGCCGGACGAGGTCTTCGCCCCCTTGTCGAGGGCGTCGCCGTGCCAGGTGCCGTAGGAGGCGAAGGGCGTGGAGAACGTGGCGACGAAGTGGACGGTGTGCTGGTCGTGGCCGGCGCAGAAGCCGCCGTCGGTGACGCTGCCGGTGAGCGTGTGGTCGTCCACCACCTGGATCGAGGACGTCTGCACCGCCATGTTGGCGTGCCCGGTGTTGAGCAGGACGTTGTGCTGGCCGTCGGCGGGGAAGGTGTAGCGCTGCCAGCCGGTGCGTTCGGTGGCGGTCAGCTCGGCGTCGATGTCGTACCGCGACAGCCCGACGCGGTAGTAACCGGGCGTCGCCTGCTCGTCGTCGTGCGAGAACGCCGACGAGTACTGGTCGTAGTCGCCGGTCGTGACGGCACCGGTCGTCGGCATGATCGGCAGCTCGCCGACGACGCCGCAGCCGACGCCCGACAGGTGCGTCTGGCTGAAACCGTGGATCTTGCTGCCCTTGTAGTCGTAACCGCCCTGGCCGCCGGTGTCGGGGCTGACCTGCACCATCCCGAACGGCGCGCTCGCCCCCGGGAAGGTGTTGCCGAAGTTCTCGGTGCCGATGTAGGGGTTGACCAGACCGGTGAGCGGACCGCCGGCCGGCGCGGCGATCGCGCCCGGCGCGGTGGCGGCGAGGACGCCGCCGAGCGTGACGGCGGCGACCGCGGCACCGACGACGCGGCGAACTGTGGACATGTGGCCTCCAGGCGGGACCGGTTTTGGCGGCCTGACGCAGCATGCTGCGTCAGGCCGCCAAAAGTGGGCTTAGGGGGGTGGGGGACGCTCGCCCGAACCTCGGGGGACGAGCCGGACGGGCAGTCGTTCGTCGCGCGGGGCGCCGGGCGTGCCGTGCAGGTGGTCGAGCAGGCGAGCGGCGCCGGACTCGCCCATTTGCTCGGGGGAGTGGCTGACGACGGTGACCCCGAGCAGGTCGGCGAGCTCGAAGTCGTCGAAACCGACGAGCGCGGGTTTTTGCGCGGTGTCGCGCAAAGCGCGCAGCGTGCCGACGGTGATCCGGTTGTTGGTCGTGAACAGCGCGGTCGGCGGCTCGGGCAGGGCCAGCAGGTCGGCGGCGGCACGACCGGCGGACTCGCTGTCGTGTGAGTCGGCGCGCATGTACCGCTGCCAGTCGGCGATGCCGGCCTCGTGCATCGCGGCCTCGAACCCGGCGACGCGTTCCCGGTGGGTCGGCAGCCGGCTCAGGTCGCCGACGAGCCCGATGCGACGGTGCCCCTGCGCGAGCAGGTGTCGGGTGGCCAGGGCGGCACCGCCGGCGTTGTCGAGTGCGACCGTGTCGGCGGTGATGCCGTGTGGCGGGCGGTCCAGGAACGCGACGGGGACGCCGTGGCGGCGCTCGGCCTCGAGGTGGGCGTGATCGGTGAGGCACGTGGTCAGCAGCAGGCCGCAGACGCGGCGCTCGAGCATCTCGACGGTGAGCTGACGTTCCAGGTCGGCGTCCTCGTCGGTGGAGGCGGTGACGAGCTGCAGACCCTCGCGGCGCAGCCGACGCTCCACGCCGCGCGCGACCCGGGCGTAGAAGGGGTTGGCGACGTCGGCGATGAGCAGGCCGACCGACGTCGAGCGGGCACCGCGGCGCAGCTCGCGGGCGATCACGTTGGGCCGGAAGCCCAGTTCGTCGGCCGCGGCGTGGACCTTCGCCGCGGTCCGCTCGGTCACGTGCGGCTCGCCGTTGAAGACGCGCGACGCCGTCTTCAGGCTCACCCCGGCCAGGCGCGCGACCTCGTCCATCGTGGGACGGGAGCGCGCCGAAGTGGTCACGCCGGGCATCCTGCCCAAACCTTGACAACGCTGTCAATCCGCGAAATGGTCCCGGACGTCGTGCAGCGGGGCGCGACCGGAAAATCGGCAAGGGGACGCCATGTTCGGCACCGACGCAGTGCGACGACCCACCTGCGCGAAGCGGGTACTGGCGATCGTCGGGGGCGCGGCGATCCTGCTCCCCGGGCTCGCCGCGGTCACTCCGGCGGCGGCCGCCGCCCCGGCGCCCGGCGCCTTCCGCACCTCGTTCGAGAGCGGTGAGCCCGCGGGGCTGGCCAGCACCGTCGAGGTCGGCCGCAACGGCAAGCCCGTCCGCAAGGGGATCGAGGCGTCGTCGGCCCAC
Source organism: Jatrophihabitans endophyticus (assembly GCF_900129455.1). Classification (NCBI taxonomy): domain Bacteria; kingdom Bacillati; phylum Actinomycetota; class Actinomycetes; order Jatrophihabitantales; family Jatrophihabitantaceae; genus Jatrophihabitans; species Jatrophihabitans endophyticus. The sequence continues at coordinate 17,728 of NZ_FQVU01000004.1, forward strand.
CTGCCCGGCAGCGTGGTCGCCGCCGACACCCCGATCACGGCGTCGGCGGAGAACCCGCCCGGCGAGGTCGCGAAGAACCTGGCCGACGCCGACCCGAAGACCAAGTGGCTGGCGTTCGCGACGTCGGCCACGCTGACCTACCACCTGCCCGCGGCGGCCACCGTCGTCACCTACGGCCTCACCTCCGCCAACGACGCGCCCGACCGTGACCCGGCGGCCTGGACGCTGCAGGGCTCGACCGACGGCACCACGTTCACGACGCTCGACACCCGGGACGCGCAGACGTTCGCCGGCCGGGGCGTGCGCAACACGTACTCCGTGACCGGCCCGAAGTCCTACGCCTGGTACCGGCTCGCGATCAGCGCACCGCACGCGGGCTCGCTGCTGCAGCTCGCCGACCTCGATCTCGCCGCCGCCCCCCAGGGCGGCACGACCGCCGAGCCGATGATCACCGCGACGGGCAACGGCCCGACGGCCGGTCTGAACATCAAGCAGAACGCCGGCTTCACCGGCCTGCACGCCTACCGCTATGCCGGCAAGCAGACCGTGGCGGGCCGGGCCTACGAGACGAACGTGGTCAGCAAGGGCCTCGACGTCCGGGTGGGGCCGCGGACGCGGTTGAGCTACGACATCTTGCCCGAGGACACCGGTTCCCACGAGGCCTACCCGTCGACCTACGCCGCCGTGGACCTGCACTTCACCGACGGCACCTACCTCTCCCAGCTGAGCCCCGTCGACCAGCACGGCGTTCCGCTGACCGCGCGCGGGCAGGGCAAGGGCAAGATCCTCTACGTCGACCAGTGGAACCGCGAGAGCAGCGACATCGGGTCGGTGGCGCGTGGGAAGACCGTCGACCGCGTCCTGCTCGCGTACGACGCGACCAACGCCAAGGCCGACACCGACTTCGCAGGCTGGGTCGACGACGTGACGATCGACCCCGAGCCCAAGCAGGTCGACACCTCGACGCTGACCAACGCCGTCGACACGCGTCGCGGCACCAACGCCTCCGGATCGTTCTCCCGCGGCAACAACCTCCCGATCTCGGCGATGCCCAACGGCTTCACGTTCCTGACCCCGGTCACCGACGCGTCGTCCAACAGCTGGGAGTACTACTACGCGCAGGCCAACGACACCGAGAACCGGCCCCGGCTCCAGGGCTTCTCGGTCTCGCACGAGCCGAGCCCGTGGATGGGCGACCGGAATCAGCTGTCGGTGATGCCGTCGGCGTCGGCCACGCCGACGGGCAGCCCCACCGGCCGCTCGCTCGCGTTCACGCACGACCGCGAGATCGCGCGCCCGGACTACTACAAGGTCGCCTTCCTGAACCGGCTGTACACGGAGATGGCGCCCACGGACCACGGCTCGGTGCTGCGGTTCACCTTCCCCGGCGACTCGGGCTCGCTCGTCTTCGACACCGTGGACAAGAACGGCTCGTTCGTGCTCGACCCCGCCACCGGGACCGTGCACGGCTGGGTCGACAACGGCAGCGGCCTCTCGGTGGGCCGTAGCCGGATGTTCTTCACCGGCACGTTCTCCAGCAAGCCGACGGCGACCGGTGCGGCCGCCGGGGGCAACGCCGACTCGCAGTTTGCGCGGTTCGGCGCAAAGACGGTCGAACTGCGGTTGGCGACGTCGTTCATCAGTCTCGCCCAGGCGCGGCGCAACGCGGACCTCGAGCTGACCGGTCGCAGCTTCGACGCGATCCACAAGTCCGCCACGGCGGCGTGGCAGCAGCGGCTCGGCGTCGTGGAGGTCGACGGTGCCAGTGACGACCAGCTGCGCACCCTCTACGGCAGCCTCTACCGGCTCAACCTGTACCCGAACTCGCAGTTCGAGAACACCGGCACGGCGGCCGCGCCGGTCTACAAGTACGCCAGCCCCACCGCGCCGCGCAGCGACGCCAAACCGAGCGACTCGGAGACCTCGGCCGCCGTGCTCGCCGGCAAGGTGTACGTCAACAACGGCTTCTGGGACACGTATCGCACCGTCTGGCCGGCGTACTCGCTGCTTTACCCGGACGTCGCCGCGGATCTCGTCGACGGGTTCGTGCAGCAGTTCCGCGACGGTGGGTGGGTCGCGCGGTGGTCCTCGCCCGGTTACGCCGACCTGATGACGGGCACGAGCAGCGACGTCGCGTTCGCGGGTGCCTACCTGCGCGGCGTGAAGCTGAAGGATCCGCTCGCCACGTACGAGGCGGCGCTGAAGAACGCGACGACCCTGCCGTCGGCCAGCGGCGTCGGGCGCAAGGGCCTCGCGACCTCGCTGTTCCGCAAGTACACCGACACCGGGACGGGCGAGTCGGTCTCCTGGCAGCTCGAGGGTGACATCAACGACGCGGGGCTGGCGCAGATGGCGGCCCAGCTCGCGAAGGACCCACGGGTGCCCGCCGCGCGGCGCGCGCAGCTGCGCGACGAGGCGGCGTACCTCGCCGACCGTGCCGGGCAGTACGTCAACCTCTTCGACAAGTCGGTCGGCTTCTTCCAGGGCCGCAAGGCCGACGGCTCGTTCAACGAGAGCAAGGACGAGTACGACCCCGAGGCGTGGGGCGGCGTCTACACCGAGACCGACGGCTGGAACTTCGCGTTCCACGCGCCGCAGGACGGTCAGGGCCTGGCCGACCTCTACGGCGGTCGCAAGGCGCTCGCGAAGAAGCTCGACGCGTTCTTCTCGACGCCGGAGCTCGCGAACAAGCCGGGCGGGTACGGCGGCGTCATCCACGAGATGGTCGAGGCGCGGGCCGTGCGCATGGGGCAGTACGGCCACAGCAACCAGGTCTCGCACCACATCCCGTACATGTACGACTACGTGCAGCAGCCGTACAAGACGCAGCGGCTCGTCCGCGAGGTCATGCAGCGGCTCTACGTCGGGTCGGAGATCGGCCAGGGCTACACCGGCGACGAGGACAACGGCGAGATGTCGGCGTGGTACGTGCTGTCGTCGCTGGGCCTCTACCCGCTGCAGTCCGGCTCGCCGAACTGGGCGGTCGGCAGCCCGCTGTTCGACCGGGTGGTCGTGCACCGCAGCACCGGCGACCTGACGATCAACGCCCGTCACAACAGCACGAGCAACGTCTACGTGCAGTCGCTGAAGATCGACGGCCGCAAGCACGCCTCGACCTCGGTGTCGACGGCCGAGCTCGCCGGCGTCACCGACGTCGACTTCACGATGGGGTCGTCGCCGTCGACGTGGGGTACGGGCAAGAACGCCGTCCCGGATTCGCCGACGAGCGGCACGAAGGCGCCGCAGCCGGACGAGGACGCGACCAGCGGTGGTGTCGGCACGCTGACCGCCGCCAACGGCCAGGACATCGATGCCCTCACCGACGACGACTCGACGACGCAGACGACCTTCCGCGACGGGATACCGACGCTGTCGTGGACGGCCAACGGGTCGTCGCAGCGGGTGTCGAGATACACGCTGACGTCCGGCTCGGCCAAGGGTGACCCGTCGTCGTGGACGCTCGAGGGCTCGACGAACGGTCGCCGGTGGACGACGGTGGACTCGCGCTCGGGGCAGACGTTCCCGTGGCGCGGCGAGACCCGACCGTTCTCGGTCGCGCACCCGCGCGCCTACACGCAGTACCGGCTGCTGTTCACCGGTGGCGGGACGACGTCGCTGGCCGAGGTCGAGCTGCTCGTGAAGCCCGGCTCGTCGGGCAGCGGCACGCTCGCGGTGACGCCGACGAAGAAGGCGTTGACCACGCGCACCGGCTCGTCGCTGACCGCGACGCTGGGCACGTTCGTCGCGGCCAAGGGCAGCACGGCCGACGACTACAGCGCGACCCTGGACTGGGGTGACGGCACGACGTCGGCGGGCACGCTCAATGCCGGCCAGCTCAACTCCTACTCGGTGCGCGGTACCCACGAGTACGCGAAGCCGGGGTTCTACCGGGTGGCGGTCACCGTCACGAACGGCGGCCGGACGGCCACCGGGTTCGCCGGGATCACGGTCGCGAAGGCGGCCACCGGTGGGATCGTGCCGGGCTTCGACGGCGTCTGCATCGCCGACGACGGTGTGAAGGTCGACTGCGACGGCGGCGGCTACTCCTACTCCCGGCAGGCGTTGGCGGCGGCCGGTGCGGCCCAGGGTGACTCGGTGGCCGTGCCCGGGACCTCGCTGCACTTCACGCTCCCGGCGGTCGCCGCCGGCACGCCGGACAACGCCAAGGGCAGCGGGCAGACCATCCCGGTCGACCTGCCGAAGGACGCCACCAAGATCGCCTTCATCGGTGCCGGCACGGAGGGCGACCAGAAGGCGACCGCGACCCTGACCTACAGCGACGGGTCGAGCGAGTCCGTCCCGATGAACTTCCCGGACTGGACGCTCGGCGGTGGCGGCGCGGTGCCGAGCGGGTACACGGCCGTCGCGGCGACGCAGTACCGGCTCGACGAGGGCGGGCGGGACGGTGCGAAGCCGTACCTGTTCGCCGCGCCGACCATCACGCTGACGGCGGGTAAGACGCTGACCGGTGTCGTCATGCCCCAGCAACCGGGCACCGAGAAGGACCAGGGTCGCGTGCACGTCTTCGCGATCGCCGACGACGGCACGCCGGCGCCGGCGCTGCGCACGACGGCGGCCGACGACGCGAACGCCACCACCGGCAGCGCCGCGTCGCTGACGCTGGGCAAGGCGACCGGTGGTTCGGGCGATCGCAGTGCCCGGGTGCAGTGGGGTGACGCGTCGCCGACCGCGGACGCCACGATCGGCGCCGACGGCACGGTGACCGGCTCGCACACGTGGACCGCGCCGGGCAGCTACACCGTCCATGTCACGGTCTCCGACGGGCAGAGCAGCGACACCACCGCGCTGACCGTCACCGTGGCCGACCGGACGACGCAGACCGTGTCGGTGCGCGACTCGGCCCGCCCGGGCACGTCGCTCGCGGTCACCGGCCGGGGCTTCCGGCCGGGGGAGACGGTGGCGGTCGCGCTGGCGACACCGCGGGCGGCGACCACGACCGTCACCGCGGACGGCTCGGGGCGTATCGCGGCCACCGTGCCGGTCGCGTCCGCCGCGGCCGCCGGCGTCTACGCGGTGACGGCCACCGGATCGTCGACCAGGACGCCGGCCACGGCGACCACCTCGGTGACCGACCCGGTGCTCACCGCCGACGCCCCGCAGGTGCGCTCGACGCTCGTGCTGTCGTCCACCACGGCCACGCCGGGGGAGCGGGTGACGGCCAGCGGCACCGGCTACCGTCCGAACCGGGTCGTCACGGTGTCGGCAACCACGGCCGACGGGGCCACGGTCACGCTGGGGCAGGCCCGGGCGAATCCGGACGGCGTCGTCACGACGTCGTTCGTGATCCCGAACCGGCGGCTGGTCAGCGTGGGCACCGACAACGCGGCGGCGCAGTCGACGCCGCGGGCCCGGACCCCGTTCGCGATCGTGGCGACGCCGCACGGCACCGACCGGTAGAGCGTTGATCAAGAGGGCGTCGTGGTGGCCAGGGCGACCACGACGCCCTCTTGATCACGGAGCAGGGTCAGGCGTTCCAGCCGTGCCAGCTGTCGATGCGCAGGTGGGTGTAGACGCGCGGGCTCTCCCGGTTGGGGTAGGGCTTGCCGTTGTAGTGCTGCGAGAGCCGGTCGATCTGGCGCAGCCCCTCGTCGTCGACGATCTCGCCGACCCGCCCCTGGACGCTGACGTGGGTGTACCAGTTCCCCTCGGCCAGGGCGGTCAGCGAGACGCGCGGGTCACGGCGCAGGTGGTTCAGCCGCGCGCGGGTCGCGTCGAGGCCGAGCAGGATGCTGCCGTCGTCCTCGAGCAGGTACCAGGTGGCGACGGTGACGGGCCGGCCGTCCTTCGCGATCGTCGCCATCACGGCGGGGTTGGGCTCGGCGAGCAGGTCGCGGACGTGGTCGGGCAGGTCGGGCATCGTGGGCTCCTCCCGGTCGGGTGGTCGAGGGACGGTCAGGCGACGTCGACGCCGAAGTCGCGCGCGATGCCGGCCAGCCCGGCGTCGTAACCCTGACCGACGGCGCGGAACTTCCACTCGCCGCGCATCCGGTACAGCTCGCCGAAGATCATCGCGGTCTCGGTGGAGGCGTCCTCGGACAGGTCGTAGCGCGTGATCTCCTGACCGTCGGCGGAGTTCACGACACGGATGAACGCTCGGCGCACCTGCCCGAAGTTCTGGCCCCGCGCGTGCGCGTCGTGGATCGAGACGGCCACCACGATGCGCTCCACGCTCTGCGGCACGGTCGCGAGGTCGACCGCGATCTGCTCGTCGTCCTCGAAGCCGGAGCCGCCGGTCAGGTTGTCGCCCTGGTGCTCGACCGAGCCGTCGGGCGAGGTCAGGTTGTTGTAGAAGACGAAGTGCTCGTCGGAGGGCACCTTGTCGTCGGCCCCGAGCAGCAGGGCCGACGCGTCGAGGTCGAAGTCGGCACCGGTCGACGAACGGGCCTGCCACCCGAGCCCGACGATGACGGCGGTGAGGCCCGGCGCCTCCTTGCTGAGCGAGACGTTCCCGCCCTTGCCCAGGGTCACGCTCATGCCGCGTCCTCGTCTCGGCAGTCAGCTCGACACGCGTCGCTCATCCGGCGGCCTCCTCGATCGTCGGGGACGGGGGCGCGGTGGTGACCCAGCGCAGCCCGCGCACCAGGGCGCCGCCGGCGGCGCGGACGACCGTCGCCTCGGCGACGGGCAGGTAGGGCAGCCGCAGCGGCCAGCGGGTCCAGGCCGGCAACGAGGCGACGGCGGCCGAGCCCAGCACGGCGTAGGGCGGCCGCGCGACCACCGGCAGCGGCGGGCGGACCAGCAGGAAGCGGGCGGCGGCGCGGGCCTCGGGCGTCCCGGCGAGCTCGGGGCGGTAGGCGGCGAGCTGTTCGGCGAGCTCGGCCACGGTCTCGGGCGGGTCGAGCACGCCCAGCTTGCGAGCGACGACCGCGGTGTCGGCGACGTAACCGTCCTGGCCGGCCGCGTCCAGGGGGTGCGAGCCGTAACGCTGGTGGGTGCGCAGGAAGCTGTCGACCTCGGCCAGGTGCACCCAGCTCAGCAGGTGCGGGTCGGCCGCGCGGTAGCGCCGACCGTCGGGCGCGACGCCCTGCACCCGTCGGTGGATGCCGCGCACGCGGGCCACCGCGTGCTCGGCGTCCTCGGCCAGCCCGAAGGTCGTCACGGCGAGGAAGTAGCTGGTGCGCTGTAGCCGACCCCACGGGTCGCCGCGGTAGTCCGAGTGCCCGGCCACGCCGGCCATGGCCAGCGGGTGCAGCGACTGCAGCAGCAGGGCGCGCAGGCCGCCGACGAACATCGAGGAGTCGGCGTGCACCTGCCGGATCGGCCGGTCGGGCGGGAACCAGCGCTCGCCGGGTGTCAGGTGGATGCGGTCGCGGTGCTGCGGGCCCTCGCTGCCGGCGACCCGCTCGAACACCACGCGGCCGAGACGCTCTCGCAGGTTCGGGGGCATCGTCCCATCATGCCTGCGGGGCTCCGTCGTTCGCGAGACGGTCGCTGGCAGGATCGTGAGCATGACGCTCGACAGCGATGTGTCCGGGGCCTGGCTGACCCGCGAGGAGATGGAGTCCGCGCGGCAGCGGCTGCCGATCCTCTACGTGGACGCCGTGCCCGTGCGGGTGGACGAGGCCGGCGAGGTCACCGAGGTCGGCCTGCTGCTGCGCGCCGACGAGGAGGGCAACATCAGCCGGGCGCTGGTCTCGGGCCGCGTGCTCTACGGCGAACGGGTGCGGCAGGCCCTGCTGCGGCACCTGGAGAAGGACCTCGGCCCGCTCGCCCTGCCCCGCGTGCCGACCTCGCCGCAGCCGTTCACGGTCGCCGAGTACTTCCCGGTGCCGGGCATCACGCCGTTCCACGACTCGCGCCAGCACGCGGTGTCGCTCGCGTTCGTCATCCCGGTGGAGGGCGACTGCCAGCCCCGCCAGGACGCCCTCGAGATCACCTGGATGGCGCCGCACGAGGCGCGTGACCACCGCGTGCTCGCCGACATGGTCGGTGGCCAGGGCACGCTGCTGCAGCACGCCCTGGCCCACGTCGGGGTCTGAGCCGCGTCAGCCCGTCGCGCGATAGGTGTAGTCGTCGCCGACGGCGACACAGCGCTGAGGGCTGCCGCACGCGAGATCGTGCAGGTTCCACGCTGTCGGCGGCACGGCCGACGGATCGAGCATCCTGGCGTCGGACCAGGTCCGGCCGTCGAAGCCGCGGACCCAGTCGTTCAGGGCGAGGGTGCACGATGTCGGGGTCGCGCACGACAAGGCGGTCGGCCCGTCGTAGTCGTGGCCGACCGGGGCCGGCGCGCTCCACCGCGTGCCCGACAGCACGAAGGCCTGGCTGCCGTCGGTGGGGTGTATGCCACTGGCCGAGACGAACACGCAATGGCGGACCTTCGGGCACGAGATCTGGGCCTCGCCGCCGTAGCCGGCACTCGGGTCGAGCAGCTGTCGTGGCGACCACGACCGGCCGTCGAAGGTCCACACACTGCCGCCGGCCGCGCCGAGGCAGAAGGTGGCCGACGCGCAGGAGAGCTGCGTCGGGTGGACCTGTGTCGCGACCTCGTGCCATGTGCCGTCCCAGGTGACGGTGCGGCTGCGACCAAGGCCGACGCACGAACCGTCCGGGGCGCAGGAGAGCGTCTGCACGGCCTCCGGCGGAGCCGGGGTCAGGCGCCAGGTGCTGCCGTCGAAGCGCGCCGCCCGACCGTCCCGGGTGACGGCGAGGCAGGAGGACGCGGACGAGCACGCGATGTCGCCGTCGACGTTGCGGACCGGGAACACCCGGGTGGGCTCGGCCCAGTCGGCGCCGGCCGCCGAGGTGCGGACGTTGCCGTCGGTGTCGAGCCGGGCGCAGAACGAGCCGGCGCACGAGACCGCCGTCGCCCAGCCGTCGCTCGGGAGCGCCGACGCGGGTGCCGACCAGGTGGCTCCGTCGTAGTCCGAGGCGAGGCCCGAGCTGTCGCCGGCGACGCAGTCGGTCACGGTGGCGCAGTCGAAGGCCTCGTCGTAGAAGACCGGGTCACTGTTCGTCGGCGCGGCGGGCGAGTCGCTCCACGTGGTCCCGTCGAACGTCACGGACCGGCCCCAGTAGTCGATCGCCACGCACCGGGTGTCGGGGCAGGCGACCCGGTGACCGTTCCGATGCGCGAAGACCATGCTCCGGGTCCACGCCGCGTCGCTGAGCATCGTGACGCCGCCCATGCGGTCGACGGCCGCGCAGTGCTCGTCGGAGCTGCAGTCGAGGTCGGCGATGTAGTCGGCGTCCGGCTCGGTGTGCGTGCTCCAGGCACCATCGGCCCAGACGGCCACCGTCTCGCGGCGGGCGGCGGCACACCAGTTCGTCCTCGGGCACGACACGTGGTCGGCGCCGCCGGCGAGCGCCAGCGACGTCCAGGAACCGTTCGCCAGCTGCCAGGCGCCGGCGTCACCGACGGCGACGCAGCTCTCCGGCTCGGCGCAGCTGACGTCGAGGACCGAAGAGCCGACGTCGGGCAGGCTCGACCAGGTCGTGCCGTCCCACTGCCATCCCAGCCCGCTGGCGGCGAGGGCCACGCACGACGTCGTGGTGGGGCAGGACAGCGCGTGCAATGTCTGGCCGGCGACGACCTGGGTGGCCGGCCCCCACGTCGTGCCGGTGCGCACCGCGAAGTCGTGCCCGTCGATGCCGAAGCAGGTACCGGCAACGGGACAGGAGATGCCTTCGAACCAGCCGCGGTTGTGGTCGGTGACCCGACCCACGTGCCAGCTCTGCCGGTTCGGCTGCCGGTAGTAGAAGTTCGAATGCGCCGAGCCGCCGGGCGTGACGACGGTGAGACGAACCGTGCCCGGCGCGTGCTTGGGAGTGGTGACGTGGACGGTCCGCTCCCCCGCGACGGAGAACCTGGCGTTCGTAGCGCCGAAGGTCACGGCGGTGACGCCGCCGCGGAACCGGCCGGAGACGGTCACGTCGGTGCCGCCTGCCGCGGGGCCGTCGCCGGCGTCCAGTCCGGTGATGCTCGGCGACGCCAGGTAACGGATGTCGTCGGCGACGGTGTTGGCGGACGTGCCGAAGTCGGTCCGGATTCGGACGCTGGCGGTGCCGGCGGCGTGCGCGGGAAGGATGGCGGCGATCCTGGTGCTCGAATAACGGTGGACGGACCTCGCCGCCCGGCCGCCGACGGTGACCGATCGGATGCGCATGAGGTGGGCGCCTCGGATGGTGACCCGAGCGCCGCGGAGGGGCGATGTCGTGCGCGAGAGGGCGGTGACGTCCGGGCCCTGGCCGAAGGTGAATCTCGCCCGGGACGTGGCCTTCGACGTGCCGGAGCGGGTCTCGACGCGAACCGCGTACGTCCCCGGCTCCAGCGGGGGGACCTGGACGCGCAGCCGGGTCGGCGACAGCACCCGGACATGCGGCGAGATGTCGTACCCGAACGTCACCCGAGGGTGGCGCCCGGCGAAGTGACGACCGCGGACGAGCAAGACCTGCCGGCCGGCACCGGTGTTGTGATGAGCCGACAGCGCGGTGACGACGGGCTTGGCCCGCGACGCGGCGGCGGCCGAGCCGGGGGCGGCGGCCAGGCCGATCACGGCGGCCAAGGCGGCGCAGACGGCGAACAGGCGCCGATGTGAGTTCATTGTTACGTACCCTCCCGGCGGGAGTGTAGAGGCGCGGGGGGCGTTTCGCGGAGGGTCTTTGGTCATGTCCGCCTATGACCGGACATGGGTCGCCAGGAGCGCCCGGAACGGACCAAGAAGTCAGAGCCGGGACAGCAGGGCCGGCACGGCCTCGCCGATCGGCTCGCGGATGACCTCGTCGGCGAGGTCGTCGTACGGCGTCGGCTCGGCGTTGACGATGACGATCCGCGCGCCGGCGCGCGCGGCGAGGTCGACCAGGCCGGCCGCCGGGTGGACCTGCAGCGACGTGCCGATCGCGACGAACACCTCGGCCGCCCGCGCCGCCGCGGACGCCTGGACCAGCACGCTCTCGTCGAGCAGCTGCCCGAACATCACGGTCGCGGTCTTGAGGATGCCGCCGCAGCCGACGCAGCGCGGGTCCGGGTCGCCGGCGGCGAGTCGGTCCAGCGCCTGCTGCGTCGTGGAGCCCGCCCCGCACTCGATGCACACGGCCTCGACCATGTTGCCGTGCAGCTCGAGCACCCGGTTCGACGGTGAGCCCGCCCGCTGATGCAGCCGGTCGACGTTCTGCGTGACGATCCACGTGTCGGGGCGGGCGGCGAGTGCCCGGTGGGCGACGTTGGGCTCGGCGTTCCAGGCCGGGTTGGCCTGCCGGGCCAGCCAGGACCGGCGCCGGATCTCGGGGTCGGCGACGTAGTAGTCGTAGGTCACGAGCAACTCGTTGTCGGGGTCTTCCCGCCACAGTCCTTGCGGCCCGCGGTAGTCGGGGATGCCGGAGTCGGTCGAGATACCGGCACCCGTGAGCACGGTCAGCGAAACGGCCACGCAGCCAGCCTACGAAGCGGTGGTGTAGGCAGGACCGATGATTCGCAACGTGGTGCTGGGCCGGGTACGCGACGACCTCGACGACGCGGGCCGACAGGCGCTGGACGAGGGGCTCGCCGGCATCGGCGGGCTCGTGCTGCCCGGCTTGATCGCCACCCGCCTCGGCTACGACCTCGCCCTGCGTGAGGGTGGCTGGAGCTTCGCCATCACCAACGACTGGGCCGACGCCGAGGCCTACCGCGCCTACGACGCCGACGCCGAGCACAACCGCTACCGGGCCGCGGTGGTTGCGGCCTGCGAGCAGGTGGCGCGCGTGCAGTTCGAGATCTGACCCGGACGCCGGCGGCGACCCCACGGGATCACGCCTCCTCGTCGACGCAGCGCGACGGCCGCGTGTCGTCGTGATCGACCGCCCGGTGCGGCGTGACGCCGTCGAACATCGCCGCGAGCAGCCCGCCGACGCCGTCGGCGATGCCGGCGACCGACACGACGGCCTGCGCCAGCACCGGGCCGGTGAGCGCGACCGGCGAGACCGTCTGCTGCACCACGACGATGTCGTCGATGAGCTGCACCGACGCGCTGAGCGCCCGGACGTTGATGTCGTTGAGCTCGGCGAGCAGGCCCGGTGACGGGGTGAGCTCGTAGGCCGCGTGCGCGAGCACCCGCACCATCGTCGGCGGCCCGTCGATCACCGACACCCAGCACGCGGCCGTGCCGTGCCGGAACGGGATGTCGCCGTCTCGGTCGACCTCGACCCGGCACACGCCCCACTCGCGCCGCAGCAGTTGCTCGACGTGCGATCGCACCCACATCAGCTCGGTCATGCCGTCTCCCCTCGACGACGACACCGTGCCAGCAGGGTCCGACAGTTTTCGATCGCAGGTGCGAGCCGGGCTCGAGGGGTGCCCGGCCCGGCGGGTCAGCCCGCCGACGAGTAGTGCGACGCGTCGCCCTTGCGCACGACCGACCGGGTGCCGTCGACCGCCACCGGCACCGGGCCGGCGAGCGTGATGCGGTGCAGCCGGCGGGGGCGGTCGTCGTAGTCGTCGACGGCGTAGTGCTGGGTGGCCATGTTGTCCCAGATGGCGACGTCGCCGTCGCTCCACGACCAGCGCACGGTGTTGTCCAGCCGCGTGACGTGCCGCTGCAGCAGGGCGAACAGGTCCTGCGAGTCCTGCGTCGACAGCCCGACGAAGCGGCGGATGAAGTGACCGAGCAGCAGCGTCCGATCGCCGGTCACGGGGTGCACGCGCACGGCGGGGTGCTCGGTCTCGAACTCGAGGTGCTCGAACTCCGCGCGGTAAGCCTGCTCCTGGACGTCGATGCCACCGATGCGCGTCTCATCGACCTCGGCGGCGTAGTCGTAGCGGTTCGAGTGGACCGCCCACAGCCGCTCGACGAGTGCCTGCAGCCCGGGGTGCAGCTGCTCGTAGGCGCGGGTGGTGTTCGCCCAGACGGTCGTGCCGCCGTACGGCGGCAGGGTGATCGCGCGGAGGATGCTCGCCGCCGGGATGCGGTCGACGAACGTGACGTCGGTGTGCCAGCTGTTGGCCTTGCTCTGGTCGGAGTCGATGGGCAGCACGGCGTCGCCGTCGCCGGCGACCGTCGGGTGCGGCTTGGTGACCTCGCCGAGCTGTACGGCGAAGGCGCGCTGGTCGGCGTCGGTGGCGTGGTGCTGGCCGGGCAGGAAGACCACCTTGTGGGCGGCGATCGCGGCCTTGATCTCGACGACCTGGCGTGGCTCGAGCGCGGCGCCCACGCGGACGCCCTCGATCGTGGCGCCCAGGTGGGCGCCCACCTTGCGCACGGTGATCGTGTCGTAGCCGGGCAGGTCGGCGGTGCGGAGGCCGTCGGTGCGGAGATCGTCGGTGGGGAGGTCGTCGGTGGGGAGGTCGTCGGTGGAGCGGTCGTCGGTGCGGTCGAGCTGTGTGGTCACGGGTCGTCCTTGTCGTCGGTGCGTCGCAGCACGTGAGGGAGCGGGGGCCGGTGTCGCGGCGAACGGCCTGCCTCGACGGGTCGCCCGGGGCGTCCGTCTCAGCGGCTGAACGCGTCCGAACATCGGTTGGCCTCGGCGTCGCCGTCGCGCACCGTGCCGATCTCGCGAGTGCGGGCGAACCGCCGGCGTCCGGTGAGCAGGGGTGCCGCGTCGCGCACGTGACCACCCCTTCCGACGCAGCCACGGGGCCGCATCCCACCTTGTCTATAGAACCGACAGTAAAAAAGTGTACGCGGCATGGGCCGATGCCGCCCCCCGCCCGCCGGCTCGGCCGTGGGAGTCAGTCGCGGGGGATCAGTGGCGGATCGAGGAAGCGCACGACACCGGCGTCGGCGTCGAGCTCGGCCGCGACGCCCAGCGGGAAGGCGCGGTTCGCGCCGCCGTGCCCGATGTCGGCGCCGGTGATCATGGGGACGCCGAGGGTGCCGAGCCGCTCGGCGAGCACGTCGGCCACGAGGTCGTCGGGGCCGCAGCCGTGGAAGCGGCCGCACACGACGCCCGCGACGTCGTCGAGATACCCCGTGCGCTGCAGGTGGGTCAGCATGCGGTCGAGGCGGTACGGGTCCTCGGACTCCTCCTCGACGAGCAGCAGCCCGCCCGCCGCGGGGCGGGACGTCGGCGTGCCCAGTGACGCCGTCAGCACGCAGACGTTGCCGCCCAGCGTGACCCCGCGTGCCCGGCCGCCGACGATCACCGTCGGGTCGGGGAAGCGGCACTCGCTCGCGCGCTCGGGCGTCAGCAGCACCTCGAGCAGCGTGCTCATGGACCACGCGGCGGTCCCGTTGTCCGAGGCGACCACCGTGGAGTGGACCGACGCCCAGCCCAGGCATCGGGCCACGGCCTCGTGCACGGCGGTGACGTCGGAGTAGCCGGCCAGCACCTTCGGGGCGAGACCGTCGAATCGCGACCACTCCAGCGCCGCGAGGGTGCGGGCCGCGCCGCTGCCGCCGCGGGCGAACACGATGCCGGCGATCGACGGGTCGAGCAGGGCATCGGTGAGGTCGGCGGCCCGCAGGGCGTCGGTGCCGGCGAGGTAGGGCCGTAGCGTGCCGGGTTCGCGCGCGGAGCGGTGGACGACCGGCTCGAGACCCGCGTCGCGCAGCAGGCGCAGCCCGAATTCCAGCGGCCCGGCCGGGACGGGGCTGCTCGCGGTGAGGACCGCGACGCGGTCGCCGGGCCGGAGGGCGGGCGGGCGCCGCAGGGACGTCGGTGCCGTCACGGCGCGGTGCTCAGGACGACGGACAGCGTGAGATCGGCCGAGACCTCGTCGAGCCGGTGGACGCGGCCGGCGGGGAAGTGGCAGGCGTCGCCGGGGCCGAGGACGAAGCTCGCATCGCCCACGTGCAGGCGGCACCGACCGTGCAGCACGAGGACGTACTCCTCGCCGGCGTGGCTCGTGGGGGCGGCGTGATCGGCCGCGTCACCGTGGACGATGCGGGTGACCAGCCGGGTGCTGCCCGCCGCCGAGGTGTCCCAGACGCCGGGCGAACCGGCGACGGAGTGCGCGAGCGCCGCCAGCGACGGGCGCGGGTCGAAGTCGGGGTTCGGCGCGTCGCGCACGCCGAGCAGAGCGGGCACGCCGACGGCGGCCGCCACCTGGCTGAGCGCGCGCACGGTCGGGTTGGCCGCGCCGGACTCGATCTGGCTGACGTACGCGGGGGAGATGCCGCTGCGCGCGGCCACCACGGCCAGCGTGAGGCCCCGTTCCCGACGGGCGGCGGCGAGGCGGCCGCCGGTGCGAGCGAGCAGCTCGTCGGCGGCGCCGACCTCGGGCTCGGCGGGCCGCGGGTGCCCGGGGGCGTCCGGCGGGGTGCCCGGGCCGGCGTTCGACGCGCCGGGAGCCGCGGGCGCGACGGGGGTTGTTGGCGACCGCATGCGGTGAGAGTATGCGCAAACGGCAATCTACGTAAACGGAACCGATACGACATCTTCACTGGTGTCGAATCAGGTCTAGACCTCGAAGGCGAGATCGGCATCGTTGCACCGGACCGCACCATCGCCACGGCCCCGGCCGGGCCGGGCACCGCAGCGCCCGCGGTGCCGGTGTACGAGCCGTCGCCCGCGCTGACCCTGCTGCGGGGTGCGGCCGCGCTGCTCGGCGACCCGGCCGACCGGCTCGTCGACGAGATCGCCCGCGACTACCCGCGGTCACTCGCCCGCCGCCCCGCCCAGCTGGTGCGGGCCGCGAAGGTCGCGCCGGACACGCTGGCCGAGCTCGTGCGGGCCGCCGGCTTCGTCGATCTCGACGCCGTCCGCGCGCACGCCGGGCGGGAACGGTCCGTCCCCCGCCCACGCCGCGCGGTGGCCGGCCCGCGCCGCGACGCCCCTGCCGACCGCACCGATCTCGGCCTCGCGATGCGCCGGGAGCAGGCCGCGGTCGCGGCCTCGTTCGACGCCGTCCGCTCGTCCGGCAGCCTCGAACTCGCGGCCGGAGCCATCCTGGGCAGCCGCCGCCGGTGGGTCTTCGGCGACCTGCGTTCGCGCGGTTTCGCGCAATTGTTCGCCGGCGAGGTGATGGCGGCGCTGGGGCAGGTGGTGCTCGTGGACCCGACCGCGGCCGGCGTGCTCGCCGCGGTCGGCGACGCCCAGCGCCGCGACTCGCTGACGGTGTTCACGTTCCGCCGGCACAGCCGGCTCTCGGTGCGGCTCGTCGCGCAGTTCGCCGCGCGCGGGACGCCGGTCGTCGCCGTCACCGACGACGAGCACGGCGCGGTGGCCGACGACGCCACGCACGTCCTGCGCGTCGCCGACCACGACGGCGGGCACTCGCCCACCGCCGCGGTCGCGGTCGCGCACGCGCTGGCCACTCTCGTCGCCGCCGGCGCGAAGGGCGCCGCGCGCCGGGCCGAGCAGGAGCGCGCCGTGGCCGCCGACCTGCGGTGGTACGAGGAGGACCCGGCGTGAGCCCGGCGACCGGCACGCTGGAACAGGACGCGGTGCGCGACTGCGCCGACCTCGTCCGCTTCGACACCTCGAACTTCGGCGGCGGCGACTCCCGCGGCGAGCGCGAGGCGGCGGAATGGGTCGCCGAGCAGCTGACCGACTGCGGGTACCGCCCCGAGGTCTACGAGTCGGCCCCGCGCCGGGCGAGCACGGTCGTGCGCATCCCCGGCCGCGACCGCAGCGCCCCCGGGCTCGTCGTGCACGGCCACCTCGACGTCGTGCCGGCGGAGGCGTCGGACTGGAGCTTCGACCCGTTCTGCGGCGAGATCCGCGACGGCGTGCTGCTCGGCCGCGGCACGCTCGACATGAAGAACATGGACGCGATGATGCTCGCGGTCGCCCGCGATCTCGCGCGGACCGGGTCGCAGCCGGCCCGCGACGTCGTCCTCGCCTTCGTGGCCGACGAGGAGGACACCGGCGCGTACGGCGCGGGCTACCTCGTCCGCGAGCATCCCGACCTGTTCGAGGGCGTGACGACCGGCATCGGCGAGTCCGGCGGCGGTCTCACCGTGCTTCCCGACGGCAGCCGGCTCTACGCGGTCGGCACCGGCGAGCGTGGCACGGCCTGGATGACGCTGCGGGCGCGCGGCACGGCCGGGCACGGCTCGCGTCCGAACGCCGACAACGCGGTCACCACGCTCGCCCGCACCGTCACCGCGCTGGCCGACGTCGACTGGCCGGTGCGGTTGATCCCGACCGTGCGTGCGTTCCTGGCCGGTGTCGGCGCGCGGCTCGGCATCGACATCGACCCCGCCGACCCGGACAGCCTGCGTCGGCTCGGCGACGCCTACCCGCTCGTCGAGCGCACGCTCGCCAACTCGCTCAACCCGACCATGCTCGGCGCGGGCTACAAGGTGAACGTCATCCCCACCGAGGCCGTGGCCCACGTCGACGGCCGCATCCTGCCGGGACTCACCGACGAGTTCTTCGCCGCCGTCGACGCGGTGCTGCCAGCCGGCGTCACGCGCGAGTTCGACAGCTACACCGCGCCGGTCGGGGCCAGCCACGAGAGCGCGGCCTTCGCCGCCATGGCCGCCGCGATCACCGAGCACGACCCGCAGGCGCTGGTGCTGCCCTTCGTGCTCGGCGGCGGCACCGACGCCAAGTCCTTCACACGGCTCGGCATCGACTGCTACGGCTTCATGCCCGGCCGGACCCCTTCCGACTTCCCGGCCGAGCGCTACGTGCACGGCGTCGACGAGCAGATCCCGGTCGACAGCCTCGAGTTCGGCGTGCGCGTGCTGTCCACCTTCCTGCTGGCAGAGGAGATCCGATGACAACCGTCCAGCGCACCTTCCGACGGTCGCTCGCGGCCGCCGCCGCGCTCGCCCTCTCGGCCGTCGTCGCGGCCGTGCCGGCGACACCGGCCCGGGGCGACGCCACCGACACCTTCACGGTCGGCTCGCTGGGCCAGGTGGTCACCTTCAACCCCTTCCTGGCTTTCAAGCAGGGCGAGCTCGACCCCATCAGCCAGCTGTACCCGACGTTGGTGTGGGGCAACGCCCAGCGCCTGCCCGAGCACTACCTCGCCGACAAGTGGACGACCTCGGCCGACCGCAGGACGTGGACGTTCTCGCTGCACCCCGGACTGAAGTGGTCCGACGGCAAGCCGATCACCGCCGACGACGCCGCCTGGACCCTGAACCTCGTCCACACCAACGCGACGGCCGGGACCGCGAACGGTCAGTTGCTCGACAACGTGGCGTCGGTCAAGGCGTCCGGCGACTCGACGGTCGTCATCACGACCAAGGACCCGCAGGTGAACCTGCTCGACTCGGTGGGCCAGGTGCCGATCGTGCCGCGCCACGTGTGGGAGTCGCGGGTGAAGACGCTGGGCGACCAGACGAACACCAAGACCCCGCTGGTGGGCTACGGGCCGTTCACGCTCAAGTCCTACAAGACCGAGCAGTCGACGGTGCTGACCGCCAACAAGGACTTCTTCCTCGGCGCGCCGAAGTACGACACGCTCGTGCTGCAGTACTTCAAGAACAACGACGCGGCGGTCTCGGCCCTGCGCAGCGGTGAGATCGATCAGGTCGACCGCATCACTCCCACCGAGTACAAGGCCCTGAAGAGCGTCGACGGCGTCACCAGCTACCCGCAGGTCGGCGCCCGCTGGACCGGCATCGAGATCAACCCCGGGGCCAGGACGAAGTCGGGCAAGAAGATGGGCACCGGGCACCCCGCCCTCGCCGATGCGAAGGTGCGGAAGGCGATCGCGCTGGGCATCGACAAGCAGACGCTCGTGAAGAAGGTGCTCGACGGCCTCGGTCAGGTGGGGCAGGGCTATCTGCCGCCGGCGTTCCCGGCCTTCTCCTGGAAGCCGCCGCAGGTCACGCCGTACGACCCCGCCGCCGCCAACGCGCTGCTCGACTCCGCGGGCTACACCAAGGGCAGCGACGGCGTCCGCAAGGATCCGAAGAGCGGCCGCGCGTTGACGTTCCGCCTCGGTACGCACTCCGACACCACCACCGACGCGCAGATCGCCGCGTACGTCGTGGGCTGGCTCAAGAAGATCGGCATCGGCGTCACCATCGAGCCGCTCAGCTCGACCAATCTCAACGACCGGCTGGCCAAGGGCGACTTCGACATGTTCATGGACGGGTGGGGCACCGGCCCCGACCCGACCTACCTGCTCGGCATCCAGACCTGCCGGACGCTGCCCGACAACGCCGAGGGCGAGAACGGCAACACCGACGCGTTCTTCTGCGACAAGCGTTACGACGCGCTCTACGCGCAGCAGCTGCGCACGTTCGACACGACCCAGCGCAGCGCGGTGGTGGGGCAGATGCAGCAGATCCTCTACGACGCCAACGTCGACCTGATCCTCTTCTACCAGAACAACCTGTCGGCGGTCCGCACGAACGCGAAGAACGGGTTCGTCACCGGCAAGGCCGACGGCCAGGGCTTCTACCCGTACCAGAACTACACCCGCTCCTGGCGGTACGCGCAGCCGCCGTCGTCGTCCTCGGACGGCGGTTCGAGCGGCAGCGCGATCATCTGGATCCTCGTCGCGGTGGTCGTCGTGGTGGGCATCGGCGCCGTGGTCGTGCTGCGCCGGCGGGCCGGCGCCGCGGATCGGGAGTAGCCGTGACCGGCTCCGCTCCGCCCGCCCTCGAGGCCGAGGCCACCCGGGAACCGGCCGCAGCGCCCGGCGGCGACGGCCGGGGGCAGTTCCTGCGCTATCTCGGCGGGAAGCTGCTCGGCGCCGTCGTCAGCCTCTTCGTCACACTGAACATCGGCTTCCTGCTCTTCAACGTCATCCCGTCCGACCCGGTCGGGACCATCACCCGCGGTCGGCAGGTCAGCGCCGAGCAGAAGCAGGTGCTGCGCGAGCAGCTGGGCACGGACCGCTCGCTGTGGGAGAAGTACGGCCACTACCTGGACAACCTGGTCCACCTGCGGCTGGGCTACTCGTTCCAGTTCCAGGAGTCGGTGTCGTCGCTGATCGTCGACCGGCTCGGGCCCACGCTGCTGCTGCTCGGCATCTCGACCCTGCTCTCGGTGGTGCTCGGGCTCTGGCTCGGCGCGCGCGCGGGCTGGCGTAGCGGCAGTGCCTTCGACCGTTTCGTCTCCGGCGCGGCCATCACCCTGTGGTCGGTGCCGACGTTCTGGCTCGGCCTCATCCTGCTCGTCGTGTTCGCCATCGGCATCGGTCCGCTGTCCGGCCTGCTGCCGTCGGGCGGCATGTCCTCGCCCGACGTGTCCGGCGGCGTGCTCGCCGAGGTGCTCGACACCGCCGAGCACCTGGTGCTGCCCGTCCTGACCCTGGTGCTGGTCGTCTTCGCCCAGTACCTGACGATCATGCGGTCGTCGATCATCGACGAGCTGGGCAGTCCCTACCTGCTGACGGCGCGTGCCAAGGGGCTGCGCGACGACATCGTGCGGCGCCGGCACGCCGTCCCGAACGCGTTGCTGCCCTCGGTGACGGTCATCTTCCTGCACCTCGGCGGCATCATCGGCGGCGCCATCACCGTCGAAACCGTCTTCTCCTGGCCCGGCCTCGGCTACCTGACCTACCAGGCGCTGCAGGGCCCCGACGTCCAGGTGCTCGAGGGCACGTTCCTGTTCTTCAGCGCCGCGGTGATCGCGATGAACCTGGTCGCCGACCTGCTCTACCGCGCGCTCGACCCACGGGTGCGGGCCCAGTGACCGCGCTCGACACCGCCACCGTCGCCCCCGCCCCGCCGCGGCGGCGCGGCTTCCTGACGCGGCTGCTGCACATGCCGACCGCGGTCGCCGGCGCGGGCATCCTCGCGCTGTTCGTCGTGCTGGCCCTGACCGCACCGCTGTGGATCTCCGACGCCGACCTCGACGTCACCGAGGCCGACGGCCCGCAGCTCGGTGCGCCCGGTGGGCACTACCCGCTCGGCACCGACCAGGCCGGCCGCTCCGTGCTGCAACTGCTGGTCTGGGGGTCGCGCTCGTCGCTGCTCGTCGGCGTGATCGCCACCGTGCTGACGATCGTGCTGGGCAGCGTCGTGGGTCTCGTCGCCGGCCACTACCAGGGCCTGGTGGGCCGGGCGCTGATGACGGTCACCGACTGGTTCATCGCGCTGCCGGCCCTGCCCCTCGCCATCTCGCTGGCTGCGGCCATCGGGCCGGGGGAGGGCTCGATCACCGTCGCGATCGCGGTGACGTCGTGGACCAGCACCGCCCGGCTGGTGCGGGCACAGACCCTCGCCGTCGAGGCGAGGCCCTACATCGAGCGGGCGCGGGCGCTGGGCGCCGGCGACCTGCAGGTCGTGTCGCGGCACGTCGTACCCAACGTCGCCCCGCTCATCCTGGTGTCGGCCACGCTCACCGTCGCGAGCGCGATCCTCGCCGAGACCACGCTGACGTTCCTCGGCCTCGGCGACCCCAGCCAGGTCTCGTGGGGCGGCATGCTGCACGACGCCTTCGCGCTCGGCGCGGTCAGCAGCGGCGCGTGGTGGTACGTGCTGCCGCCCGGCCTCGCGATCCTCGTCGTCGTGCTCGGCTTCACCCTCGTCGGCCGCGCGGTCGAGACCGTGCTCAACCCGAGGGCGGGGCGGTCCTGATGCTGCTGCGCGTCCGCGACCTCGCGGTCACCTATCGCACCGGGACCCTCGACGTCCCCGCCGTCCGCGGCGTCGGCTTCGACCTCGACGCCGGGCAGACGCTGGGCGTGGCGGGGGAGTCCGGGTCGGGCAAGTCGACGATGGCGCTGTCGCTGCTGCGGCTGCTGCCGGAGTCGGCGCGGGTGAGCGGGTCGGTCGAGTTCCGGGGCACGGAGCTCACGACCGCCCGCTGGGGCGAGCTGCGCGCGGTGCGCTGGGCGCAGGCGTCGGTCGTGTTCCAGGGGGCGATGAGCGCGCTCAACCCCGTTCGGGCCATCGGCGAGCAGATCGCCGAGCCGATCGAGCTGCACGAGCGCATCCGCGGTCGGGCGGTCACGACCCGGGTCGACGAGCTGCTCGACAGCGTGGGCGTGCCACCGCGCCGCCGCGGTGCCTACCCGCACGAGCTGTCCGGCGGGCAGCGGCAGCGGGTCATGATCGCGATGGCGTTGGCGTGCCGACCGCAGCTCGTCATCGCCGACGAGCCGACGACGGCGCTGGACGTCATCGTGCAGGCCCAGATCCTGACACTGCTCACCGACCTGGTCCGTGACGCGGGCATCGGGATGCTGATGATCAGTCACGACCTCTCGGTGCTCGCCGAGACCTGCGACCGCATGGCGGTCATGTACGCCGGGCAGCTCGTCGAGACCGGGCCGTCGCGCGATCTCGTGACCGACCCCAAGCATCCGTACACCCGGGCGCTGTCGGCCGCCTTCCCGACGATCGGCGACCCGGCGTCCCGGCGTGCGCCGGCCGGGCTCCCCGGTGACCCACCCGACCCGACCACCCTGGGGACGGGATGTCCGTTCGCGCCACGCTGCCCCGACGTGTTCGACGCCTGCACGGTGGAGGACGTCGAGCTGTGGGACGCCGGTCCGCAGCGCGAGTCGGCCTGCCTGCTCGTCCGGGATGCGGTGCGGTCGTGACGGCCATCGACATCGCCGACCTCGCCGTCGTCTACCCGGGTCGGCGGGGCCGCCCGCCCGCCCGCGCGGTCGACGGCATCGACCTGCGCGTCGGCGACGGCGAGATCGTCGCGCTGATCGGCGAGTCCGGCTGCGGCAAGTCCACGCTCGCCCGCGCCGTCGTGGGTCTCGTCCGGCCCACCGCGGGCTCGATCGGGTGCGCCGGGACGCCGCTGCCCCGGCGGGCGCGGGAGCTGCGGTCCTACCGGCGACTCGTCCAGCTGGTGCTGCAGGACCCGGGCGGTGCGCTCAACCCGCGGCAGACCGTGTACGACGCGGTGGCCGAGGGGCCGCGGCTGCACGGCCTGCGCGACGGTCTGGACGAGCGGGTGCACGACGCGCTGTCCCGGGCCGGGCTGCGGCCGCCGGGGAGCTTCGTCGACCGCTACCCGCACGAGCTGTCCGGCGGTCAGCAGCAGCGGGTCGTCATCGCAGGCGCGCTGGCGCTCGACCCGCAGGTGATCGTCGCCGACGAGCCGGTCGCGTCGCTCGACGCGTCCGTGCGCGGCGAAATTCTCGCATTGTTGCTCAAACTCCGCGACGAGCTGGGGCTCTCCGCCCTCGTCGTCAGCCACGATCTCGGGTTGGCCTGGAACATCGCCGACCGGGTCGCGGTCATGTACCTCGGCCGCATCGTCGAACAGGGCACGGTCGAGGACGTGCTGCTGCGTCCCCGGCACCCGTACACGCAGGCATTGCTCAGCGTCGTCCCCGACGCCACGCGGGAGCAGCTGCCGTCGCTCATCCCGGGCGAGCCGCCCGACCCGACCGCGATCCCCGTCGGCTGCCGCTTCCACCCGCGCTGTCCGCGGCGGCGCGACCTGGCCGCCGACGGCGTCGACGTCGGCGTCTGCGAGACGGCCGACCCGGCCGTCCTGGCCGCGGACGGCGACGGCGTGGCGTGCCACTTCGCCACCGAGCGACCGAAGGGGGAGCCCGTCGATGCGGGTGCTCATCTCGGCTGACATGGAGGGCGTCACCGGCGTCACCTGGCCCGACGACGTCGAGCCGGGCAACCCGCGCTGGGAGTACCACCGCCGCTTCTTCACCGACGACGTCAACGCCGCGATCGAGGGGTTCGTCGCGGCCGGCGCGTCCGACGTCCTGGTGAACGAGGCGCATGCGACGCAGCGCAACCTGTTGCGCGACCGGCTCGACCCGCGGGCGGCGCTGCTCACCGGACGCCACAAGCCGCTGGCGATGATGGAGGGCGTCGACCGCGGCGTCGACGCGGTCGCCTTCGTCGGCTACCACGCGGCGGCAGGGGAGCAGGGCGTGCTCGCCCACATCTACCTGCCGAACACGATCACCGGGGTGTGGCTGAACGGTGCGACGTGCAGCGAGGGGTACATGAACGCCGCGCTTGCGGCCGAGTACGGCGTCCCCGTCGTCCTGGTCACCGGCGACGACCGGGCGTGCGAGGACGCGTTGACCTACGCACCCGATGCCGAGCTGGTCGCGGTGAAGGAGTGCGTCGACCGCTACAGCGCGATCTGCTTGCCCCCGGAGCGGACCTACGCCGCGATCCGCGAGGCGGCGACCGCCGCGCTCGACCCGCTGCCCGACCTGCGCCCGCTGGTCGCGCCCTACCGCTACGAGGTCGAGTTCGACACCACCAACCCGGTGGTGATGACCACCGGCATCCCCGACGTCGAGCAGGTCGGCACGCGACGGGTCTCCTGGGAGCTCCCCACGATGAAGCAGGCGATCCGCTGCTTCCGGGCCGTCACCGCGCTCGCGTCCGGCAGCACCGAGCACACGTACGGGTGAGGCTCGACGCGGCGTCCGACGTCCTCGCGCGCGGTGTCGCCGACGGGCTGTGGCCCGGTGTGGTCGCGGCAGCCGGCGTCGGCGGACGCACCGAGCGGACGTGGGTGCTGGGACGCGCCGACACCCGTCCCGAGCGCCCGATGACCGTCGACACCGTCTTCGACCTGGCGTCGCTGACCAAGGTGCTGGCCACCCTGCCGGTGCTGCTGCGGCTCGTGTCCGGTGCCGTCGCACGGCGCGTCGTACGGCTCGACACGGCGGTCAGCGAGCTGGTGCCCGGCGTCGACGAGCGGGTGACGATCGAGCACCTGCTCACCCACACCGCCGGCCTGCCCGCCCACGTGCGCTTCGCGGCGACGGACCCCGACGCGCTCGTGGCCGCCGCCGCGGCCGTGCCGCTCGAGGCCGAGCCGGGGACGCGGGTGGCGTACTCCGACGTCGGCTTCGTCCTGCTCGGCGGCGTGGTGCACGCCGTGACCGGCGAGCGGCTCGACGCGGTCGCCGAGCGCGACGTGTTCGGACCGCTCGGCATCGCGCCGCGATTCCGGCCGCCGGCGTCGTGGCGCCCCCGCATCGCGGCGACCGAGGTCTACGACGACGTCCCGACCGTCGGGGTCGTGCACGACGAGAACGCACAGCTGGCGGGCGGCCTCGCCGGCCACGCGGGGCTGTTCGGGACGCTCGCCGACGTCGTCGGGTCGTTGCCGATGTGGCGGCGCGGCGGACCGCTGCTCGACGACGCCGTGCGCGCCGAGGCGATGCGCGACCGCACCGCCGCGCTCGACGGGCACCGCGGGCTCGGCTGGACGTGCCGCGGCGATCGCTACGACATCCTCTCCGCCGGCTGGGGTGACGCCGCGGTGAGCCACACCGGCTTCACCGGCACCAGCGTGGCCTTCGACCCGGTGACCGAACGCTGGGCGGTGCTGCTCACCAACCACGTCCACTTCGGTCGGGGACGTCCCGAGGTGTTCGCCGCACGCCGCCGCTGGCACGCCGTGCTGGTCGGCGACTGAGTGCGCTCACCGGGTCAGCACGAGCGCGTCCAGGTGCACTCGAGCTGCGCGCGGGGGCCGGTGGGTGCGTGGGACGCCGGGGCGACGCGCACCCGCGGCGTGCTCCGCGCCGCCGCGCCGTGCTCGGCGAGGGTCACCGCCACTGCGTCCTCGAGCGACGACACCCCGCCCGCGACGGCGTTGTTGGTGATCATGGCGAAGCCGAGGTGGTGGCCGGCGGCGTCGGTGACGTACCCGGACAGCGCGCTGACGCCGGTCATGGACCCGGTCTTGGCGTGCACGTTGCCGGCGGCTGCGGTGCCGACCATCCGGTTGCGCAGCGTGCCGCCGACGAGCCGGTCGGGATCGCCGGCGACGGGCAGGGCCGCGTACCACGTGGCGAACCACGGCTTGTCGCGGGCGGCATCGAGCAGGACCGCGAGCTGGTCGGTCGTCGCGTAGTCGGCGCGCCCGAGTCCGGAGCCGTCGAAGAGCTGCAGCGTGGACGTGTCGAGGCCGAGTCGCTTCAGCTCGGCCAGGACGGCGGCGGTGCCGGCCGACCAGCTGCCCTCGCCCGAGACCGTGCGGCCCATGGTCTTGACCAGCGCCTCGGCCATCATGTTGTTCGACAGCTTGAGGAACGGCGTCAGCAGCGCCGCGAGCGTGATCGAACGGTGCGACGCCACCGGCCGTGCGGCCGAGGGGGTCACGGCATGCCGCGCGCCGGCCCGGATCCGCACCCCGTGGTGGGCCAGCGCCCGGGCGAACAGCTGCGCGGCGAGGCCGGTCGGCCGGTCGACCGTCGGCTGGTCCTCGTACGTCTCGCCGCCGGCCGGGATCGACCCGGTGACGTCGACGACGTTGCGGCCGTGTTCACGCACCAGCGAGACGGTGGTGTCGGACCCGGCGGTGCCGGTCGTCGCCCGGTTGCGGATGTGCAGGTAGTGGTTGGCCGGGGTCATCGTGACGCGCGGCGCGGCGCCGGGCCGGCGGCCGGGGTGCACGTCGACGAGCACGGTCCCGGCGTCGCCGTCGGTGTTGGGCGCGACGGTCAGCGCGGACGTCTGCGCGGAGTAGTGGTAGGGCTCGTCGTCCCACGACCAGAACGGGGCGAGCGGGGTCGCGTCGAACCACGAGTCGTCGGCGACGAGCCGGCCCGTCACCGAGCGGACGCCGGAGCGCGCGACGTCGGCGGCCAGCCTGTCGTAGTCGGCGGCCATGATCGTCGGGTCGCCGGTGCCGCGCAGGTAGAGGTCGCCGCGCAGCGTGCCGCCGCGCCGGGCCCCCGTCGCCAGGACGTCGGTGACGAAGCGGTGGTCCGGGCCGAGGACGTCGAGCGCCGCCGCCGAGGTGAGCAGCTTCGTGTTCGACGCGGGCAGCAGGCGGGTCGAGCCGAACGAACGGAAGAGGGTCTCGTCGCTGTCCAGGTCGCGCACGGTCAGCGCGGCGGAGGCGCCGTCGAGCCGACTGTCGCCCAGGATCGCGGTGAGCCGTGCACGCAACGGATCGGCGGCGGGATCGGTGGACGGGGCGGCCTGCGTCCCCGGTCCGGTGAGACCTGCCACCACCGCCAGCGCGGCGAGCGCCGCCCCGACCGTCCGTCTGCGCGCGTGCATGGTGCCTCCTGGGGAGCGGGTGTGCTCGCAGGCTAGAAGAGGCGGACGAAACCGGACAAGGGGTCCGCACCCGACACGGTGCTCAGGCCACGGACCGGATCGCCGCCGTCACCGCGGCCAGCGCGAGGAGGCGCACGACGTCGACGTGGGCCTCGACCTCGCCCGTCGCCGCGGCGACGAAACCGTCGCCGTCGACGCGGGTGTGGGGCGGGGTGATCGCGCGGGCCAGGCCGTCGTGCGCCCCTTGGGCGACGGTGCGACAGGCGGTCTTGTCGAGCCGCGCGTTCGTCACCACCACGCCGATCGTGGTGTTCGTGCGCTCGAAGTCGAACGGGCGTGGCAGGGCGCGGAGAGCGTCGAGCACGACCTCGTCGTGCCCGTCGTCGATGTCGCCGAACGCGTTCACCGCGCAGAGCGCCGCGACGACCACGTCGTCCAGCCGGCGCACGGCGTGGCCCAGACCGCCCGGCCGACGACCGTCGACCCCGCGCCAGTTGCCCACGTGCGCGCCGGTGCCGGCGCCGATGCGGCCGTGCAGCGCGACGTCGGTCCCGACGTCGCGCGCCGCGGCGTAACCCTCGGCCGGCCCGGGCCGCACGCTCGCGTCCCCCGCCGCGAGGTCGTAGAGCGCCATCGCCGCGACGATGGGCACGACCCCTGCCGGGGTGGTGACACCGCGTCCGGCCTCCTCCAGGCGACGCATCACGCCGTCGGCGGCGGCGAGGCCGAAGGCGGACCCGCCGGTGAGCAGCACCGCGTCGACGGCGGTCACGGACTTGTCCGGCTCGAGCGCGATCAGCTCGCGCGACGCCGGGGCGCCGCCGCGCACCTCGTAGGACGCGACCGTGCCCGGCGGCAGCTCCACGACGGTGCAGCCGGTCGCGGCGTCGGGATCGCTCCAGTGCCCGACGCGGACGCCGTCGACGCCGAACGCCGTCACGCGTCGACCGCGGCCCGAACGAGGTCGAGCGCCCGCGCCTGCGCGAGGCCGTCGTCGAGCACGGTGTGCCGTGGCGCCTCGGTGCCGGCGACGACGGCCTGGACGTGCGCGACGCCGTGCGCGAACGCGAGCCGCTCGTCGGCGGTCCACGTGTCGACGACCTCGCCGTCGCGGACGAGCGTCACCGTGTCGCCCGGCTTGGGATGGAACGGGTTGTCGACGTGCAGTTCGGCGCGCGTCCCCACGACGCGGGTGCGGGTCGAGAACGGTCGCTGGATGCTCGCCGAGAGCAGCAGCCGGCGCTCGTCGGGAAAGTCCAGGACGGCGGTGCTCGACGTGTCGACGCCGTCGGCGTTGCGCACCGCGCTGCCGTGCGCGGCATCAGGCTCAGTGCCGAAGAGCAGGCGGGCCAGCCGGATCGAGTAGCAGCCCACGTCGTAGAGCGCACCCCCGCCGGTCGCGTCCCAGCGGATGTTGCCGCCGGCCGGCAGCGAGAAGTGGAACTCGGAGAACAGCTGCAGCGGGTCACCGAGCTCGGGCAGCAGCGACGCGATGTGCTGCGTCTGCGGGTGGAACGGGAAGACGAACGCCTCCCATACCCGCGCGCCGGCGTCGAGACCGTCGACCAGCGTGTGCACCTCGGCCGCGTCGAGGGCGAGCGGCTTCTCGCACAGCACCGCCTTGCCCGTCGCCGCCGCCCGCGCGGCCCACTCGACGTGGCGGTCGTTGGGCAGCGCGACGTAGATCGCGTCGACGTCGTCGGCGGTGAGCACGCCCTCGTAGTCGGTGCCGCGGGCCACGCCGTGCTCGGCCGCCCACGCCGCCGCCCGGTCGGTCGAGCGGCTGCCCACCACCTGCGCCACCCCGCCCGCCGCCGCCACGGCGGGCAGCAGCGACTTGCGGGCGATGTTGGCGGTGCCGAGGATCCCCCAGCGGACGGGCGCGGTCATGCCCCCGAACCTAGCGGGCTACTTGCGGACCGACCGCGACGTCGCCGCGAAGGCTGTCGCGGTCTCGGCCGAGACGACGCGGTACCGGGCCGCGGCGCGGGCCCTGAGACGGTACGTGTAATGGCCACCCTTGGCCGTCGTACGGCGGATCGTCTTCCACTTCTTGCCTGTGAGGCGCTGGATGCTGATCTTCGCCGTCATCGCCTTGGAGCCTTCGTACTCGGCGTAGCGGGCGGTGCGGGCAGTGAGTGTGAGCGTCGTCTTCGAACGCTTCGCGGACAGCGTCGGACGCCCGGCGAATTTGATGACGGTCGCGGTGCGGGTGACCGTGCAGCTCAGTTCGTTGTAGTCCGCGTCGTAGGAGTCGCAGTCCTCGGCCGTCGTGCGGTATGTGCCGGGGGAGACGCTGGACGCGTACACGCTCTCCACCTCGGCCTTGGTGCTCGTCCACCAGAGGAAGTACGAGTCGGAGCCGTGCACCAGCTGCGCGGTGACGGAGATGTCCTGGCAATCGGCTGGTCCGCTCACTGCTAGTGGCGCACGCAGCTCGGTCACGCTCTGGCCGACGGAGATGCGTTTCGGCATCACGGGGCGATAGGTGCAGGTCGCGGCAGCGGTTGCCGGGTCGGCGACTGTTGCCTGCAGACCGGCAGCGGCGAGGACGGCGGAGAGCAGAATGGTCGAGGATCGGCGCACGGCGTCGATCATGGCGGCACGGCCGATCCAGCCCAAGCCGAGATCGAATTAACGGGACGACCGGTCGGACATTCGGGGCGAAGGTCCCCGTTCGGTCAGCCGGTCGCCTTCTTGGTCGGTGCCTTCTTCGCAGCTGCCTTCTTGGTCGCCGCCTTCTTCACCGGCGCCTTCCTGGCCGTGGTCGTCGCCTGCTTCGCGGGTGCCGTCGCGGCCGGATCGGCGAGGATCGCGCGGACGGCGTCGCCGGCGAAGAACGGCGCGAGGCGGGAGCGGACGATGCCGTCGAGCTGCCCGTGCTCGTGCAGGGTGGTCAGCAGCCGTGGCGCGACCTGCTGCACGGCGAACAGCAGCTCGGGTCGACCGAGGCCGAGGTCGCCGAGCAGCGTGGTGACGTCGGTGTCGCCGTAGGCGTCGAAGATCGCGTCGACGCAGGCGTCGAGCAGCGCGGCCGCGTACTCGGTGTCGCGGGCGTCGGCGATGATGGCGCGCACGAGCTGCGCGATCTCACGCACGTCGGCGGCACTGGCGTACTCCCGCAGCGCACCGATGGTCTCGGCCGCCTGCAGGTCCCACACTTCGAGGGCAGCCTCGCGCAGCGGCGCGTCGCGCAGCAGGTCACGGGTGACGGCGTTCGTGCGCTTCACCGCGAACTGCGCGCCCCGGCCCGCCGCCTCGCCGATGAACGTGTCCGCGGTCGCCGCCCGGACCCGCTTGGCGGCGCCGAGGCCGAGCGACATCATCGACTTCGCGCCGGGCAGCCGTTCGACCTTCTCGCGGTTCTGCGTGACGATGTCGTTGACCAACTGCCCGACGAAGCGCTGCGCGATGTCGGCCACGGCGGGGCTCTGCGCCATGCGGTCCATCGCCTGGTCGTGCAGCTGCCGCATGGCCAGCAGCTTGGTGATCAGCGCATCGACGTGCTCGCGGGGGATCACGGTGCCGAGGCCGTGCTCGTCGGCGGCGGGGAG
Source organism: Jatrophihabitans endophyticus (assembly GCF_900129455.1). Taxonomy (NCBI): domain Bacteria; kingdom Bacillati; phylum Actinomycetota; class Actinomycetes; order Jatrophihabitantales; family Jatrophihabitantaceae; genus Jatrophihabitans; species Jatrophihabitans endophyticus. The sequence goes on from NZ_FQVU01000004.1 coordinate 48,038, forward strand.
CGCGTAGACCGCGTCGGCGATGGCGTCGACCATCGCCGTGACGAGCGCGCTGTCGCCCGACGCCGACACCGACCGGCGCACGACCCGCTTGAGCGACTCGCGTTCGACGAGTGCGCCGAAGGGCACGCTCGTCCCGATCCGCAGCAGGTCGTCGACGTCGTGGGCGAGCAGGTCGGCCAGCTGCGGGCCGGTCAGCTCCCCGACGATCCAGTCGACCTGGGCGTCGAGCAGGCGGGCGGCGACGTCCTCGACGGTCATGGCGCCCAGCATGGCATCCGGGGACGCGACAGCTCCGGCAGGGCTGCGGGCGCGACACCGGCCACCCGGGCGTCGGCCCCGCCGGTCCGCCGCCCGCCTCCACGGCGCTGCGTCGCAGTAGGTGACGGCGAGGCGGTTAGGCTCAATCGTGGTTCTGGCCGACGCGTACGCGCCGACCCGTGCGATCGTCGGGTCGATCGTCTTCGCCGGTCTGCTCGGCATTCTGGGAATCGCGCTCTACCGCCGTCCTGGCATCGGCTGGGCACTGGCGCGAGTGCGCGCGTCGAAGGACACCATCGACGAGATCAAGCGCCGACACCGCGCCGGCACCGAGCGGGGCTTTCGCGTCATGGGGGTGTGCCTCGTCCTCGCCGCGCTCGTCATCACAGGGATCTCCGTCGGCTACGCCGTCGCCTGACCCGTCCCCGCGCCGAGCACCGCATTCCGGTCCGCTCGCGGCAGCGCCGTGAGCGGACCGGCGTGGGGTGGCGACGGGCGCGGCGTACGGCGCGCCCACGTGCCCCTAGGCTGTCACCCTCGACCCGGGGAGGGTTGCCATGCGCAGAGCCTGGCGCAGCATCGCGCGGCTGCCGGTGTTCCCGCGGTGCGTACTGATCTTCTCCGGCGGGTTCTTCGTTGCGGGGCTCGTCGTGGGTCTCGTCGTCGGGCTGACCGCGTACCCGCCCACCGCGTGGTTCGCGGCCGCGGAGATCGGCATACCGGCCCTGATCGTGGGTGCCCTGATCGGCCTGGTGGTCGGTGGCGCCGCCGAACTGGTGAGCATCCGCAAGGCCGATCGACACCGATGACCGGTCCCTGCGTGTGGCGCACCGATCGTTCGCGTCGCCCACCACGGCGCCGCAGGGCGTCGACGGAGGGGACGCCTAGCTGCGGGCCGCGCGACGGACGTTCACCGCGGGCATGACCTTGTCGCCGTAGGCCGCGAGCGTCTCGTTCTTGGCGTCGTGCTGCAGGTAGAGCGCGAACTGGTCGACCCCCAGTGCGCGCAGCTCCTCGAGCCGGGCGACCTGTGCCTCGACCGGGCCGACGAGGCAGAACCGGTCGATGATCTCGTCGGGCACGAAGTCGGTGTGCGAGTTGCCGGACTTGCCGTGCGAGTTGTAGTCGTACCCCTCGCGGTTGCGGATGTAGTCGCTCAGTGCCTGCGGCACGGCGGCGCCGTCGGCGCCGTAGCGGGCGACGATGTCGGCCACGTGGTTGCCGACCATGCCGCCGAACCAGCGGCACTGGTCGCGGCCGTGGGCCAGACCGGCGTCGGTCCCGTCGGTGACGTAGGCCGGTGCCGCGACGCAGATCGTCACCGACTCGGGGTCGCGGCCGGCGTCGGCGGCCGCCTTGCGCACGGCGTTCACCGACCACTCGGTGATCGCCGGGTCGGCCAGCTGCAGGATGAAGCCGTCGGCGACCTCGCCGGTGAGCGCGAGTGCCTTCGGCCCGTACGCGGCGACCCACACCGGCAGCCGCGAGCCGTCCGACCACGGGAACTGCAGCCGGTTGCCCTTGTAGTCGACCTGCTCGCCGTTGGCGAGACCGCGGATCACGCCGATCGACTCGCGCAGCGTCTTCAACGTGACCGGCGCGCCGTTGATGACGCGCACCGCGGAGTCGCCGCGACCGATGCCGCAGATCGTCCGGTTGCCGAACATCTCGTTGAGCGTCGCGAACAGCGACGCCGTCACCGTCCAGTCGCGGGTCGCGGGGTTGGTGACCATCGGTCCGACGGTCACTTTGCGCGTACTCGCGAGAATCTGGCTGTAGACGACGTAGGGCTCCTGCCACAGCAGGTGCGAGTCGAAGGTCCAGACGTGGCTGAAGCCGTACGTCTCGGCCTGCCGGGCCAGCTCGACCACCCGCGCGGCGGGCGGGTCGTTCTGCAGGACGACACCGAAGTCCATGAGCAGCCGCCCTCAGATCAGATTCTGCGACAGGTCGCGCTTGACGAAGCGGCCGTGGGACTTGGTCCCCACGTATCCGGAGCCGTCGACGATGACGCTCCCGCGGGACAGGACGGTGTCGACGTGGCCGTCGATCTCCCAGCCCTCCCAGGCCGAGTAGTCCATGTTCATGTGGTGGGTGTCGACCGAGATCGAGGTGTGCCCGTTCGGGTCGTACACGACCACGTCGGCGTCGGCGCCCGGCGCGATGACGCCCTTCTTGCCGTACAGCCCGAACATGCGCGCCGGGGTGGTGCAGCAGACGTCCACCCAGCGCTCCTTGCTGATGCGGCCGTCCTTGACGCCCTGGAAGAGGAGGTCCATACGGTGCTCGACCGAGCCGATCCCGTTGGGGATCTTGGCGAAGCTGCTCGTCCCCAGCTCCTTCTGGTCCTTCATGCAGAACGGGCAGTGGTCGGTGCTGACGGTCGTGACGTCACCCGTGCGCAGGTACTTCCACAGCTCGTCCTGGTGGCCCTCGGCACGTGATCGCAACGGGGTCGAGCAGACCCACTTCGCGCCCTCGAAGTCACCCCACTGCTCGCTGCGGGCGCCCAGCTGCTCCTCCAGCGAGAGATAGAGGTACTGGGGGCACGTCTCGCCGAACACGTTCTGACCGGCGTCGCGAGCCTCGGCGATGCGGGCGAGCGCCTGCTTGGCGCTGACGTGCACGACGTACAGCGGCGCGCCGGTCATGTCGGCCAGCATGATCGCGCGGTGCGTGGCCTCCTGCTCGGTCTGCCACGGACGGGTGACGCCGTGGTGGTACGGCGCGGTCTCGCCGCGCTCCAGCGCCTGCTGCACCAGCACGTCGATGGCCGAGCCGTTCTCGGCGTGCATCATGATCAGCCCGCCGTTGCCGGCGGCCGCCTGCATGGCCTGGACGATCTGCCCGTCGCTGGACAGGAACACCCCGGGGTAAGCCATGAACAGCTTGAAGCTGGTGATGCCCTCGCCGATCAGCTCGTCCATCGCCTTGAGCGACTCGGCGTTGACCTCGCCGATGATCTGGTGGAACGCGTAGTCGACGGCGCAGTTGCCGCCGGCCTTGTCGTGCCAGAGCGCGACCTGGTCCTGCACGCGCTGGCCGTGCGCCTGGACGACGAAGTCGACGATCGTCGTGGTGCCGCCCCACGCCGCGGCCCGCGTGCCGGTCTCGAAGGTGTCGCTGGCGTTGGTGCCACCGAACGGCATCTCCATGTGCGTGTGCGCGTCTATGCCGCCCGGGATCACGTACTTGCCGGTGGCGTCGATGGTGGTCTCGGGTTGCAGGTCGGGCAGCGCGCCCGGCGCGAGCACGGCGGCGATGGTCTCGCCGTCGACGAGGACGTCGGCCGTCGTCGAGCCGGTGGCCGAGACGACCGTCCCGCCCTTGATGAGAGTCGTCACGGTCACGGCTTCGCGATCTGGGTGTAGGAGTCGGGGCGGCGGTCCCGGTAGAACTGCCAGTCGTCACGCATCTGCTGGACGAGGTCGAGGTCGAGGTCGCGCACCAGCAGCTCCTCCTTCTCGGCCGAGCCGCGCTCGCCGACGAAGTTGCCCCGCGGGTCGATGACCTGGCTGGTGCCGTAGAAGTCGACGGCCAGCTCGCCGTACTCGTTGTCCTCGCGGCCGACGCGGTTGGGCTGCAGCACGAAGTAGCCGTTGGCGACGGCCGCGCACGGCCCCTCGACCTCCCACAGCCGGTTGGACAGCCCCGGCTTGGTGGCGTTGGGGTTGAAGACGATGTGCGCGCCGGCGAGGCCCAGCTCGCGCCACCCCTCGGGGAAGTGGCGGTCGTAGCAGATGTAGGTGCCGACCTTGCCGACCGCGGTGTCGAAGACCGGGTAGCCCAGGTTGCCGGGGCGGAAGTAGAACTTCTCCCAGAAGCGATCGAGGTGCGGCAGGTGGTGCTTGCGGTACTTGCCCAGGATCGTCCCGTCGGCGTCGACGACCACGGTGGTGTTGTAGTAGACGCCGGTCTGGTCCTCCTCGTAGATCGGGAGCACCATCACCTGGCCGAGTTCCTTCGCCAGGGCTGCGAAACGCTGCACGATCGGGCCGTCGGCGGCCTCGGCGTAGCGGTAGTACTTCTGGTCCTGCGTGATGCCGAAGTACGGGCCGTAGAACAGCTCCTGGAAGCACATGACCTGCGCGCCCTGCTCACCGGCCTCGCGGGCGAACTGCTCGTGGCGGTCGAGCATGGACTCCTTGTCGCCGGTCCACGTGGTCTGCGAGATCGCTGCCTTGATCACGGTCATGTCAGTTCCCCTCGTAGTAGCGGTCGGCGACGTCGAGCGCCTCGTCCAGGATGCCGAGACCCTCTCGCACTTCTGTTTCGGTGATGATGCACGGCGGTACGACGTGCGTGCGGTTGAAGTGGGTCATGGGCCACAGCCCCCGTTCCTTGCACGCGGCCGCCAGCTCGTTCATCGGCTTCGCGTCGGCGCCGCTCGCGTTGTAGGGGACGAGCGGCGCGTGGGTGGCGGCGTCGCGGACGAGCTCGACGGCCCAGAACACCCCCAGCCCACGCACCTCGCCGACCGACGGGTGGCGCTCGGCGATCTTCGCGAGCTCCGGGCCGATGACCTCGGTGCCGAGCCGGCGGGCGTTCTCGACGATGCCCTCGTCCTTGAAGATGGTGATCGAGGCGACCGCGCTCGCGCAGGCCAGCGGGTGACCGGAGTAGGTGAGGCCGCCCGGGAAGATCCGTTCGTCGAAGGTGCGCGCGATGCGCTCGCTGATGACGACGCCGCCGAGCGGGACGTACCCGGAGTTGACGCCCTTGGCGAACGCGATGAGGTCCGGCGTCACGTCCCAGTGGTCGACGGCGAACCACTCGCCGCAGCGGCCGAAGCCGGCCATGACCTCGTCGGCGATGTAGACGATGCCGAACTCGTCGCAGATCTGCCGCACGCCCGCGAGGTAGCCGTCCGGCGGGACGAGGATGCCGTTCGTCCCCACGACGGTCTCGAGGATGATCGCGGCGACGGTGTGCGCGCCCTCGACCATGAGCGTGTCGCGCAGGTGCTGCAGCGCGCGCTCGCACTCCTGCTCCGGCGTCTCGCTGTGGAAGGCCGAGCGGTAGGGGTACGGCCCCCAGAAGTGGACGATGCCCGGCATCGCCGGCTCGGCGCCCCAGCGGCGCGGGTCGCCGGTGGCGGTGATCGCGCCGGCGGTGGCGCCGTGATAGCTGCGGTAGGCCGCGAGCACCTTCTGCCGCCCGGTGTGCAGCTTCGCCATGCGCATGGCGTTCTCGACCGCCTCGGCGCCGCCGTTGGTGAAGAACACCCGATTCAGGTCGCCGGGGGCGAGCTCGGCGATTAGCCGGGCGGCCTCGCTGCGGGCGTCGTTGGCGAACGTCGGGGCGATCGTCGTCAGCCGCCCCACGTAGTCCTGGATCGCCGCCACCAGCTTGGGGTGGTTGTAGCCGATGTTGGCGTTGATCAGCTGGCTGGAGAAGTCCAGGTAGCGCGTGCCGTCGTAGTCGGTGAAGTGGCTGCCCTCGGCGCTCGCGATGGGCAGCGGGTCGATCAGCTTCTGCGCCGACCACGAGTGGAAGACGTGCGCGCGGTCGAGCTCGCGGATGCGCGCGTCGGTGTCGGGCAGGCCGTCCAGCGGGTTCATACGGTTCCTCTCCTGTCCGCTTTTGGCGGCTGAGCGCAGCATGCTGCGCTCAGCCGCCAAGAGTGGGGGGTCAGCGGGTGCGGGGGAAGCCCAGGTCGACGACGGACGTCGCCGGGTCGGGCCAGCGGGACGTGACCACCTTCCCCCGCGTGTAGAAGTTGACGCCCTCCGGGCCGTACATGTGCGTGTCGCCGAACAGCGAGCCCTTCCAGCCGCCGAAGGAGTAGTACGCCACCGGCACCGGGATGGGGACGTTGACGCCCACCATGCCGACCTCGACGTCGAACTGGAACTGCCGCGCCGCGCCGCCGTCGCGGGTGAAGATCGCGGTGCCGTTGGCGAACTCGTGCGAGTTGACGAGCTCGAGCGCCTCGGCGTAGGTCTCGGCCCGGACGACCGAGAGCACCGGCCCGAAGATCTCGTCGGTGTAGACGCTCATCTGCGGGGTCACGTGGTCGAGCAGCGTGGTGCCGAGGAAGAAGCCGTCGGCGGGGACGTCGGTCTCGCGACCGTCCACCACCACCGCGGCGCCCGATTCGGCGCCGGCGGCGATGTAGCCCGCGACCTTGTCGCGGTGCTCGGCGGTGATGAGCGGGCCCATGTCGGTGTCGGCGTCGGCGCCGTCGCCGATGCGCAGCTTGGGCAGCCGGGCGGCCACGGCGTCGACGAGGCGGTCGCCCGCGTCCCCGACGGCGACCGCGACCGAGATCGCCATGCACCGCTCGCCGGCCGCGCCGTACGCGGCGGACACCGCGGCGTCGGCGGCGAGGTCGATGTCGGCGTCGGGCAGCACGACCATGTGGTTCTTCGCGCCCCCGAGGGCCTGGACGCGCTTGCCGTGTGCCGTCCCGGTCTCGTAGATGTAGCGGGCGATCGGCGTCGAGCCGACGAAGCTCACCGCGGCGACGTCGGGATGAGCGAGGAGCCCGTCGACGGCCTCCTTGTCGCCCTGGACGACGGTGAAGACGCCGTCGGGGAGGCCGGCGCGCTGCCACGTCTCGGCCAGCCACAGCGCCGCGGACGGGTCCTTCTCCGACGGCTTGAGCACGAAGGCGTTGCCGCAGGCGATGGCGTTGGCCGCCATCCACAGCGGCACCATGGCCGGGAAGTTGAACGGCGTGATGCCGGCGACGACGCCCAGGGGCTGCCGGATCGAGTAGACGTCGACGCCGGTGGCCGCCTGCTCGCTGTACCCGCCCTTGAGCAGCTCGGGCACGCCGCAGGCGAACTCGACGTTCTCCAGCGCCCGCGCGATCTCGCCGTGGGCGTCGGAGAGCACCTTGCCGTGCTCGGCGGTGACGATCTTGGCGAGCTCGTCGGCGTTGGCGTGCAGCAGCTCGCGGAAGGCGAAGAGCACCGCGGCGCGACGCGACAGCGAGGCCGAGCGCCACTCGCGGCCGGCGGCCTTGGCGCTCGCGACGGCGCGGTCCAGCTCGGCGGCGGACGCGAGGTCGACCTCGGCGGTCTGCAGCCCCGTCGCCGGGTTGAACACCGGGCCGGTGCGCCCGGACGTGCCCGCGACGCGGGCGCCGTCGATCCAGTGCGTGATGCGATCCATGACACAACGCTAGGCGCGTGGCTGGACGATAGGTACCCGACAGAGTGTCGGATCCATGCGCAGCATCCGGACGGTTTGTAGGGTTGTCGGATGCTGCCGACGCTGCGAGAGGTGCTCGACCTCCGTCCCCTGCGCGACGGCGAGCCGATCGTGCGCGCGGGCCGGTCGCGCCTGGACGCGCCGGTGCGCTGGGTGCACGTCAGCGAGATCGGCGACATCGGGAACCTGCTCGAGGGCGGCGAGCTCATCCTCTCGACCGGGGTCGCGCTCCCCGAGTCCGCGGCCGCGCTGGCCCGGTTCGTCACCGACCTGGCCGGCGCCGGCGTGTGTGGAATCGTCGTCGAGCTGGGCCGCCGCTTCCACCGCTCGCTGCCGGCCGCGCTCGTCGACGCGGCCCACCGCGCCGAGCTGCCGCTCGTCGAGCTGCACCGCGAGACGCCCTTCGTCGCGGTCACGCAGGCCGTGCACACGCTCATCCTCGCCGCGCGGATGCGCGAGCTGGAGGCGTCGGACGAGCGGCAGCGCCATCGCACCCTGCTCACGACGCTGGCGCTCGCGGCCGACGTGCCCCCGGACCTCGCGGAGCGGGCCGGGGCGCTCGGCGTCCCCCTGCACGGCCGCGCGCTCACCGGCGTCGCCGTCCGTACCGGCGACGGCGGCGCCGACGGTGCTGACCCCGCCCTGCTGCGCGACATCGCCAACCGGGCCGCGGACACCCTGCGCGCGCTGCGGGTGCCCGCGCTCGTGGGGCTGCTCGACGACCAGCACGTCGCCGCGGTGGTGTCGCTGGAGGACGCCGGGCGCACCGACGCCGCCCTGCGTCGGCTGTGCGAGCAGGTGCACGCCGTCGCGGAGGTCCGGGGAGTCGGGCCGCTCGTCGTCGGCGTGGGCACGACGACGAGCGGTGCGCCGTCCGCGGCCGCCACGCTGCGCGAGGCCGTCCGCGTCGCCGACACGGCCGCCACGCTCCCGCCCCGCGCCGGCTGGTTCCGCTCGCCGGACCTGCGGCTGCAGGGCCTCGTGCACCAGTTGCGCGATCACCCCTCGCTGCGCGACTACGTGGAGCGCGAGCTGCGCCCCCTGCTCGACCGGGCCGACGCCGACCGGCTGCTCGACGTCCTCACGGCGTACTGCCGCACCGGCGCCAGCAAGACCGACACGGCGGCCGCGCTGTTCGTCTCCCGCGCCTCGCTCTACGACCGGCTGCGCAAGCTCGAGCGCATCCTCGGCGTCGACCTCGCCGACCCCGACGTGGTGCTCGGCCTGCACTTCGCGCTGCTCGCGCGCGAGACGCTGGCCCGCCCCGACCTCGCCGCGCCCCACGCCGGTTGAGCGGCGCGTCGATCATCCGCCGTCGGAGCGGTCGTCGTCGAGGCGGTGCAGCTCGAGCGCGGCGTAGACCGCGAGCTGTCGGTCGGGCTGGTCCAGGAACGGGCCGATGGCCGACTCGAGTTTCGTCAGCCGCTGCCGCAGCGTGTTGCGGTGCACGAACAGCCGCCGGGCCGCATCAGCGAGATTGCCCTGAGCAGCCCGGAGCGCGCGCAGCAACCGGCGTGACTCCGCGGCCTCGGCATCGTCACCGGCGACCGGGCCGAGCGTCTCCGCGACGAATGCACGGCGTTCGTGCTCGGGCAGCTGGTAGAGCAGCCGCAGCATGCCGAGCTGCTCGTAGCGGGTGACGTCGTTCGCGGCGCCGAGCCGCCGACCGATCGTTGCGGCGCGGGCGGCCTCGCGGTGCGCGCCGGGCAGGCTGCGCGCATCGGACACCACGCGACTGACTCCTGTCGACAGCGGCAGCGAGGCGGCGCGGCGGAAGCCCCGGACGAGCGCGTCGAGGTCGGTGACGGCGTCGAGCAGCAGGACGACGCCGCCGTCCCAGACGAGCATGGTCGACCGCGGGTCCGCCCGCGTCGCGGCTGGCTCGAGCTGCGCGGCGAGACGGCGCAGGCCGGTGGGGCCCACCGACTGCGCGAACGGCTCGATCACGGCGACGACCATCCGGCGCCGTGGGAACAGCTGCAGCCGCCGGCTACGGCGCAGCGCGGCCTCCCGTGCCTGCAGGTCGTCGCCCAGGATGAGCGCGAGCTGGGCGCGGGCCGGTTCGGCGGCCTCGCGGTCCGCCCGGTGGACGCGCCACGACAACGACACGATGCGCGCCACCGGCACGAGGGCGTCGCGGACGCAGTCGTCGATCGGCTCGCGGCGGTCGACCGCCAGCTCCGTGCCACGCGCGGTCGCGTGGTCGAGCTCGTAACGGACCTCATGGGGGCCACCCCGGTCGGCACCGGCCTCGAGGACGGTCGTCCCGCGGTCGGTGACTGCGACGCAGGCGTCCAGCCGCACGGCCAGTCGTTCCAGCAACGGCGCGAGGTCGAGGTCGCCGTCCAGGGCGGCCGCGACGAGCTCCGGGTCGGCCGGCCGGCGCTCCGTCTCGGCGGCCAGCGTCGTCCGCATCCGTGTCGCGAGGGCGGCGACGTCGGTGGTGGCGCCGGGTCCCGTCCACAGCAATCCGCAGCCCGCTTCGCACACGACCGAGGCGACGCCGGCGGGCAGGGTCCGCGGTGGCGGCTCGACGGACGCCACCACGATGACGGCGGGGCGCAGCCGGTGCGCGACACGGCCGACGACGAGGTCCAGCGGCTGCGCGGTGTCGCGGGCCGCGGCCGTCCGGTCGAGCACCACCAGCGCGGCCGGAGGGATCCGCTCGGCACGGGCCGGCCGGCCCTCGGCGTCCAGGAGGTGGACGGCCGACGGCGGCGGCAGGCTCGACGGGGCCAGGACGACGAGGTCGGCTTCGGCCGCGATTCGCGCGAGCCGGCTCACCGGCGCCTGCCCGCCGGGTGGGTGCGCGCCGCGTGCCGCCGCGGACCGGCTGGCGGGCGGCGCCGGCGCGACCGAGAATGAACGCCGTGCACAGCCTGCCCGTGGTGGACGTGGCGGCCGTCGGCGACGCCGCGGAGGCCGCCCAGGCCGAACAGCTGGACCTCGCCTGCCGTCACGTCGGCTTGTTCGAGGTGGTCGGCCACGGCATCCCGCGCGAGGACGTCGTCGAGCTGTTCAGGCTCACCCGCGAGTTCTTCGCGCTGCCCGCGGTCGAGAAGGCCGCCGTGGCGCAGCCGGCGCCTGACCAGGTGCGGGGGTGGTCGCCGGCCGGGAGCGAAGGTATCGCCTATTCCCTCGACGAGGAGTCGCCGGCCGATCTCAAGGAGAAGCTGGACATGGGGCGTCCGCACGTCGACGCCGCCGATCCGTACTACGACCCGGCGCGCTCCGGGCCGCACCTGGCGCCGAACCTCTGGCCGGTTCGTCCTCGCGAGCTGCGTCCGGCGTGGGAGGGGTACTGGCAACATCTCGACCGCGTGTGCGCGATCCTGATGCGGCTCACCGCGCTCTCCTTCGAGCTGCCCGACACGTGGTTCGCCGACAAGATCGATCGTTCGATCAGCATGTTGCGGGCGCTGCACTACCCGCATCAGCACGAGCCGCCCCTGGCCGGGCAGCTGCGCGCCGGTGCGCACACCGACTACGGCGCCTTCACCGTCGTCACCGGCGAGGACGCCCCGGGCGGCCTGCAGGTACTGGAACGAGACGGCGGCTGGGTGTCGGTGACGACCACCCCCGGGCGACTCGTCGTCGGCGTCGGTGACCTGTTGGCCGAGTGGACCGCCGACGTGTGGCCCGCGACGCTGCACCGCGTGGTGAACCCGCCGCGCGGTCTCGCGTCGGACGCGTCGCGGCTCGCCTTCGCGTTCTACCAGCACCCGAACTACGACGTCGAGGTCGACGTCCTGCCGTCGCTGCTGAGCCATGACCGCGCCGCGGCGGCGCCCCGGCTGACCGCCGGCGACCATCTGCGGCACAAGTACGTGCGGCAGACGACCTTCGGTCGGGCCTGACCGGGGACGCCGCACGCCGGTCAGCCCGGTGCGAGAGGGAGGTGGTTGATCCGGAACACGTTTCCCTCGGGATCCCGGACGACCGCCTGCCACGCCCCATAGTAGGTCCGGTGCGGCTCCTGGACGGCCGTCCCACCGCGACTCACCGCCGTCGCGAAGCGGGTCGCGACCTCCGGTTCGGTCGCGCACTCGAAGGTCAGGAACGACACCACGCCGTCACGGCCGTGGGACGGCGGTTCGAGGGCGAGCAAGTCGTACGCCGTGTGGGCGCTGAAGCCGAGCACGACCGGGCCCACCCACAACCCGCGGAAGTGCGGTGAGTCGAGGCCGGCGACCGCCGCGAGCCCGAAGACGTCCCGGTAGTAGTCGGCGAGACCGACGATGTCTGCGGCGAAGACGCTCGCGAACGACAGCGAGACGGCCGGCGCGCTCAGAACTTCACCTTGCCGGCGTAGGTCTTGTAGCGGTACGGGTTGGCCTTCACGGCCGCCGTCGCCGTCGACTTGGTGATCATCGCCTGGGTGATGGGGTTGTCGAACGTCGCCGAGCCGCCCTCGATCTTGGCGCGGACCGCCTTGGCCACGGCCGATCCGGTCTGCGCCGCCGAGTAGTAGCGGTTCGCCTGCAGGTAGGGCGTGCCGAGCCAGGTGAACAGCTCGTCGTCGCCGTCGCTCGAGACGTGCGTGAGGTCGGTGATCTTCTTCGACTTGAGATACGAGGCGATGCCGTCGGACATCGACGCGGAGTACGCCACGATCGCGGTGGTGTCCGGGTGGGCCTGCAGGCCGGACTCCACCACGCCGGTCGCCTTGTTGCGGTCGAAGAACGCCTGCTGCCGCACCGCGACCGTGAAGCCGCTGCCGGCGAGCGAGGCGTTCAGTCCCTCGTCGATCTTCTCCGAGAAGCCCTGCCCGACGATGCCCTGCACGACGATGACCTTGCCCGGCTTGGCGTTCTTCTTGAGGTACTCACCGATCAGCTTGCCGCCCGCGACGGAGTCGAGGTCGGCGACGCCGGTGTAGTACTTGTCGGCGGCGCTCTTGCCCGGCCACAACGCGTTGCCGACGGGAACTCCCTGCTGCGAGCACAGCTGCGCCGCCTTGCCGATCGTGGTCGCGTCGGCGGGCAGCACGACCAGCCCGTCGATGCCCTGCGTGAGCAGGTTCTGGATGTTCGACAGCTCCGTGGTGGAGTTGAAGTTGTTCTGCACGCCGACGACCTTGTACTTCGTCCCGGCGAGCGCGGCCATCACACCCTCCGCCACATAGGTGGAGTAGGCGTTGATGCCGTTGAGGGAGATGCCGATCGTCTTGCCGGCACCCGCGTTCCCACCCGCGCCGCCCGAGCCCGACGACGTCGACCCCGAGGAGTCCGACGACGAGGAGCAGGCGGTCGCGGCACCCCCGACGGCGAGGAGGGCGGCGACGCCGCCGATACCGCGCAGGAAGGTGCGTCGGTCGGGTTCGAGGTCGGTGAGCGCGGCGGTCGGCGTGACGGAACCGGGGTGCGGTGACGGGCGGCGGGACATGCGGACTCCTCGGGTCGGGACGGGTTCGATGCGGCGGTGGGCGGCGCTGCCCGAGGTGCCGGTCCGGGTGGGGACGGACCGGGTGGTGGTGGCGTGGTGGGTCGACCGGCGGGGTGCCCGCTCGGCGCCGATCAGCCGGGGTCGGCCCCGGCGTCGGTCCTCGCGGCCGATGACCGGCCAGGACGGGTGAGCACGCGGCCGAGCACGCCGGAGACCGCGCCGCCGAGACCGGCGCCGGTCGCGACCCGGCCGGCCCGCAGGTCGGCGGCGGCGGTGGCGAGCACGGCGAAGATGAGGATGCCGCCGGACACCAGGCTCTGGTAGGCACCGGGCACCTGCAGGAAGGTGAGTGCGGCGCTGACCGTGCCGTAGACCATCGTGCCGAGGAAGGTGCCGATCATGTTGCCGCGGCCGCCAGCGAGGGCCGCGCCGCCGAGCACGGTCACGGCGATGGTGTTGAGCTCGAGGCCCTCGCCCGAGTGCGGGTCGCCGGAGGCGAGCCGCGCCATCATCACGAGCCCGGCAAGGCCCGTCAGCACGCCGTTGAGCGCGAACAGCTCGACGGTCAGCCGTCGCGAGGGCAGGCCGGCGAAGAACGACGCCTGCGGCGACGACCCGAGCGCGAAGGTGTTGCGGCCGAAGCGCGTGAAGTGCAGCAGCAGCCCGGTGGCCACGAGGACGAGCAGCAGGGTCAGCGCGGGGGCCCGCACACCGTGCCACTCGCCGAAACCCAGGGTCTCCAGCCCGGACAGCACGCTGATGGGGTGATTGTCGGAGAGGATGAGCGCAGCCGACGCGAAGACGCTCAGCCCACCGAGCGTGAGGATGAACGGCGGCACCCGCAGGTAGGCGACGATCAGACCGTAAAGGACGCCGACGGCGGTCGACATGCCGAGGCAGACGGCGAGCACGGCCGGTGTCGACCAGCCGTCGTCGAATAGCGTCGCCGCGACGACCGCCACGAACGAGACCATGCTGCCGACCGACAGGTCGAGCTGGCCGCCGATGATCAGGAACGTCTGGCCCGCGGCCAGGATCCCCAGGACCGAGACCTGCGACAGGATGTTGTCGTAGTTGTTCCAGGTGAGGAACTCGGGGTTGCGACTGTTGGAGTAGAGCGACAGCGCGGCGACGGCGAGGACGAGGGGGATCGCCGTCCGGACGAAGGTGATCGTGGTCGACTGGCGCCGGGTACGGGGCCGGCGTGCCGGGTCCGCACCGGCGGCAGGCGCCGCGGCGGGCTTGGCCAGGGCGACGGGGGAGCGGGTCTCGGTCATGCCGTGCCTTTCGTGGACTGGGGCGGCTGCTGGCCCATCTCGAGCTGGTACAGCAGGTCGGGCGTGGCCGTCGCGCCGTCGAGCTCGGCCGTCACCACGCCGTCGCGCATGACCAGCACACGATCGGCAAGGCAGCTGATCTCCTCGTAGTCACTCGACACGAACAGGATCGCCAGGCCGTCCGCGGCAAGGTCGAGCAGCTGCTGGTAGATCTCGAACTTCGAGGCGATGTCGACGCCGGCGGTCGGTTGGTCCAGCACGAGCAGCCGGCAACCGGCGAGCAGCCATCGCGCGAGGACGACGCGCTGCTGGTTTCCGCCGCTCAGGGTGGCGACCGTGCGGCGCGGATCGTCGGCCTTGACCCGGCCGCGTCGCAGCGCATCGCGCACCAGCCGCAGCACGGCGCGTGGACGGTAGAGGGCGGTGCCCCGGCCGCGCCGCGACAGGATGACGTTCTCCACGATCGGGCGGTCCAGCAGCAGGGCGTCGGCCTTGCGGTCGGCCGGGACGAAGCCGACCCCGGCCCGCGCCGCCCGGCTGCGGCCGCGGACGCGGTCGCCCCCCGGCCCGTCGCCCAGCTCCAGTCGCCCCGAGGTGGGCGCCTGCGCGCCCGCCAGGATCGTGGCCAGGTCCGAGGCCCCGGAGCCCGCCCCGCCGCACAGCGCGACGATCTCGCCGCGATGCACTGGGACGTCGGTCGGGGCGAGCACCGGCGGCCGCGCGACCGCCGTGGCCCGCGCGGCGACGTGGCTGGTGTCGCGTTCGGGCCGCGGCAGCCGGACGTGCGCGACGCTGCGGTCGAACATCGCGCCGACGAGCTCGTCGGGCGTGGTGTCGGCGACGCGGAAGTGCCCGACCCGGGCACCGTTGCGCAGCACCGTCGCGACGTCGGCGATCTCGAACACCTCGTGCAGGTGGTGCGAGATGTAGAGCAGCGCCGTCCCCTCGCGCCGGAGGGCGCGGATCACCGCGAAGAGGACGTCGACCTCGCCGCGGCGCAGCGACGCGGTCGGCTCGTCCATGATGACGAGGGGCGCGCGGCGGTGGACGGCCCGCACCAGCTCGACGAGCTGCTGCTCGGCGGCGGTGAGCCCGGCCGCCGGGCGAGCGGCGGAGATGGCGATGTCGAGCCGGTCCAGCTCCTCCTGTGCCCGGGCGACGAGACGCCGGCCGCGTACGACGCCGAACCCACCCGGGAGGTCGTCCATCAGGATGTTGTGGGCGACCGAGAGGTCGGGGGCGATCTGCCGCTCCTGGTGCACGACGCGTACGCCGAGGTGCTGCGCCGCCCGCGGCGTGAACGTGCGCAGCGGTCGACCGGCGATGGTGACCGTGCCGGCGTGCGGGCGCTGCACGCCCGTCACGATCTTGATCAGCGTCGACTTGCCAGCGCCGTTCTCCCCGAGCAGGGCGTGCACCTGGCCGGGCGCGACCTCCAGGCTGACGTCGTGCAGCGCACGCACGCCGGGGAACGCCATGCCGAGGCCGTGGACGGCCAGGGCCGGTACCTCGGGCTCGACGGTCGTCGCCAGGGCGGCGCTCACAGGTCGAGCACCAGGACGGGCGTCCGTGACCGGCTCACGCAGATGGCGATCCGCTTGTTCGCCGCCTTCGCGCGGGGGCTGAGGACGGTGTCGCGATGCGCGGGGGTGCCCGCGACGACGCGCTGGACGCACGTGCCGCACTCACCGCGCAGGCACTGGAAGTCGACCGGTTCCACCGCGAGCAGGGCCTGCAGGATCGTGGTGTCGGCCGCCACGCGCACCTGCCGGCCGCTGCGGGCGAGTTCGACGACGAACGAATCCGGCGGTCCGGGGTCCTCAGCCACCGGCACCTGCGGGGGTCACGGTCGAGGCCAGACCGGCGGCGGGCTCGACCGAGATCGTCTTGACGAACTTGTTCATCAGGTGGTCGCCGGACGCGATCGGCTCGTAACGCGGCTGCTCGCCGGCAGAGAGGCAGCTCGGCAGGCACTCGACCATCGCGTCGTAGTTCGGCTGGTGGAAGAAGACGAGCGACATGCGGCGCGTGTCGCCGGTGCCGGCCGGCGGGTTCGCGACCCGGTGCCGGGTCGAGATCCACAGGTCGTTGGTCCACTGCGCCATGAGGTCGCCGATGTTCACCACGAACGCGCCGGGGACGACGGGGACGCGCAGCCAGTCACCGTCCTGCGTGAACACCTGCAGGCCGCCCGGCGCCTCCTCCTGGCGCACGATGGTGAGGCTGCCGTAGTCGGTGTGCGCACCGGCACGCAGCTGGCCCGGCAGCGGGGGCTGGTCGCTGTGCGGGTAGTTGATCGCCCGCAGCATGCTGATGTCCTTGTCGATCTTGTCGGCGAAGAAGTCGGCGGGCAGGTCCAGCGCTCTCGCGAAGGCGCTCATGAGGAGCCGGCAGAGGTCGTTCATGGCGTGGAAGTAGTCGGTCCACACCTGCTCCATGCCGCTCGGCTCGGCCGGCCACTGGTTGGGCAGGAAGTGCGCGCCGGCGTGCTCGGGCGCGTAGTAGGGGTCGTCGGCCGGGACGTCCACCGGGCCGACGTCGAACTTCTCGTGCAGGTCGCGCGGTGTCTCGATGCCGTCGCTGTACGCGAACGACTGCTCGCCGACGGCGCAGTAGCCGCGAATGGTCTCCGGGTTGGGCTGGGCCACGCCGCGCTTGGCGGGCAGCGGCAGGTCGAAGAACCGGCGCGACGTCGTGTACATCGTCTCGACGAGCTCGGGGTCCACGCCGTGCCCGGTGATCTGGAAGAAGCCGATCTCGCGGCAGGCGTGGTCGATCTGCGCCACGGCCGTCGCGGTTCCGGCGGCGTCGCCCGCGACGAGTGCCCCGATGTCGATGACGGGCACCACCGGCTCGCCGTGGTCCTGCGGGCCGCTGTCGCCGTTCGTCGGCTGTTGCCCCATCGCTGCTTCCCCCTGCTTGTCGGTCGGAGGCACAGCATGGGTCGCGCGACGAGGGGACGGTAATGACCTCGACGCACCCGATCGCACACCGCGATCGGGCAGGTTCGACATCGGAAACACGGCCGACACCGTCGGAAGCGTGGGCGACACGTGCCCCCGGAGGGGGCGGGCGGCTCAGCGGGTGTCGACGCGCCGCAGGACCGTCTCGACGGGGGCGAAGGAGGCCGGTTCGCCGGTGGTGCGCCAGGTGGTGGCCGGGCGGTCGGCGGGCAGCCAGGCGGGGTCCCAGATGCCGAGCGCGAGGTCGAGATCGCCCAGCTCGGCCGCGAGCTCGGCGGACAGCGGCGCCCGCAGGTGCTCGGCCCACACCCGGACCCGCAGGTCGCGCACGGCCGGCGTCGACGTCTCGACGGCGGCGCTGATCTCGGCGTCCACACCGGACATCGACCGGCTGAACAGGTTGGCCGATCCGATGTTGGCGAAGACGTCGTCGATCAGCGTGAGCTTGCTGTGCATGGTGACGTGCTCGACGCGGTAGACGGCGACGTTCCCGCGCCGCTCGGGGTCGAGCCGTCTGAGGATCTTGCTGCGGATGTCGCGGTTCACCGAGGAGTTGATGGGCCGCAGGTTCAGGCCCGGGTCGTCGGGATCGCGGGTGCCCGACCCGACGAGCACGACCTTGACACCACGGGCAGCGGCATCGCGCAGGTAGGGATAGAGCTCGAAGCGGCGCTGCGCGCCGGCGGTGTACTCGGCGAGGTACTGGTCCTCGATGTAGACGTAGCGGCGCGCGGCCGCGATCGCCGCCGTCAGCGTCTCGAAGATCTCCTGCACGCCCGTCGGCGGCAGGGCGTCCCACCGCACCCGCCGCCACGGCAGGACCGAGTCCAGCTTGCGGTTCGAGATCGAGCGCAGCACCCGCACCGAGGTGTGGTCGGCGGCGACCGGCTTCTGGTCGCCGGCGGCGGCGGGCGTCGGGGCCGCGGGTGGGTTCACCGACCGGCGGACCCATGCCCGGGTCGGCAGGCCGGCCGCCTCGTGCCAGCGGCGCAGGAACACGTCGTGCGCACGCGCCGCCGCCGGCCCGCGCAGCCGGACCGCGGTGTCGTGCCAGCCCCACCGGTCGCCCTTCAGACGCAGGGTGGTGTGCGGCTCGTGGTCGAAGCGCTCCTGGACGAGGTCGATCCCCCCCACGAAGGCCGTCACCTCGCCGCGGCGCGTCACCACGACCGTCTTCTGGTGGTTGGACCCGAGGAGCGGGCCGGAGTAGTCGACCAGCGCGTGCCCGGCCAGCCCGGGGGACCCGTTGACCCGGTGGCAGAGCGCGGCGTTGGCCCGGAAGTTCGCGAGGCCCGGGAGGGGGAGCACGAAGGCCGACAGCTTGCCGGCGAGCAGGATGCGGACGTCGACCCCGGCCGCCCCGGCCGCGACGAGGCGGTCGACGAGCGTGGTGCGCCCGTCCGCGCCGTGCGGTCGCCCCGTCAGGTCGAGATCGGCGTCGAGCTCGAGCCCGGCGATCAGGACCTCGTCACCGCGCTCGAGGCCGGTCAGGACCTCGTCGAGCTCGGCGAAGTAGGCGACGCCGTCGACGATGGGTGCCCACTCGGTGTCGCCGTCGAAGGTCGGGCAGTCGGCCGACGGGGCGGGGAAGTACTCCGGCACCCGTCCATCATCGGGGGTGCGGACGAAGCGTGGGGAACCAGGGTGCAACGCGCGGGCGGTCTGGGTACCACGGCGACATGACCGAGAGCCCGGATCCCGACCGCGTCGACCAGCGGGCGACCGACCTGCTGCCCGAGGAACGCGCCGCCGGCAGCGACGACCCGGAACGCGAGGCGGAGATCATCCTGGAAGACTCCGACGCCCGCACCGAGGATCCGGAGGGGACCAAGCATGAGTCGACGCAGACGCCGGACTGACCTTTCCCGCGACGCGGGGCGCGTCGCTCCTTCACTCTCCCGAGCATTTGCGTGATACTGCGCTAATGGCGAGAGCGGGATCGGCACAGACCGGCAAGCGGCGCAGGACCTTCCGCGACGAGAGCGGTCGGACGTTGCTCGACTATCCCCGACCGTCGGTGGCCGTCGACGTCGCCCTGCTCACGCTCGTCCCGGCCGACGACGGGTACGCGCTGTCGGTGCTCGAGGTCCGGCGGGTGGGCGAGACGGGCTGGGTGCTGCCGGGCACCTTCCTGCGCGACGGCGAGCGGCTGGCCGAGGCCGCGCTCCGCGCGCTGGCGGCGAAGGCCGGCGTCACCGGGCTCTCGCCCCGGCAACTGCAGGTCTTCGACGCTCCCGACCGGGACGACCGCGGGTGGGTGCTGTCCGTCGCGCACGTCGACGCATGCCCGCTCGAGGGACTCGAGGGACGGGCGGACGCGACCCGACTGGTCTCGGCCGACTCGCCGGGGCGCCTGCCGTACGGCCACGGCGACATCGTCGCCCGGGCGGTGGCGGATCTTCGCGACCGCTATCTCTACGCGCCGGATCCCGACGGGTTCCTGCCCGAGTCCTTCACCCTGCGCGAGCTGCGCCAGGTGCACGAGTCGGTGGCCGGCTACGAGCTGCAGCGCGACACGTTCCGCCGGGCCATGGAACCCTCGCTCGCGTCGACCGGCGAGGTCAGCGTCGGCGGGCGTGGGCGGCCGGCCGAGCTGTACACACGCGCCTGACGCGCGGCGGCGGCAGAAGCAGAACCGCCCCGCACCCTGGGCGGGTACGGGGCGGGTTCGCGCGACGCGAGGTGAGTCAGACCGCGTGGACGTTCTGGGCCTGCGGGCCCTTCTGGCCCTGCGTGACCTCGAACTCGACCCGCTGGTTGTCCTCGAGGCTCTTGTAGCCGTCGCCGGTGATGCCGGAGAAGTGGACGAAGACGTCCGCGCCGCCGTCGTCGGGGGCGATGAAGCCATAGCCCTTTTCCGAGTTGAACCACTTCACAGTGCCCTGCGTCATTCCGTACTGCCTTTCACCGATCTACGGGGAGACAGCGCACCTCGCGCTGTCCCGGTCCGCTCAACTTGCCTGCCACGGTGGAAGACACGATGCGCTGCACTGGTCCGGCGGTCGTGGATTACGTCGACGGGCAGTACGTGAAGACCGCGGCGAGCATAACAGCGAAACACCCGTCCGTGGCTAGGGTCACGCCGGTGAAACGCCCGGAATGCCGGTGCGCAGGGGGGCGCCCAATTCGTGCAGGGCGCGCAGGGCAGCGCCGTAGGAGGCGAGCAGTGAGGTCTCGGTGTAGGGGATCTCGTGGTGCGCGCAGAACGAGCGGACGAGGTGCTGCGCATGGCGCAGGTTGGGGCGCGGCATGTTGGGGAACAGGTGGTGCTCGACCTGGTAGTTCAGGCCGCCCAGCACGAAGTCGGTGACGCGGCCGCCCCGCACGTTGCGTGACGTCAGCACCTGACGTCGCAGGAAGTCGATCTTGACGCCGGGGGCGATGACGGGCATCCCCTTGTGGTTGGGCGCGAACGAGCAGCCCATGTAGAGGCCGAAGACGGCCTGCTGGACACCGACGAAGACGAGCGCGTAGAGGGGGCCCACCACCCACAGCACCGCGCCCGCGTACCCGAGCACGTGCAGCGCGAACAGGACGATCTCGAGACGCCGGTACCTGCCGGCGGGCCGGCGGCGCAGCGAGGCGACGCTCGAGACGTGCAGGTTGAGGCCCTCCAGCGTCAGCAGCGGGAAGAACAGGTAGGCCTGGTTGCGGGTGACGAACCGCGCGAAGGCGCCGGTGCGGTTCGCCGCCTGCTCGGTCGTGAAGGCGAGGACGCCCTCGCCGATGTCCGGGTCGTGGCCCTCGTGGTTGGGCTTGGCGTGGTGCCGGTTGTGCTTGTCGACCCACCAGCCGTAGCTCAGGCCGGTCAGCAGATCCCCGGCCACGATGCCGAGCAGGTCGTTCGCCCGCCGTGAGCGCCACACCTGCTGGTGGCCGCCGTCGTGGCCGAGGAACGCGACCTGGGTGAAGACGAGGCCCATGACGGCGGCGACGATCGGCTGGAACCAGCTCCGTCCCACCACGACGAACGCGGCCCAGACGGCGACGTAGGCCAGCAGCGTGCCGGCGATGCGGATCGTGTAGCTGACGCGGCGACGGTCTAGGAGGTGCGCGTCGCGGATCTGCCGGCTCAGCGCGGCGAAGTCGCTGCCGCGGCGGACGGGTAGGGCAAGGCTCACGGCCGGCCTCCTGGAGGTCCAGTTGGCCGACAAGGGTTTGAGCCCGCCAAGTACTACCCACTGTGCCCGGTACAGGGGCCGTGCGCCAGACGGCCTGACGATATCCACAGCCTGCCTGCGCGGGATGTCCACAGCCCCGCCCGGGTTGTCGGCCCCCTTGGGCACCATGGCCCCATGACCGCCACCGTCGACCTGCGCTCCGCCGCGCAGGAGCACCTCGTCCGCCTCGCCGGCCCGAGCGCCCACCTGCGCGACGACCAGTGGCGCGCCATCGAGGCGCTGGTCGCGCGCCGGCGCAAGGCGGTCGTCATCCAGCGCACCGGCTGGGGCAAGTCGGCGGTGTACTGGATCGCGGCCGGGCTGCGCCGGGCGCAGGGCTTCGGGCCCACGCTCGTCATCTCCCCGCTGCTCGCCCTCATGCGCGACCAGGTGGCCGCCGCCGAGCGGTCGGGGCTGCGAGCGGTCACCCTCAACAGCGCCAACATCGACGACTGGCCCGCGATCGAGGCGCAGATCGCCGCCGACGAGGTCGACGTCCTGCTCATCTCGCCCGAGCGGTTGAACTCGTTCGGATTCCGGCAGCGGGTGCTGCCGCACCTGGCCGCGCGCATCGGCATGCTGGTCGTCGACGAGGCGCACTGCGTCTCGGACTGGGGATCGGACTTCCGGGCCGACTACCGGCGCATCAGGGACGTCCTGGCGGGGCTGCCCGAGGGCACGCCCGTGCTCGCCACGACCGCCACGGCGAACGACCGGGTCACCGCCGACGTCGCGGCGCAGCTGGGCACCGACACCCTCACGCTGCGCGGCTCGCTCGACCGCGAGAGCCTCGCGCTCTCGGTGATCGACACGCCGGACGTCGCCACCGCCTACGCCTGGATCGCCGACGCGCTGACCGGTGACGACCTGCCCGGCTCGGGGCTGATCTACACGCTGACCGTCGCCGGCACGACCCAGCTCGCGGACTTCCTGCGCGACCGCGGTCACGCGGTCGCGCCGTACTCGTCCGCCACACCGCCCGAGGAGCGGGCCGAGATCGAGCGGCGGCTGCTCGCCCACGAGCTGCGGGCCGTCGTCGCGACGTCGAGCCTGGGCATGGGGCTCGACCACCCCACGCTCGGCTTCGTGGTCAACCTCGGGGCGCCGGCGTCCCCGATCTCCTACTACCAGCAGGTGGGCCGGGCCGGGCGCGCGCTCGACGTGGCGCAGGCGGTGCTGCTGCCCACCGCGGCCGACACCAGGATCTGGGCCTACTTCGACTCCACCGCGTTCCCCGCCGAGGACCGTGTCCGTCGCGTGCTCGACGTGGTCGCCGACGGGCCGACGACGCTGCCGCGTATCGAGGCCGACTCCGGCCTGCGGCGCGGCCGGCTCGAGACCCTGCTCAAGGTGCTCGACGTCGAGGGCGCGGTCGAGCGCGCCGACGGCGGCTGGGTCGCCACCGGCCGCGAGTGGCGCTACGACGGTGAGCGCTACGCCGGCATCGCCGCCGCCCGCAAGCGGGAGCAGGCCGCGATGCTGGCCTACGAGCGCGCCGACACGTGCCTGATGCAGCAGCTGCGCCACGAGCTCGACGACACGACCGGCAGCGACTGCGGGCGGTGCGCGGTGTGCACCGGCCGGCTGCCCGCTCCCGGCACGTCCCCGTCGCCGGAGACGGTGCGGGCCGCGGTCACGCACCTGCGCTCGCAGACCACCGTGCTCGAACCGCGCAAGATGTGGCCATCGGGTCTGCCGCGGGACGGCTCGGGTGCGCCGGCCCGGCGCGGCAAGATCACCGAGTCGGCCCGCGCCGAGGCCGGCCGGGCGCTCGCGGTGGCCGAGGACCCGGCCTGGTCGGGTGCGGTGGCGGCCGCCTTCGCCGCCGACGAGCCGATGTCGCAGGAGCTGTTCGACGGGCTCGTCGCCACCCTGTCGCGCTGGGGGTGGCCGGCCGGGCGGCCCACGTGGGTCACCTGGGTGCCGTCGCGCACCCGGCCCGCGCTGCTCGCCGACGCCGCCCGGCGGCTGGCCGAGCTGGGTCGCATGGCCGTCGCCACGCCGCTACGGGCCGACGGCCCGGGCTCCCAGCGCGACGCCGCCACCAACGTCGACTCCGCGGCCGGTGCCCTCGCGCGGCTCTCGGTCGACGGCGAGGTCCCGCCCGGCCCGGTGCTGCTGCTCGACGACACCACCCGCAGCGGCTTCACCTTCACCGTCGCCGCGGCACTGCTGCGCGAGCACGGCGCCGGCCCGGTCTACCCACTCGCCCTGCACAAGACGTTCTGAGCGCGACGGCGACCGACCGCGCGCCGGGTGCACGTCAGCCGAGCGCGACCTCGCCGCGCACGCCGACGACGGTGTCACCGCCGACCCAGATCTCCCCGCCCTCGCAGACGACGTGCACTCGGCCGCGGCGGCCGAGCCGGGTGCCCTGGCTCGCCACGTACCGATCCGGCGCGTGCCCGGCCGGGACGAGCCACTGGGCGAGCGCGGCGTTGAGACTGCCGGTCACCGGGTCCTCGCCGGACGCGTCGTTCGCGAGGAAGGCACGCACCTCGAAGGCGGGCTCGTCCGGTCCGGCGTCCGGGTACGGGCCGACCACACCGATGTCGGGGAAGCGGCCGAACCGGGTCGCGTCGGGCCGCAGCGACAGCACCCGCTCGGCGTCGCGCAGCAGCAGCGCGACCCAGCCAGGCCCGTTGTCGCACCACTGGGCGTCGACCACCTCGGCCCGGTCGACACCGACGGCCGCGGCGACCGCAGCGACGTCCGCGTCGTCGACGGGACCGCCGCGCAGCAGTGGCGGGGCCGCGAACGCGAGCCGGTCGCCGTCGCGGCGCAGCCGCACCAGCCCCGCGCCGCACTGCTGCACCAGCTCGCCGTCGCGGGCCGGGGTGCCGCCCGCCGCGAGCCAGGCGCGCGCCGAACCCAGCGTCGGGTGCCCGGCGAAGGGCAGTTCGCGCGCCGTCGTGAAGATGCGCAGCCGGTAGTCGGCCGCGGGATCGGTGGGGCGCAGTAGGAACGTCGTCTCGCTGAGGTTCGTCCAGCGCGCGAAGGCGGCGAGCTGGTCGTCGGCGAGGGAGTCCGCGTCGTGCACGACGGCCACCGGGTTGCCGAGCAGGAACTCGTCGCTGAACACGTCGACCTGGGAGAAGGGGAGCACCCGTCCACGCTGTCACGGGAACGAACCGGTTTTCGTGGCGGCCGGTCAGCGGCTCACCACGAGCGCCAGCGAGCCGGCGTAGCTGGGCCGGGTGCGCAGGTGCCCGTGCGCGGCGTCCCACGACCCGTCGGCGAGCGCGGTCGCGAGCGCGTCGACGTAGCCCGCCGCCACGTCCGCGGCGACGAAGCTCCAGGCCGAGCAGGAGCGCCGGGCGGCGGGGTCGAGCAGCCGCTCGGGACGGCCGTAGTACGCCTCGTTGAAGCCGTCGCGGCAGTCGAGGGGGACGGGCACGTACTCGATCGCGACCGCGCCGCCGAGCGCGTCGGTCACCGAGCGCAGGGCCGGGTACCGCCGTGCCTCAGTGGCCAGCACGTCCGGGGCGTAGTCGGCGAGCCAGTACCGCTCGACCAGCGCGGGATCGCAGGTGAGGACGACGACCGGCCCGGTGCTCACCCGCCGGAGCTCCGCGAGGCCGCGGGCGGGATCGCTCCACTGGTGGACGCTGAAGGTGGTCATGGCCGCGTCGAAGGCGCCGTCGGGAAACGGCAGCTCCTCGGCCACCGCGTCGATCGCCGCGGGCAGGTGCGCCGGCCGCTGCGCGCGCATCGCGCGGGACGGTTCGACGGCGACGACCTCGCGGTCCGCGGGTTCGTAGGACCCGGCGCCCGCGCCGACGTTGAGCACCGTGCGGGCGTCGCCCAGCGCAGTCAGGACCGCCGCCGCGATGCGGGGATCGGGGCGCCGGTGGTCGGCGTAGCCGGTGCCGATCGCGCCGTAGTCCGCGTCGCCCGCGCTGCCGTCCTCGGTGCGCGTCATGTGCTGCCTCTCGATCGGGAACGGTGTGGTGCCATTCCAGCCGTAGGGTTCGGTCATGTCGAGCCCCGAGCCGTTCACCGCGCGTGCCTCGTCCGAAGCGCTGGCGCAGCTGCGGGCCCGGCTGCGCGCCACCCGCTTCCCCGACGCCGCCGCGGACGCCGGATGGTCGCTCGGCACCGATCCCGACTACCTGCGCGAGCTCGTCGCGTACTGGGCGGACGGCTTCGACTGGCCGGCGCAGGAGGCGGCGTTGGCGCGGTTCCCTCGCTTCCGCGCCCAGGTCGGCGGGCTCGGCATCCACTTCGTGCACGCCCGGGCGGCGACGGCCGCCGCCCCCCTGCCGCTCGTGCTGTGCCACGGCTGGCCGGATTCGTTCTGGCGGTACACAAAGGTGATCGACCTGCTCACCGACCCCGGGGCGCACGGCGCCGACCCGGCCGACGCCTTCGACGTCGTCGTCCCGGACATGCCGGGCTACGGCTACAGCGACCACCCGGCCCAGCCGCTGGACAGCGCCGCCGTCGCGGGGCTGTGGGCCGAGCTCGCGAGCACGCTCGGGTACGCGCGCTTCGGCGCCGCGGGCGGCGACATCGGCAGCGGGGTCGCCCGCTTCCTCGCCCTCGACCACTCCGACCGCGTTGCGGCCGTCCATCGGATCGACGCCGGTCCGCCGGTCTGGTCCGGCGACGTCGCCGACCTCGCCGCCGAGGAGCAGGCGTACCTCGACGCCGCCTCGCGCTGGGCCGCGACCGAGGGCGCGTACGGCGCGATGCACCGCACCAAGCCGCAGACGGCCGCCGCCGCCCTCACCGACTCGCCGGCCGGTCTGGCCGCCTGGATCGTCGAGAAACTGCGCGCGTGGAGCGACTGCGACGGGGACGTGGAGCGGTGCTTCACGCGGGACGAGATCCTCACGAACGTCACGATCTTCTGGCTGACCGGCTCGATCGGCTCGTCGATGCGGATGTATCACGCGAACGCGGCGATCTCGCCGCACCAACAGGCTCGTCGCGTGGAGGTGCCGTCCGGGTTCGCGCTGTTCCCCGCCGACATCATGCACCCGCCACGCGCCTGGTTGGAGCGGACGACAAACCTGGTGCGCCTCGTCGAGCTGCCGCGCGGCGGGCACTTCGCCCCGTTCGAGCAGCCGGAGGCGTACGCCGCGGAGCTGCGCGAGTTCTTCCGTCCCTACCGGGCACCGGCCTGATCGCAGCGGTGCCGCGTTCCGCTCGTCACTCCTGTCGGCGCGGGCCCGGTGCCGTCGTCGCGCCGCAGTACCGTCGAGGTAGTGACCGACGCGCTCGACGCCTCCGACGCCTCCGACGCCTCCGACGCCCCTGACGCCGCGACGACCCGGCCCGCTCCGGACGACGCCCCGAACCTGCGCGTGCTCGGCGCGGTCCTGGCCGCCGCATGCGGACTCACCGTCGCGAACCTGTACTACGCCCAGCCGCTGCTCGACCTGATCGCCGGCAGCTTCGGCGTCGGCCAGGGCACCGCGACCGCGGTCGTGACCCTCACCCAGGTGGGCTACGTGCTGGGCCTGCTCTTCGTCGTCCCGGTCGGTGACCTGGTCGAGAATCGGACCCTTGTCGTCCGCACGCTGGTCGGCACCGCGCTGTCGCTCGTGCTGGCCGCGGCGTCGCCGGTGTTCGGCGTCTTCCTCGCGGTGGCCGTCCTCGTGGGGGTGACGTCGGTCGTCGCCCAGCTGCTCGTCCCGCTCGCCGCGCACCTCGCGCCCGAGGCCGAACGCGGCCGCTTCGTCGGGCGGGTGATGAGCGGGCTGCTCCTCGGCATCCTGCTCGCCAGGACGGCGGCCAGTCTGCTCGCCGAGGCATGGAGCTGGCGGGCGGTCTACGTCGTCTCCGCCGTGCTCACGGTGGGGTTGGGCGTGCTGCTGCACCGCATCCTGCCGACCCGCCGTCCCGATCACCGGGCCGGGTACGGCAGCCTGCTCGCGTCGGTGGCCGGGATCGCACGCGAGGAGCCGGTGCTGCGCCGGCTCGCCCTCAGCCAGGCCTGCATGTTCGGCGCGTTCAGCGCCTTCTGGACCGCGATCGCCTACGAGCTGATCGACGAGCACGGCTTCGGCCAGGGGGCGATCGGGGTGTTCGCGCTCGTCGGCGCCGCCGGTGCCGCGGCCGCTCCGCTCGGCGGGTGGCTCGCCGACCACGGGCACGGGCGTGCCGGCCGTCTCGTCGCGCTGCTGCTCGCGGCCGCGGCGATGACGGTCGCGGGCCTGGGGCACGGCAGCGTCGTCCTGCTCGCGGTCGCCGGGGTGCTGCTCGACCTCGCCGTGCAGTGCCATCAGGTGATGAGTCAGCACGTCATCTACGCGCTGCGCCCGGACGCCCGCTCCCGGGTCACGACCGTGTACATGAGCACGGTCTTCGTCGGGGGTGCGATCTCGTCGGCCGCGGCGGGGCTGCTGCACGACACCGCGGGATGGGGCGGGGTGGCGGCCTACGGCGCGGTGCTGCCGCTGGCCGGTGCGCTGCTCTGGCTGACGGGGAAGACCACCGCCAGCCGGTAATCTCGCCCTACCGGCGTTTCCGCCCTGGCCCCGACCGGACGAGCAGGTGAGAGATGTCGGCGATCGAGCGCCTCGACCGCTTCCAGCGTGCCCACCCGCGCGCGGGCCTGCCCATCGCGGTCGTCTACAAGTTCGCCGACGACCAGGGCACCTACCTGGCCGCGCTCATCACCTACTACGGCTTCGTCTCGCTCGTCCCGCTGCTGCTGCTGTCGTCGACGATCCTCAACTTCGTCCTCGCCGGCGACCGGCACCTGCAGCGGGAGCTCTTCGACTCGGTCCTCGGGCAGTTCCCGATCGTGGGGACGCAGCTGTCGGACCCGAACGGGGTGTCCGGCAGCGGGCTCGGGCTCGCCATCGGCATCCTCGGCACCGTCTACGGCGGCCTGGGCGCGGCGCAGGCGATCCAGAACGCGATGAACACGATCTGGCGGGTGCCGCGCAACCGCCGGCCGAACCCGATCACCGGACGGCTGCGCAGCCTGCTGCTGATGGTGGTGCTCGGGCTGTCGATCCTCGGCACCACCGCCCTCGCCGCGTTCGGGACCAAGTTCGACGCGTTCGGCATCTGGACGAAGGTCGCGATCGGGATCGGCACGTTCGCCATCAACCTCACCGTCTTCACGGTGGGGTTCCGGCTGGCGACGTCGCGGGCCATCACCCTGCGCCAGACCGTGCCCGGCGCGCTGGGCGCGGCCCTCGTCTGGCAGGCACTGCAGTACGTCGGGACGATGTACGTCGGGTCGGTCGTGCGCACGGCCACCGAGGTCGACAGCGTGTTCGCCCTGGTGCTCGGGCTGCTCGCCTGGATCTACCTGGAGTCGGTCGTCGTCGTGCTCGCCGTCGAGTACAACACCGTGCGCTCGCTCAAGCTCTACCCGCGCGCGCTGCTTACCCCGTTCACCGACGACGTCGACCTCACCGCCGCCGACGAGATCAGCTACACGCAGCAGGCGAAGGCCCAGCAGGCCAAGGGCTTCGAGGAGATCACCGTCCGCTTCGACCCACCGCCCACGCGCTGACTCAGCCGGGCGAGCCGATGATCGGCGGGAGCGCGAACAGCATGACCGCCGACCACGTCAGGTGGGTGAGCATCGACGCGAGGATGCCCCCCGACGCCCGCCGCTGCAGCCCGAACACCGTGCCCATGAGGACGGCGGCGAACACGAGCATCGGATTGCCCGTGGCGATCGTGACGATGCTGTAGATGATCACCGACAGGACGATCGGCCGGCGCCGGCCGATGGCCGAGTACAGCGCGCCGCGGAAGAAGACCTCCTCGGCCGCGCCGTTGAGCAGGGCCACGAACGCGATGAGCGCGAGATTGCCCTGGTTGGCGTGCTCGAGCACGTTCGCGACGACGTCGCGCAACGGCTCGATGGAGCGGATCACCACCGCGCCGACGACGAACACCGCCGACGCGGCCAGGCCCAGGGCGATCGGCGTGAGCACGGGGCGGCGCAGGGCGTTGCGCGACATCATGTAGCCCAGGTGCAGCGGCCCGGACACGAAACCGCCGACGAACCACACGGCGGCGACGCCGATGGTCAGCGGGTAGAACGCCGGGTCGCCGGGATCGGTCGCCAGCGAGATCCCCAGCAGCGTCGCGCCGAGGACGAGCGAGACGCCGACGACGATGCGCCGGCGCCGGAAGTCGCGGTCGGGCTGTTGGTGGTCGCGCGGCACCTGGTCGAACAGGGCCGGCCCGACGAGTCGCCGGGCGCGGTCCTGCCACGCCGGCGGGGGAGCCGTCTCGCTCATGCACGCTCCGCTTCCGCGCGGGCCGCGAGGGCCCGGCGCACGGCCTCGTCGTAGCCGATCGGGTCACCGGGGACGACCTCGAGGATCGCACGATCCCGCACCACGACCTCGTTGTCCATCGAGTCGACGAGATTGCGCGCCGTCGCGTAGTCCACGTCGGTGACGAGCGCGAGCCAGCGCCCGGACAGGCCCGGGGAGAGGAACGGCACGTCGACGGTCCACAGTCGCTTGTGCATCTGGGCCGCGGCGCGGGTGAGCATGTCGACGTAGCGCAGCACGTCCGGTCCGCCGATCTCGAACACCCGGCCGCGCGCGTCGGGATGGTCGAGCACGCCCACCAGGTAGCGGACGACGTCGTCCAGCGCCACCGGCTGCGTGCGGGTCTTCACCCACTTCGGCGTGATCATCACGGGCAGGTGCTTGACGAGCTGGCGGGTGATCTCCCAGGAGATGCCGCCGTGCCCGATGACGACCGCGGCACGCAGCACCGTGACGGGCACCCCCGCGTCGCCGAGCAGCGTCTCGACCTGCCGGCGGGAGCGCAGGTGCGGCGACAGCGTCTCGTCGTCGCTGCCGAGCCCGCCCAGGTAGACGATCCGCTCGACCCCGCCGGCCGCGGCGGCCTTGCCGAACGCGCGGGCGGCGTCGGCGTCCTTCTCCTCGAAGTCCTCCGACTCCAGCGAGTGCACCAGGTAGTACGCGACGTCGGCGCCGTCGAGCGCCCTCGCCAGGCTGTCGGTGTCCGCCACGTCGCCGTACACGGCCGTGCCCGCGCCGTCGTAGTCGTCGGGGTGACGGGTCATGGCGCGGACGTCGTGCCCGGCGGCCACGAGCGCCGGGGCGAGGTGTGATCCGACGAATCCGGACGCACCGGTGACGAGCGCAGTCTTCGGCATGGCAGCAGCATTCCCCGCGAGCGGGCCGCCTATTGCGTCGTGGCTACCTGGTCACGCCGCAGCACCTGCAGCAGCTCCTCGTAGGGGCCGACCAGGTAGGCCTCGTCACCGCCGGCGAAGCGGGTGTCGCGCCGGGGCGGGTACTCGAGGCCGGCCGCGCCGCGGCGCCGGAGCGCGATCACCCTGATACGCGCGGACAGGTCGGCCATCGCGCTGCCGCGCAGGCCGCCGGTGTCGCCGACGGTGAGCCGGCCGACCAGCATCGGCTGCCGGTCGACGTAGAAGGTGGTGAGGATGTCGAGGCCGAAGGCCGCGCCGACGAACCACGGAGCGGCGAGCGCGGCGGTCGAGCGGACGTCCTCGAAGCCGAAGCCGACGTCGATCGTCTCGGCGAGGTCGCGGTCGAACACGCGCAGGACGACCGGGACGTCCGCCCGTCGGTCGCCGAGCAGGTCGGCCACGGCCAACCCGGCCTCGATGTTGGTGAGGTCGTCGCTGGTGAGGACGGCGACCGCGCGGGCACGGCGCAGGTTCACCGCGTCCAGGCTCGCCGGCACGGTGGCGTCGCCGAAGACGACGGGGACCTTGAGCGCACGCGCCCGGGCGAGGAAGCGGTTGTCCTCGTCGCGTTCGAGCACGACGACGGGCTGGCCGGCGGCGACGAGCGTCTCGACCACGCGCAGCCCCACCGAGCCGAGCCCCAGCACGACCACGTGCTCGGACATCCGGGTGGCGAGCTGCCGGCCGTAGGACTGCGCGATGCGCCGGCTCACCAGCAGGTTGGTGAACATCGCGTAGAGGACGGTGACGAGCGTCGCGCCGACCACCATCAGCGCGATCGCCCAGGCGCGCAGCCAGGCGTCCTGGTCGGTGAAGCTGTAGTCGCCGAAGCCCACCGTCGTCAGCGTCTCGGTCGTGAAGTACGCGGCGTCGAGCACGCTCGGGTGCCGGCCGTCGTCGGTGCGGAACGCGAACCGCAGCACCACGACCGACAGCACGGCGACGGTGAGCAGCAGCGCCAGCGTCCACCGCAGCTGGGTCTCGGACGACGCGACGAAGCCGCGCAGGTACCGGCGCAGCAGCGGCCCCCGGCGCCGACGCCGCTCGGCCTCCTCGGTCTCCTCGTCCACCAGCCCGCGCGCGACGAGCTCCGCGGTCCGGGCGACCACGACGACCCGGTCCCCGGCGCGCACCGCGAGGTCGCGTCCCGGGCAGACCTGCAGCGGCGAGCCGTCGGCGGGGGAGACCGCGACCGGGGCGAGGTCGTCGTAGAGCGAACGCAGGGTGCCGTCGGCCGGGGCTACGAGCTCCTGCAGCCGGAACTGCTCGGCGTCGATCTCGACGGCACGACTGTCGAGGTCGAGGCAGGCCTCGGCCAGCGACGGGGCGGCGATGGCCGCGACGTCCAGGACGCTGTCCTCGCCGGTGACGCGGGCGACGGCCCGGGCGACCGCCTCGTTCTCCAGCTGCGCCACCACGCGCAGATCAGGACGCATACGGCGCGCCAGGAGCGCGATCTCCAGGTTCTCGAGGTCGGAGTCGTGCGCGCAGATGAGGGCGGCCGCACCGGCCAGCCCGGCGTCGTTCAGGGTGGCGGCGCGGCGCCCGCTCGCGGCGAGGTGCGCGGCGCCGAACTCCTCGCTGAGCCGCAGCAGTCGGGGATCGGGCTCGTCGTCGGCGACGACCACCTGCTCGCCGGCGAGCCGCAACTGCTCGACGATGCGCACCCCGACGTCGTGCAGGCCGCAGACGATGACGTGGCCACGCCACGTCGCGCCGGTGCCGCTGGTCACGGCGGAAGTATGCCGGTAGGCACGTGCCGGTACACCGCGCAGGCGGCGACACGGCCGTGCGCCATGCTGCACCCATGACCGACGCGCCGCTCGCCGCACCACCGCCCGACCTGCCCGGCCCGTACCGCACCGAGGCGCGGGTGGCGCTGCAGGACGGGGCCCGGCGCTTCGCGGCCGAGCAGGTCAGGCCGATCGCCGACGAGTACGACCCGCACAAGCGCGAGATGCCGCGCTCGCTGATCGAGGCCATGGGGCGCGAGGGCTACTTCGGCATCATGGTGGACGCGGAGCACGGTGGTCTCGGCCTCGGCGTCTTCGAGTACACGATGGTGGCCGAGGAGCTCGCGCGGGCGTGGATGAGCGTCGCGAGCATCATCGCGCGGGCGCAGGGTCTCGGCACCGACGTCGCGGAAGAGGACCGCGCCCGCGAGCTGCTGGCCCGCAGCGCACGCGGCGAGTGGATCGGTGCGGCGGGGTTCTCCGAACCCGACGCGGGCTCGGACCTCGCCGCCGTCAGCACCCGGGCCGAGCTGGACGGCGACGAGTACGTGATCACCGGCGAGAAGCGCTGGATCGGCAACGCGGAGGCCGCCGACTTCATCCAGCTGCTGTGCCGCACCGACGACCCGAGACCGGGGGAGAAGCGGGCGGCCGGACTGGCGACCGTCATCGTCGAGAAGGAGCGCGGCGCGTTCCCGCCCGGGCTCACCGGCACCACGATCGACAAGATCGGCTACCACGGCTTCCTGACCTGGAACCTCGTCTTCGACGGGGTGCGGGTACCGGCGGCGAACCGGGTGGGCGGCAAGGGCACCGCGGCCTTCCGCGACACGCAGAAGTGGCTCAACATCGCCCGGGTGCACACCGCGGCGCGCGCGGTGGGACTCGCCCGGGCGGCGGTCGAGGACTCCGTGCTCTACCTGCAGGAGCGCGAGCAGTTCGGTCACCCGATCGCCGACTTCCAGGCCCTGCGCTTCATGCTCGCGTCGATGGTCGCGCGGGTCGACCAGGCCCGCGCGTTCTACCGGCAGGTCGCCGACCAGCTGGACCGCGGCGAGCCGTGCGAGCGCGAGTCGGCCATGGTCAAGCTGGTGGCGACCGAGATGGCCGTCGACGTCACCGGCGACGCCATGCAGCTGCACGGCGGCAACGGCTACACCACCGAGCGGCAGGTCGAGCGCTACTGGCGCGACGCGCGGCTGACGACGATCTTCGAGGGCACCAGCCAGATCCAGCAGAAGATCATCGCCGACTCGCTGCTGCCGAAGAGCTCACTGGAATGATGGCGGCCGTGGACGTGCGAGACATGGGTCGGCGGACGAGCCGGGTGGCCGTGGTGACGGTACTGGTGGGCGCGTCGCTCGTGGTGGGTGCCGACGCGCCCGCACTGGCCGCCCGTCGGCTGCCCGTCACCGCCTTCCAGTCCGCCGGCGACCCGACGTCGCTCATCGACCGCAGCCGCGCTGCGATCACGACCGTGGGTGTCGACGGCGTCGTGCTGCGAGCGTCGGGCGCGTCGGTCACGGCTCCGGACCGGGGCGCCGAGCGGCAGCGCCGGCGCGCGCATCACGACCAGCTGCGGGCCGAGCTGCTGGTCAGCAACTACTCCGACGCGGTCGGCGACTTCGCAGAGCCGGTCGCGCACCGGCTGCTGGCCAGTGCCGCACACCGCCGCGCCGTGGTGCGCGCCCTCGTCCGCGACGTGACCCGGCGCGGGTGGGACGGCATCAGCGTCGATCTCGAGGCGTTGGCTCCGCGCGACACGACGGGCCTGACGGCGTTCGTCCGCGCGCTGCAGCGAGCGCTGCCGCGGCGCGCGACCCTGTCGATCAGCATCTCCACCGCGGCGAGCCGGGCCGGCTACCGGCGCATGGGGTACGACCTGCGCGCGCTCGGTCGCGCCGTCGACCGCGTCATGCTCATGGCCTACGACCAGCACGGGCCGTGGGAGGACACGCCCGGGCCGATCGGCGCGCTCGGCTGGCAGCGCAAGGGGATCGCGGCGGCGCGGCACACCGTCCCGCGGGCGAAGCTCGACCTCGGCGTCGCCGGCTACGGCTACGCCTGGCGGCCGCACTCCAACGATCAGCTGTCGGTCGCGCAGGCCCGCACGCGCGCCGGCTCCCGGGCACGTTTCGACGAGGCGAGCGGCGAGTGGACGGCACGCCTCGCCGACGGATCGACGCTGTGGTGGTCCGACCGTCGGTCGTGGCAGCTACGGGTGAAGCTGGCGCGCACGCTCGGCCTGCACGGCCTGGCGCTGTGGGTGCTCGGCCGCGCCGACCCGCTGCGTTGACCGCCGCCGGGGCCGCTCAGCCGGACTGCGCGACGTTCGCGGCGTTGTAGCCCAGCCAGCCGAGGTAGCCGACGAGCGCGAGCTTGCCGCCCTTGCGCAGCGGGCGCGCCATCAGCGCCAGGCCGATCGCGGTCTCGGCGGCGCCGTTGCGCTGCACCCACTGGTCGGTGTCCTCGGGGAACGCCTGCTTGGTGAGCTCGGCGAACCTCTCCGGGACGACGAAGTGCGCGACCCCGGTCGCGGCAAGCAGCAGGCCGACCTTGCCGGCGGAGAAGAGAGCCATGCCGCACACCCTGCCACTGCGCTGCTCGGTGCGGGTGAGCGGCCGGTGCCCGATCGTCGCGTGGCGATCCTCCTGCGTCGGGCGACGTGGGACGCGGGTGGCGGCTGACGATCGCGGGAGGGTTGGCGCAGCCGGGCGCGAAAGCTGTTTGTCGCCCGGGGGTGTGTGGTAGGACGGTTCGTCGGGAGTCCGAACAAAACGGTCCAACGAGGGTCCGGCTCGGACACCGGAAGCGGAAGGTCGACTGGTGCTGCGGTTACATCCGAGCGTCCTGGACATCGTCCTGCTCGTCATCTACTTCGTGGCGATCCTCGGGATCGGGCTGGCGGCACGACGCTCGGTGGGCACCAGTGCGGACTTCCTGCTCGCCGGGCGCGCGCTGCCGGCCTGGGTGACGGGCCTGGCCTTCGTCAGCGCCAACCTGGGTGCGACCGAGATCCTCGGCATGGCCGCGAACGGCGCGCAGTACGGCGTCGCGACCGTGCACTACTACTGGATCGGCGCCGTTCCGGCGATGGTGTTCCTCGGCATCGTGATGATGCCGTTCTACTTCCGCTCCAAGGTCCGCTCGGTCCCCGAGTTCCTCAAGGTGCGGTTCAACAACCAGACTCACGTGCTCAACGCCGTCGTGTTCGCGGTGTCGGCGGTCCTCATCGCGGGCGTCAACCTCTACGCGCTGGCCATCGTGCTGCAGAGCCTGCTCGGGGTGAACCTCTACGTCGGCATCGTCGTCTCGGCGGCGTTCGTACTCGTCTACATCGGTGCGGGTGGCCTGTCGAGCGCGATCTACGGCGAGGTGCTGCAGTTCTTCGTCATCCTCGCCGGCCTGATTCCGCTCACCATCGCCGCGGTCGTGCACGTCGGCGGCTTCGCCGACCTGGGCAGCAAGGTGATCACCGCCTTCAAGGGCAACGACACGGCGCTGCACGCCTGGGCCGGCACCGGCGTGGGCGTCGACCAGCAGAACCCCATCGGCGCCAACTTCATCGGCATCGTGCTGGGTCTGGGCTTCGTGCTGTCCTTCGGCTACTGGACCACCAACTTCGCCGAGGTGCAGCGCGCGCTGTCGGCCAAGGACGAGTCGGCCGGCCGGCGGACGCCGCTCATCGCCGCCTACCCCAAGCTGCTGATCCCGGCCGTGACGATCATCCCCGGCCTGGTCGCGGTCGCCCTCGACCCCAAGTTCGGCACCGGCGGCGACCACCTCACCTACAACGACGCGATCCCGCACCTGATGGGCGATCTGCTGCCCTCGGGCGTGCTCGGCATCGCGATCACCGGACTGTTCGCGTCGTTCATGGCCGGCGTGGCCGCGAACGTGAGCTCGCTGAACACCGTGGTCACCTACGACATCCTCGAGCCGTACGTGGCCAAGGGGCGCAGCGACCGCTACTACCTGCACGCGGGTCGGCTCGTCACCGTCGCGGGCATCGTGATCGCGGTCTTCACCGCCGTGCTCGCGTCGCACTTCAACAACATCATGACGTACCTGCAGTCGCTGTTCAGCATCTTCAACGCGCCGATCTTCGCGACGTTCATCCTCGGCATGTTCTGGAAGAAGACGTCGGCGTGGGGCGGGTTCGCCGGTCTGTTCGCCGGCGTCGTGAGCGGGGCCATCACGTTCCTGCTGTTCCAGACCGACGTCTTCAGCGCGGCCTCGGGGATCTACGAGACGTTCATCCAGGCCGGCGTCGCCTTCGCTGTCGACATCGTGGTGACCCTCGTCGTCACGGCGGTCACGCCGCGGCCCGACCCGGCCACCCTCGGCGACATCGTCTACAGCCGCCACCACGGCAGGACGGCCGAGAAAGGCCCGCGCGAACCGTGGTGGCGCCGGCCGGTGCTGCTCGGCGGCGGCGCGCTGGCCATCGGCCTCGTCCTCAACATTCTCTTCGCCTAGGCCGGGAGGTCATCGACATGAGCGAGCACGTCTCGAAGGAACAGGCCGAGACCGCCAGCCGCATCTCCAAGCTGTTCGACATCCGGCTCATCGTCGGGGGTCTGCTGGCCGTCTACGGCGTCATCCTGGTGATCAAGGGCTTCTTCGACACCGACCGCGAGATCCAGAAGGCCGCCGGCCTGCACCTCAACCTCTGGACGGGCATCGGGATGCTCGTCGTCGGGCTGGCGATGCTGGCGTGGATGCGCCTGCGGCCGCTGGCGCCGCCGAAGCCCGACGAGCTGGTGACCGAGGAGGGGCCGCGGGAGTCGCGCGCCTCGTGACCGACCCGGCCGCGACGCCGTCGGAGCGGCTCAGTGCCGCACGACGGTCGGGGCCGTGCCGCCGGGCACGGTCGGCAGCCCCGCCGCCGCCCACGCCTCGAAGCCGCCGACGACGTCGCTGGCCGGCACGCCGAGCGAGTTGAGCGCGTCCGCGGCGAGCGAGGACGTGTAGCCCTGCTCGCACACCACGACCCAGCGCTGCCCGGGCCGGGCGTCCTCGACCCGCGCCGTGGAGCCGGGATCGAGGCGCCACTCGAGGTGGTTGCGCTCGACTATCACCGCGCCGGGGATCTCCCCGTCGCGCTCGCGCTGCCAGATCGGGCGGATGTCGACGAGCTTCGCGCCGGCCTCGACCGCCGCGGCCGCGGCCGGGGGGTCGAGCCGGTCGAGCCGCGAGCGGGCGTCGGCCAGCAGGTCGTCGACGGAGGAGTAACGGGGTGCGGAGGTCACGCCACCCGTCGTACCACGCCGGTCAGGACGCCCGGCGCACGGACCCGAGATCGACCTCCGGCTCCGGGTCGTCGGTCGCGAGCGTCGCGAGCCGTTCCAGCCGGCCGTCGTTGAGGTCATAGAAGTTCATCGAGGTGAGCGGGGCCGAGTACGCGTGGACGCTCACCGCGGGCGCGTCGGACAGGTTGCGCACGTCGTGCACGTAACGCGCGCCGAAGCCGACGCTCTCGTTCGCGCCGCGACGGTGGTCGACGAGTCGGTCGCCGCCGGTGACCACGGCCTCGGTCAGCTCGCCGTCGAGCACGGTGAACGAGCCGGCCGAGCCGCCGTGGTCGTGCAGTTGGGTGCCCTGGGTCGGCAGCCAGCTGATCAGCCACACGTCGACGCGCCGGTCGCGATAGATCCGCTGGTGCCAGCGCTCGTCGGGGTCGTAGTCGATGTAGGGGTACTTGCCGTGCGCGACCTCGTCGGCCCAGAAGCGGGTGAACTCGATGAGCTGCAGCGGCGTGAGGTAGAGACTGTCCGCGCTCGTGCGGGGCATGCGGAACTCCAGAGGGGAAGGACGGACGAACGGATTCGGGGTCTATCGGCCCCGACACGCCTCGTCGAACGCGTCCTCGCGCCGGCCGCTCCAGAGCGCGTCGAGCAGCCCGCCCGTGGCGGGTGTCCCATGCTCGGTGCTGACCATCAGGCCATCCTGCTCCTCCGGAGCCTACGTTGTCTAGTCGAGACGTAGGAAAAGCCTGGATGTCAGGACAGGTAGCGGTCGAACCAGTCCACGACGGCCTCGAAGCGGGCGACGCGATGGCCCGGTACGCCGCTGCGCGAGAGCTCGTGCCCCTCGCCGGGGAACAGCAGCAGCTCGACCTCGGCCCCGCGCCGCCGCAGCGCGACGTAGAGGCGCTGGGCCTGCTCGACCGGGCAGCGCCAGTCGTGTTCGGAGTGGACGACGAGCAGTGGCGTGCTGATCGCGTCGGCGGTGGTCAGCGGGCTCTGCCGGCGTCGCTGGTCGGGATCGGTGCCGTAGAGGTTGTCGGCGAAGTCCCAGCCGATGTCGCTGGAGCCTTCGAAGCTGTCGATGGCGTTGACCGCCCGCTCGCTCACCGCCGCACGGAACCGGTCGGTGTGGCCCACCAGCCAGGTCGTCATGAAGCCGCCGTGCGAGCCGCCGAGGACGCCGACGCGCGTCGCGTCGAGGTCCGGACGTTCGAGGCCGGCGTCGAGCAGGGCGAGCAGGTCGGGCGCCGACCGCTCGCCGACGTCGCCGACGATGTGGCGTCCATGGGCCTGGCCGTACCCGGACGAGCCGCGCGGGTTGCCGAACACCACCGCGTACCCGGCCGCGGTGTAGACGTGTACCTCGTCGAGCATCGTCCAGCCGTACTGGCTGAACGGGCCGCCGTGGATCAGCAGCAGCACCGGGTGCGGCCCGGCGCCGGCGGGGACGGACACGAAGCCGTGCACCGGGTAGCCGTCGGGCGCGGTGGCGGTGAGCTCCTCGACCGGACGGGTCAGCCCGGCGGTGGCGAACGAGGTCAGCGTGGTGACGGTGCCGTCGTCGGCGACGCGGGCGAGCTCGCCGGCGGTGTCGGTGTCGCTGTAGGTGACGACGGTGACGCCCGCGGCGCGGTCGACGCCCGTCACCTGGCGCCGCCCGGCGCTCGCCACGCGCGTCGCCGACCCGTCGGTCGCCACCGCGAGCAGGTCGACCGCGCCGCGGTTCTCCACCCCGACGAGCACCTCGTCGCCGGTGACGACGGGTGGCAGCGCGGCGACGTGGACGGTCTCGGTGTCGGTGAGCCGGGTCGGCGTGCCGCCGGCGGCGTCGACCCGCCAGAGACCCTCGTTGCGCGCGATCCAGTCCTGCCCCTCGGGGCGTACCCCGGTGGCGAACAGCGCCGTGCCGTCGGCCGACCACACCGGCAGGTCGAGCTGCATCGTCGTGTCGGTGACCGCCCGGACGTCGCCGCCCCCGGCGGGCACGACGAAGACGTCGGTGAGGCGGTCGAGCTCCCGCCCGGCGTGCCGGCGCGAGACGAAGGCGAGCGCGGCACCGTCGGGTCGCCACGCCGGCGCCGTGTCGTCCTGGTCGCCGTCGGTGAGCTGCTCGGCCCGTGGCTCGTCGGCGGTGACGTCGACGACGAACAGGTGGTGGCGCCGGTCGAGGACGAAGCCGACGTCGTCGGTGCGGTACTGCAGGCCGGTGATGCGCCGCGGTGCCTCCTTCTCGGCCGGGACGTCGTCGTCCTGGCCGTAGCGCCCGTCGGCGAGGACGCGCGCGGCGAACGCGACCCGGCGCGAGTCCGGCGACCACACCGGCTCACCCGCCCCGCCCACGAGCTCGGTGACGGTGCGGGCGTCGCCGCCGGCCGCCGGCAGCAGGTGCAGCTGCGGCTTGCCCTGCGCACCCGTACCCGTCCCGCTCGTGCGCAGGAAGGCGATGGTGGCACCGTCGGGAGACCACCGCGGTGCGGTGTCGTGCTCGCCGTGGGTCAGCCGGCGGGGCGGGGCCGCGCCGTCGGTGGGCACCAGCCACAGCGAGCTGCGGTAGTCGTTCGCGTCGAGGTCGGGACGCGTGGCCGCCACGACGGCATGGGCGCCGTCGGGGGAGAGCGACGGGCGGCCGAGGGTGACGAGGTGGGCGATGTCCGAGGGCTGCACCACCCCACCGTATGGCGCGCGGCGTCGGCGGCGGTGCCGCGCCCGGGGTCAACCGGTGACGAGGTGGGTCCGCGGCCAGCCCTGCCGCAGCTCGATGCGCGCCAGCTCCTCGGCGAACCAGGCCGGCGTGGGCGGCCGCTTCGTCGCGTCGGCCGACATCGCCCAGGTCAGCAGGTCCGACACCTCGATGGGGACGTCGGGGGCGACGATGGGCTGCACCTGACCGCCGAGTACGCGCACGATGACGGTGGCGGCCGACTCCCCGGCGTACTCGCGGAAGGCCGCGTGCCCGGCCACCAGCTCGTAGAGCGTGGCGGCGAGGCCGTACACGTCGGTGGCGGGTGACGGCGCGGCGCCCTCGAGCAGCTCGGGTGCGGTGTAGGCGGTGATGACGTGCTGCGGGAAGCGGGACGCGTCGGGCGCCGTCGAGACCGCCTCGTCGAAGCCGCCGAGCACCGGTTCGCCGACGTCGGTCGTGAACACGTTGTCGGGGCGGACGTCGCAGTGCAGCGCGTCGGCGGCGTGCACGGTCTCGAGGGCGCCGGCGAGCTTGATCCCGGTGGCGATCGCCGCCCGCAGCGGTTCGGGCGCGGCGGTCACGGCGTCGCGCGGCGAGCCCGTCGCGTGCTCGAGGACGAGCGCGGGGCGGCCGTCGTCGAGGGTGAAGGAGTCGAGCACGCCGATGACGTGCGGGTGCGATCCGATCCGGCCGAGCAGCGTCGCCTGGGTCCGCAGCAGCCCGTCGACCCAGAGGTGCCGGACGCCGTCGGGCACCTTGACGACGACGCGCCGACCGCCCGGCCGCTCGCGGGCCTCGAACAGGACGAACGGAGGTCGGGAGCGCAGCGGGCGCACGTCGTCGAACCGGCCGGCGAGCTCGTCGCCTACCGGTGACGTCCGCGCCGACATCGCCATGGTCCCCACCGTTCGTCCCGCGACGACCGCGGGTACGTAACCCAGCTTACGACAACTTCACAACCGGCCGCGACGGTCGCCCTCGGTCGACGCCGGGCCGGTCCCGGGCGGACGGTCAGGGGACGACGGTGACCGGCCACGAGGCGTCGCGCACGAGGCGGGCGGCGAGCGAGCCCACGATGCGGTGGTTGGCCTGCGTCGACGCGCCGACCACGATGGCGTCGACCTGCAGCTCCGCGGCCACCGCGATGAGCTCGCGGTAGGGGTTCCCGGCGCGTTCGACGTACTCCGCGACGATGCCCACGTGCTCGATGCCGTCCTGCACGGCCTGTCTGATCTCCGTGCCCAGGTCCTCCTGCGCCCGCAGCATGGCACCGGCGGTGACGGCGACACCGCTCGCCACCGACGAGGTCCGCACGAACACGACGACGAGCTTGGCGCCCTGCCGGCGGGCGAGACCGGCGGCGTAGGCGCCGGCCCGCAGCGACGTGTCGGACCCGTCGACGCCGACGAGGATGCGCGTGGGGCCGTCCGTGCCGAGCTCGAACGTGTGCGTCATGCCCGGGATTGTGGCCCGGTCCGGTGGGCGGGGGCCAGCCGCCTCCCGCCCCGACGCGACCGGACCCCGCCGCGGGGTGAGCGGCGGGGCCCGGTCGAGCGCATCAGGGACCGGTCACCGGCGGGCGGCCGACCCCAGCGCGGCGACGTCGGCCGCGCTGAGCGCGCGGTTCCAGACCCGGACGTCGTCGATGGTGCCCGGCCAGTAGTCGGTGGGGCTCCCGCCGTACTGGCCGCGCCCGATCGTCAGCGGTCCCGACGCCGCGTCGCCGAGGCACTGCCGGTGCACCTGCTGCTGCGCCGTGCCGTCGACGTAGAGCGTGTACGTGCCCGTGGCCGCGTCGTGGACGCCGGTGAGGCGGTACCACGTGTTCAGCTGCGGCGCGGTGTCGGCGAGCGCCCGGCCGCCGACCGTCGAGAAGGCGAAGCGGTTGTCGGCCTGCGAGTACTGCAGGAAGAACGCGCTCGCGCTGTCGGTGTCCTCGCCGACCGCGGTGGCGAAGTGCCCGGTGCTGTCGAGCTTGACCCAGGCCGAGACGCTGAAGTTCCCGGCGGTGTCGACGACCCGGTCCTTCGTCACGGCGGCCTGCGACGAGCCGTCCAGCTGCAGGGCGGTGCCGGTGTGCCCGGGTACCCACTGCGGCGAGCCGGTCGTCGTCGCGTCGTGCGAGCCGGCGGCGTCGTGCGCGACCGTCCCGCTGCCCTCGTCGAGCGCGTAGCTGGCGACCGGGTTCTGCTGGCCGGCCGGGTAGGTCGGCGCGTTGGCGCCGGAGTACGCGCCGGGCGCGGCCCTGACCACGGCCAGGTTCGCCTTGCGCACCGCGGCCGGGTCCATCTTCTCGACCTGCCGGTCGTAGGTCCAGAAGCCGTTGACCTCGTTCTCCACGTCGGTGATCTGGGTGTAGATCGCCGCGCTGACGCCGCACTGGTTCTCGACCTGCACGAGCTTCTTCTGCAGCTCGACGTACTTGGCCGTCAGCGCGGCCTTGTCCGGGAAGAGCTGGTACGAGCCGGGGGTGCCGGGCCAGTCGTGTGCCTTGTCGATCAGGCCGAGACCGCCGTACTCGCCGTCGATCGTGAGCCGTTTGCCGTCCGATGTCGGGGTGCCGGGGCCGAGGTAGGTGTGGTCGTCGTAGACGTCGCCCTCGCCGCTGTCGGGCAGCGAGGCGCAGCAGTTGACGCCGCTGTCGGCGTCGACCAGCCGGGTCGGGTCCCACTTCTTGACCTGGGCCGCGGTGCTCACCGGGTCGAACTCGCCCCAGCCCTCGTTGAACGGGACCCAGCCGATGATGGAGGTCTCGCTGCGATGCTGGTCGATCATCGTGTGCAGCTCCTTCAGGAACTGCTGCTGACCGGCCGCGGACGGGTGCCGGTCGCTGTTGGTCGCGGGCATGTCCTGCCACACCAGCAGGCCGAGCTTGTCGGCCCAGTAGTACCAGCGGTCGGGCTCGACCTTGATGTGCTTGCGCACCGAGTTGAAGCCGAGCTGCTTGTGCTGCTCGAGGTCGAACTTCAGCGCGTCGTCGGTCGGCGCCGTGTAGATGCCGTCGGGCCAGAAGCCCTGGTC
Organism: Jatrophihabitans endophyticus; assembly: GCF_900129455.1. Taxonomy (NCBI): domain Bacteria; kingdom Bacillati; phylum Actinomycetota; class Actinomycetes; order Jatrophihabitantales; family Jatrophihabitantaceae; genus Jatrophihabitans; species Jatrophihabitans endophyticus. The sequence goes on from NZ_FQVU01000004.1 coordinate 91,097, forward strand.
CAGCGTCGCCATCGAGAAGATCGGCTTGCCGTTGAGCAGCAGGCGCGGCTTGCCCTGGGCGTCCTTGTGCACGGTGACGGAGCGCAGGCCGGCGTACGAGCCGACCGAGTCGACGACCGTGCCGCGGTGCTTGACCTTGACGGTGAGGTCGTAGAGGAACGGGTCGTTCGGCGACCACAGGTGCGGCTTCGCGAAGGCGAGCGTCACGGCACTGCCGGCCGCGCCGGTCGCGCGGGCGACCTGCGTGCCCTTGGTCGAGGCGGTGACGACGACGGTGTCGCCGTCCTGCGCACCGGTGACGACCGGCTTCACCGTGAGCTGCTTACGCGCCACGTTCGGCGTCGTGACCAGCGAGTCGACGTGGGTGTAGGCCACCGGCTCCAACCACACCGTCTGCCAGATGCCCGACGTCGGCGTGTAGAAGATCCCGCTCGGATCGTTGCGCTGCTTGCCGATGGGCTGCTCACCGGAGTCGGTCGGGTCGCTGACGCCGACGAGGATCTCCTGCTTGCCGCCGGCGTGCACCGCGCTGGTGATGTCCGCGCTGAACGCGTCGTAACCGCCCTTGTGGTGGACGACCTTGGTGCCGTTGACCCAGACGGTCGTGTCGTAGTCGACCGCGCCGAAGTGCAGCAGCAGGTGCTGGCCGTGCCAGCTCTTCGGGACGGTGACCGTGCGGCGGTACCACATGCGGTCCTCGTGACGCATGATCCCGGACAGCGCCGACTCGACCGGGTAGGGGACCAGGATCCGCTCCGCCAGGGTCTGCCCCACCGGGGGCTTCTCGCCCTCGTCGGCGCCGGCGAACTGCCAGACTCCGTTGAGGTTCGTCCAGGCGTTGCGGGTCAGCTGCGGGCGCGGGTACTCGGGCAGCGCGTTGTTCGGACCGACCTGCGAGGTCCACGGCGTCGACAGCGGTGGGGTCTTGGCGTGCCACCCCGAGGGGGCGGCGTCGGCCGCGGAGCCGGCGGCGATGCCGCCGGCGGCGCTCAGCGCGAGCACCGCCGCGGTGAGGCCCGCCGGCAGGCGTCGGCGGCGGGAGCTGGATGAGAACACGGGTACGCCCTTCGATCGGGACGGCGACGATGCCGTCGACAGCGGGGAGGACCGTCCGACGGGTGCACGGGGTTTGCGGCTTCCGTCCGGAACAGGTGGAGCGTCCGATGCGTAACCAACTCGCCCTGATCGGTTAAGTCAATAAGCAATCGTTTGCTGATCGAACGTGCCGTCGCTACGCTCCGACCGATCAGCGGCTCGATCCGGCTGGATCGAGTCGGGCCGACTCCGTGGTGGGTGCCAATGTTCACGGCCGAACGCAGGCAGGCGATCGTCGAACTCGTCCGGGCGAACGGGGCGGTGTCGCTGCGCGAGCTGGCCGAGTCGACTGACTCCTCCGAGGTCACCGTGCGCCGCGACGTGCGCGCGCTCGAGGAGCAGGGTGTCCTCGATCGTCGCCGTGGCGGTGCGGTGTGGCCGGGCGGGCTCTCGCACGAGCAGAGCTACCGGCAGAAGCGTGCTGTCGCGTCGGCGGAGAAGGCCGCGATCGCCGTCGCCGCCGCCGGGTTGGTCGAGGAGGGCGACGCCATCGTGGTCGGCGGCGGCAGCACCACGCAGGAGTTCGCGCGGCGGCTGGCACGCATCGTCGACCTCACCGTCGTCACGAACTCGGTGCTGGTCGCGCAGGCGCTCTCGGACGCGAAGGCCGAGGTCGTGCTCACCGGCGGTTCGCTGCGCAAGTCCACCCACGCGCTCATCGGCAGCGGCGCGGAGAAGGCACTGGCCGGGCTGCGGGTCCGGCGGGCGTTCCTGTCCGGCAACGGCCTCACCGTCGAGCGGGGTCTGTCGACGCCCAACATGCACGTCGCGAGCATCGATCAGGCGATCATGCACTCCGCGCAGGAGGTCGTGGTCCTCGCCGATCACACCAAGCTCGGCGTCGACACCATGTTCCAGACCGTTCCCACCGAGCGCATCGGCCTGCTCGTCACCGACGCGGCCGCCGATCCCGCGCTGCTCGAGGCGTTCCGGGGGGACGGCGTCGAGATCGTCGTGGCGGCCCCCGGGGCTCCGGGGGCCACGGGGGCCGCTGCGGCCGACGGCATCGACGGGCTCGTCGCCGCGCGCGCCGAGCCCACCCGTGTCCGCAACGATTCCGTAAAGTCCTGATCAGTTTGCTGTCAACTCTTGACCGATAGCTGATCGTTCGCGTTCACTCTGTCCACCAGCGGACGGCGGTAACCGCCGCGTAACCCGGGCGTCATCCCTGCCGCCCGGAGGGTCCGGCGTCGTCCCGCATGGCGTGATGTTCGACTCGACGAGGAGTGGCGAGGACATGGTCAGCAATCCGACGCGACGCGGTGCCGCCGCACTGGGGATCTCCCTGGCGGCCGCCATGGTCATGACCGGGTGCGCGAAGAGCGCGTCCCAGAGCGGCGACAGCAGCGGAGGCGACGACTCCACCAACACCGCCGCCGCGCAGCAGGTGCAGTCGACCGGCTCGGCCGGCCCGGGGTGCACCTACACCAAGTACGGCGCGCCGAAGGTGGACCTCAAGGGGGCGACCGTCGGCTTCTCGCAGTCCGAGGCGACGAGCAACCCGTTCCGCGCCACCGAGACCAAGTCGATCACCGACGAGGCCAAGCGGCTCGGCATCAAGCTCATCCAGCGCAACGCCAACGCCAACGTGGCGCAGCAGAACACCGACATCCAGGGGATGATCGCGCAGGGCGCCAAGGTGCTCATCGTCGCGCCGGAGAACTCCGACGGTCTCGCCCCTGCGCTCAACCAGGCCAAGGCCAAGAAGATCCCGGTGCTGACGATCGACCGCACCGTGCAGGGCAGCGCCTGCTCGGACTACATCGGCTTCATCGGTTCGGACTTCACCGGCCAGGCCAAGATCGCTGCCGACGACCTCGCGACCGCCATCGGCAAGAAGGGCGAGGTCGCCGTCCTGCAGGGCACGTCGGGCAACAACGTGGCCCAGGAGCGCACGAAGGGCTTCAACGACCAGGTCAAGGCGCAGTACCCGGACGTGAAGATCGTCGCGTCGCAGACCGCCAACTTCGACCAGGCCACCGGCCAGAAGGTCGCCGCGCAGATCCTGCAGAGCAACCCGAACATCAAGGGGATCTACGCGCAGAACGACACCATGGCCCTCGGCGCGATCCAGGCCATCCGCGGCGCCGGCAAGAAGCCGGGCACCGACATCAAGGTCGTCGCGATCGACGGCATCCGGCAGGCGGTCCAGAACGTCGCCAGCGGCATCATGTACAGCGACATCGAGACCAACCCGCGTTTCGGTCCGCTGGCGTTCAAGGCGCTGCAGGACTTCTACGGCAGCGGCAACGGCGTGTCCGCCAAGGTGATCATCAAGGACCAGCACTTCACGAAGGACAACGCGGCGCAGGCCCTCAAGGAGGGCCGGGTCTACTGATGGACCCCGCGGTCGGGACGAGCAAGGCCGGCGTAGGCGCGGCACCTGTCCTCGAGGTCGTGGACGTCGACAAGCAGTTCGGCGGCGTCCACGCCCTCCGGGGAGTGTCCTTCGCGCTGCGCCCGGGCGAGGCGCACGCCCTGGTGGGGGAGAACGGCGCGGGCAAGTCGACGCTGATCAAGGTGATGACCGGCGTCTACAGCCCGGACGGCGGCGCGGTGCGCTACGCGGGGAACGAGGTCGCGTTCGGCAGCCCGCTCGAGGCGCAGGACGCCGGCATCTCGACGATCTACCAGGAGGTCAACCTCGTCCCGCTCATGAGCGTGGCGCGCAACCTCTTCCTGAACCGGGAACCGCGCCGGCTCGGTCTGATCGACTCGGGGCGCATGAAGCGCGAGGCTCGCGCGATCCTGCGCGAATTCGGCATCGAGGTGAACGTGTCCCGGCCGCTGCGCACGCTCGGCCTCGGCGCCCAGCAGATGGTGGCGATCGCGCGGGCGGTGCAGATCGACGCCCGCGTGGTGATCATGGACGAGCCCACGTCGTCGCTGGAGGCCCGCGAGGTCGAGACGCTGTTCCGCGTCATCGGCCAGCTCAAGGAACGCGGGATCGCGATCGTCTACGTCAGCCACCGGCTCGACGAGCTGTACGCCGTCTGCGACCGCGCGACGATCATGCGCGACGGCCAGGTCGTCCACGTCGCCGAGCTCGCCTCGCTGGACCGGATGCAGCTGGTGGCCCAGATGCTCGGCCGCGACGTCGCGGAGGTCCGGCGCGGCGGGGCGACGGCCTTCGGCGCCGAGCACGAGACCGAGGGGGAACCGGTGCTGCGGGCGCGCGGGCTCACCCGGCGCCACCAGCTCGACGACGTCAGCCTCGACATCCGCCCCGGCGAGGTCGTCGGGCTGGGCGGCCTGCTCGGATCGGGGCGCAGCGAGACGGCCAAGGCCATCGCGGGAGCGTTGCCGGTCGACTCGGGCAGCGTCGAGGTCGGCGGCAAGCCGTTGCAGGCCCGCTCGACCGCACGCGCCATCAAGGGCGGCGTGGTCATGCTGCCCGAGGACCGCAAGAGCGAGGGCATCGTCCCCAACCTCTCGGTGCGCGAGAACATCGTGCTGGCGGCCCTGCCGCGGATCTCGCGGCTGGGACTCGTCAGCCGGGCCAAGCAGGACGAGATCGTCGACTTCTTCTTCACGCGGCTCAACATCAAGGCGTCGAGCCCGGAGCAGAAGGTGTCGGAGCTGTCCGGCGGCAACCAGCAGAAGGTGATGCTCGCGCGCTGGCTGTGCCTGCGCCCGGCCGTGCTGCTGCTGGACGAGCCGACCCGCGGCATCGACGTCGGCGCGAAGGCCGAGGTGCAGTCGGTCATCGACGAGCTGGCCGAGGAGGGGCTCGCGGTGCTGCTCATCTCCTCCGAGCTCGACGAGCTGCTGGAGGGCTCGGACCGCATCGTGGTGCTCAAGGACGGTCGGGTGGTCGAACGGCTCGACGGTGACGACGTGAACGAGACCGCGCTGATGAACGCGCTGGCCGTGGAGGCAGATCTCGGTGAGTGAACTGACGGCGCGGCGCGGCCGAACGGTCGAGCTCGACCGGCTGGTCGTCGGCCTGCAGCGCTACGGCGTCTACGCGGCGCTGCTCGTGCTGCTCGTCTACGACGTGCTCACGCTCGACCGCTTCGCGACGATGAGCAACGTGCGGGTCCAGCTCGACCAGGCCGTCCCCATCCTCGTGATCGCGCTCGGCATGGCGCTGGTGATCGGCACGGAGGGCATCGACCTCTCCGTGGGTGCGGTGGTCGCGCTCTCGTCGGCCTTCGTGCCGCTGTACCTGGGCTACGGCGCGGGGTTCTCGATCGTCGCCGCGCTCGTCGCGGGGGCGGTGACCGGTGTCCTCGCGGGCCTGATGGTCGCGGTCGTGAACGTGCAGCCGATCGTCGCGACGTTGTCGCTGATGATCGGCGTGCGCGGCATCGCGGTGATCCTCAACGGCGCGTCGGCCAAGCAGGTGATCGACCCGACGATCCTGGGGCTCGGCTCCGATCAGATCCTCGACATCCCGAAGATGGCGTGGATCGCGCTCGTCCTCGCCCTGGTGGTGGGCTTCGTGGTGCGCTACACGCGCTTCGGCCGCCAGCTCGTGGCCATCGGCGACAACCGCCGGGCGAGCCAGCTGGCCGGGCTGCCGGTCAAGCGGGTGCTCGTGACCGTCTACGTCGTCTCGGGCGTACTGGCCGCACTGGCCGGCCTGCTGGTCACCGGCTACGGCGCCGAGGCCGACCCGTCGAACTACGGGTTGAACTTCGAGCTCAGCGCCATCACCGCGGTCGTCGTGGGCGGCACACCGCTGTCCGGCGGCAGGATCCGCGTGCTGGGGACGGTCGCGGGCGCCCTGTTCATGCAGCTGGTGACGGCGACGCTCGTCCAGAACAACGTGGCGACCAGCTACGCCCAGATGGTCGAGGCGGCCATCATCTGCGTCGCCGTGTATCTCGCGAGAGGCAAGGCAGCCCGATGACCGGCACCCTGACCAAGGGGGCGGCGCCGACGCCGGCCGCACCCACCGCGGTGGTGGAGACGCGGGCCGAGCAGGTGACGCGGCTGCTGCGCGAGCAGGGCGGTGTCGCCGTGCTCGCCATCGTGTTCGTGTGCGCGTCGCTGTTCTCCGACGGGTTCTTCGACTGGGGCAACATCCAGAGCATCCTCGTGGGCAACGCCTACGTCGCCCTGCTCGCGCTCGGCATGACCTTCGTGATCATCTCCGGCGGCATCGACCTCTCCGTCGGCTCCATGTTCGCGCTCGGCGGCGTGCTCGCGGGGTGGGGCGTGAACCACGGCGGCTGGCTCGTGGGGCTGCTGCTCCCGATCGCGGTCGGGTCGGTGTGGGGGCTCGTCCAGGGCCTGCTCATCGCCAAGGCGCGTCTCGCGCCCTTCATCGTCACGCTCGCCGGGCTGCTCGGCGCCCGTGGCCTGGTGCAGGCGATCTCCGACGAGGGCAACAAGACCTACCTGGTGCCGCGCGACTCGTTCTTCCTCCACCTCGGCGACGGGACGTGGATCCCCATCGGCACGGTCGTCGTGCTCTTCGGTCTCGGCGCGCTGCTGCTGCTGCGCACCCGCTACGGCCAGTCGCTGTTCGCCATCGGCGGCAACGAGAACGCCGCGACGCTGATGGGTCTGCCCGTCCTGCGCAACAAGGTGCTGGTGTACGTGCTGTCCGCCGGCCTCGCCGGCACCGCCGGCGCGCTGAACGCGTCGCGGCTGCAGTCCGGCGTGACCAACATCGGCGTCGGGTACGAGCTGACCGCGATCGCGGCGGTGATCATCGGTGGCACGCTGCTGACCGGGGGCGCCGGCTCGATCGCCGGCACCGCGGCGGGCGTTGCGCTGCTGGCCATCACGCAGAACCTGATCGGCGTCCACCTGTCGCAGTACGGCTCGTCGGCGTCCGACGCGGTGAACGGCGGCTTCCTCGCCGTCGTGGTGATCCTGCAGACCCTGCTGACCAGAGCGGAACGGATCGAATGAGCGCGCTGCGAAGCGCGCGCAAGACCGCGACCCGGTTGTCCGACGGGCGGGAGCTGATCTACTTCGACGAGTCGGCCGGCGCCGGCCGCGGCACCCCGGACACCCGCGGCCTCGACCCGATCCAGGTGAGCAGCGAGCTGCGCCGCGACCCGCTCACCGACGAGTGGATCGTCGTCGCGTCGCACCGGCAGACCCGCACCTACCAACCGGCCACCGCGGCCTGCCCGCTGTGCCCGACGACGTCGCGCGACAACCTCTCCGAGGTGCCGGTGCCGGGCTACGACGTCGTGGTGTTCGAGAACCGGTTCCCCTCGCTCACGGCGGACGCGGCGGGGTCGCACGACGACGATCCCGTGTTCGCCCGGCGCCCGGGCGTGGGGCGCTGCGAGGTCGTGTGCTTCAGCGACGACCACGACGCGTCGTTCGCGTCGTTGCCGCCGGCCCGGGCGCGCACGATCGTCGACGTGTGGGCCGACCGCACCGCCGCACTGTCGGCCGTCCCCGGCGTCGAGCACGTGTTCCCGTTCGAGAACCGGGGCCGCGAGATCGGGGTGACGCTCAGCCACCCCCACGGCCAGATCTACGCCTACCCCTTCGTCGCGCCACGGTGGGCGCGGATGCTCGAGACCGCGGCCCGGCACCGCGAGCGGACCGGTGTCAACCTCTTCGCCGAGGTGCTCGCCGCCGAGCAGGAGGCCGGGCTGCGCGTGGTCGCGCGCACCGAGCACTGGACGGCGTTCGTCCCCGCGGCCGCGCGGTGGCCGGTGGAGCTGCACCTGTACCCCAACCGGCACGTCCGCGACCTCACCGAGCTCGACGACGCCGAGCGCGACGACTTCGCCGTGACCTACCTCGACATGCTGCGCCGCCTCGACGCGCTCTACGACGCGCCGCTGCCCTACATCGCGGCCTGGTACCAGGCGCCCGTGCGGCAGCACCGCAACGACGCCTACCTGCACCTGCAGCTGCTGTCGACGAAGCGCGCGCCGGACAAGCTCAAGTTCCTCGCCGGCTCGGAGTCGGCGATGGGCGTCTTCATCAACGACGTGGTGCCCGAGGACATGGCGGCGCGGCTGCGCTCGGGGTGAGTCGGCGGGTGCGACGCTCGTGACATCGGGCGCGTTCGGCACGCGGAGACACGGTGTCCCGGATACCGTGTGCCCCGTGCCGGACACCCGCGACCGACCCCTGCTGCAGGGCCGCGCCGGTCCGGCGATCGGGCTCGACACCCACCGCCTCGCCGACGGCACCGTGATCGCGGTGCAGGACACCGGGCCGCGGGACGCCGAGGTGACCGTCGTCCTCGTCCACGGCTGGTCCCAGGACCACACGAGCTGGGACGACGTGGTCGAGCTGCTCGACACCGACCACCCGGACCTGCGCGTCGTGGCCTACGACGCCCGCGGGCACGGCCGTTCCGACGCCGGGCCGCGGCGGACGGGCACGGTCGACCAGTTCGCCGACGACCTCGCCGACGTCGTCACCGGCCTCGTGCCCGCGGGGCAGGTCGTGCTGGCGGGGCACTCGCTGGGCGGCCCGATCATCATGGCGTTCGCGCAGCGCTTCCCCGACCTGCTGCGCGACCGCGTCCGGGGTGTCCTGCTCGTCGCCACCAGCTCCGCCGACCTCGGCAAGGACGTCTTCGGGCTGTCGGCCCGCCTGACCGCGCCGGCGATCGCCGTCGCCCCCGTCGTCACGAAGGTCCGGTCGTGGTCGCGGGCCCGCGTGAACCTCTACCACCCGGGCCTCATCGCCTGGGCGATCCGCCGCGGCTTCTACGGCCCCGGCGCGGCCACGGCGCACAATCGGTACCGGACGGCGGCGCAGACGTCGCGCAGCCATCCGGCGACCGTCGCGCAGCTGGTCGACGAGATGATCCGCCTCGACCGCGCGGACGCGCTCGCCGTGCTCGACACCGTGCCCACGGTCATCCTCGCCGGGACCAAGGACGGTCTGTGCCCGATCGCGCATTCCCGCGCGATGGCCGACGCCATGCCGGGTGCGCAGTTCGTGGTGCTGCCGCGGGCCGGGCACATGCTGCCCTACGAACGACCGGCCGAGGTCACCGACCAGCTCGTCCGGCTCGCCACGAAGTAGGAGGAGAACGCGATGGGCAGCTGGACGACGTCGGTGCTCGTGCCGGGGCCGCGCGAGGAGGTCTTCGCGCTCTTCGCCGACCGGGAGAACTACCGCGCCCTCGTGCCGCCCGTCGGCGCGCGGCTCGTGCGCCCGGGACGCGACCGGCGCCAGGGTGAGGGCGCGGTGCACCGGGTCGGCCTCGGGCCGCTCGGGCTGCGCGAGCAGATCGTCGCGCTGGAGCCGGGACGCAGCTTCACCTACCGCGCGGTGACCCCGCTGCCCGTCCGGCACTACATCGGTGTCGTCGACTTCCACGACGATCCCCGGGGCGGGACACGCGTCGACTACACCCTCGACGTCGAGGCCGTCGTGCCGGTTCCCGGTCCGTTGCTCGCCGTCGTCGTGGCCGGCCTCGCCGGTGGCCTCGCGCGTGGCGCGACCCGTGAGCTGCGCCGCCGAACCCGCGGCTGAGCGGTGCGAACTGCCGCGAGTGGTGCGATCCGTCCCGAGTGGTGCGAAAGGCCGCCCCACTCAACGGGGCAACGCACCACTCACCGACCAGTGGGTACGGTCGTCGCACACGGCGGTCGAGAACCTGAGACGGCGTGGCGAGGCGAGGAGGACGCATGCTGACGATCACGTCCGCGGCGAGGACGCACCAGGGTCGGGTGCGGACGCTGAACGAGGACAGCATGCTGGTCACCGACACGTTCGCGGCGGTGGCCGACGGCCTCGGCGGCCACGCCGCCGGCGAGGTCGCGAGCCGCATCGCCGTCGACCGGCTCGGTCGGCTCGCCGAGCACCCCGCGGTCCATCCCGACGACGTCGTCTCGGCCATCGCCGACGCGAACAAGCTCATCATCGACGCGGTGCGGGCCCACCCCGAGAACGAGGGCATGGGGACGACGGTCACCGGCTTCGGCCTGGTCGAGCTCGGCGGTGCCGCGCACTGCGTGGTGTTCAACGTCGGTGACTCGCGGGTGTACCGGCTGCTCGAGGGCGTGCTGGAGCAGGTGACCGTCGACCACTCCGAGGTCGAGGAGCTCGTCGCGGCCGGCGTCATCACCGCGCAGGACGCCGCGCGGCACCCGCGTCGCAACGTCGTCACCCGCTGCCTGGGCAGCCTGCCGAGCCCCGTTCCCGATCTGTGGGTCTACCCGCCCGCGGCGAGCGAGCGCTACCTGATCTGCTCCGACGGGTTGACGAACGAGGTCGACGACGACGCCATCGCGGCAACGCTGCGGGACCGACAGGAACCCGGCGAGGCGGCCGAGGCGCTCGTCGCCCAGGCCCTGGACGCTGGCGGGCGCGACAACATCGCCGTTATCGTCGTGGACCTGGTCAGCGTCGACCACCGTCCGGTGGACGTCGACACGGCGCCGCGCGTGCGCGCGGACCTCGCGTGACCCGACCAGCCGATCCGATCGTCGAACGAGCAGACCGAGGACACAGATGACGGTGCCGCCCCCCGGATCGCCGCCGGCGGCGCCGTCGGTCACCTACCTGCCCGGTGACTGGCTGGCCGTGGTCGCCGACGGGATCGCGGTCCTCGTCGACCTGCCCGCCGACAGCCCGGCGGTGACGTCCTGCTGGAACGCCGCCCTGCGCGGCGGCGGCGCCGACGGCGTCCTCGACGCGATCGCGCAGGCGGGTGCCGTCCCGGGGTTCGCGCTCGCCGCGCGCACGGCCGACGGCGCGGTCCGGGTGGTGGTGGGCGGTTCCGGGCGCGCCGAGACCGGGGCGCCGGAGGAGCCGACCGTGCTGGTCGCCGACGCGGCCGCGTCCCGACGCGACGAGCAGCTGCCGGGCGGGGTCGGCGTCCGCCTCGGCGGGTCGGCCGAACCGGACCCCGACGCGACGCCCCTGCCCCTCACCGGCGGCATTGCGCAGGCATGCGCAATCGGCGTCGGCGTGCCGGCGACCGCGAAGCAGCGAGCCGGCGCCCCCGGTGCGCCGCAGGCCGCGCCGCTCGACTCCGGCCCGATGCCCGTGCACGTGCCCCGGGTCAGCGCCGACACGATGCCGCCGCAGTCGGACTTCGACTCCGGTCTGATCGACTCGCTGCCGTGGCGCACCCCGGACCACTTCGCCGACGACGCCGAGGCGCGCGAGCAGCGGGAGGCGCAGCCGCCGCTGCCGGCCGCGCCCCTCCCGGCTGCGGCGCCGGAGCTGCCCGCCCCGTTCTGGCGGGAGCCGCCGCCGGCCGACCCGTACGCCCACAACCCGTGGGAATCGGCGGCACCGCAGGCACCGTTGGCACCGCAGGCACCGTCCGCACCGCCGCCCTGGCCGGCGCCGAACGCGGCCGGGCCGGCGAGCCCGTGGGCGCCCCCGTCGGCCGCGGACCGGCAGCCGGCCACGCCGACCGAGGACGAGCAGGCGTCCGGCGGGGCCGCAGAGCCGGTGAGCGGCCCGATGGTGCATGCGTTCGCGTGCCCGCGCGGCCACCTGAACCCGCCCTACGCGGGGAACTGCCGCATCTGCGACGAGCCGATCCCGCCCCAGGAGGGGTTCGCCGCGCCGCGGCCGTCGCTCGGGGTGCTGCGACTGTCCACCGGCGACACCGTCCCGCTCGACCGCGACGTCGTGCTGGGACGCGCCCCGTTCCACGCCGACGAGAACGCGGCGTCGCGACCGCACCTCGTGCAGCTGGCCAGTCCGGGCAACGACATCTCGCGCAGTCACCTGCGGGTCAACCTGGAGAACTGGTTCGTGCAGGTGACCGACCTCGGCTCCACCAACGGCACGGTCGTCACGCTCCCCGACCAGGCGCCGGTGCGGCTGCGGCCGCACGATCCGTTCACGATCCTGCCGGGGACGACGGTGACGATCGCCGACGAGGTCACGCTGCGCTTCGAGGTGTCGTGACGACGCGCACCGGCGGCGGCGCGCGGAGCGGCCGATGACGCAGCCGGCGCCCGACCTGCCGGGGCTGCGCCTCGAGCGCCTGCTCGGTTCGGGCGGCTATTCCGACGTCTTCCTCTACCGCCAGCAGTTGCCGAGCCGACTGGTGGCGGTCAAGGTGCTGCGCAACTCCGGGCTCGGCGAGGCGCAGCGCAGCCGCTTCACCGCCGAGGCGAACGCGATGGCCGGGCTCGCCGACCACCCGAACATCGTGCCGGTCTTCTCGGCGTCGGTCAGCGACGACGGCCGTCCCTATCTGGTCATGCAGTACTACTCGCAGCCCAACCTGGCGGTGCGGGCGGCGAGCGAACGGCTCGGCGTGCCGGAGGTGCTGCGCGTCGGCATCCAGATCGCGAGCGCGGTCGAGACGGCCCACCGGGCCGGCATCCTGCACCGCGACATCAAGCCGGCGAACCTGCTCATCAGCCAGTACGGCGCCCCCGGGTTGACCGACTTCGGGATCGCCGGGCAGCTCGCCGACATCGGCAGCCCGGCCGACGACGACGAGCTCGGCGTCTCGGTGCCGTGGGCGCCGCCGGAGGTGCTGTACGCGAGCGCCCCGACCAGCGTGCAGTCCGACGTCTACGCGCTGGCGGCGACGCTCTGGCACCTGCTGGTCGGCCGCTCGCCGTTCGAGGTACGCGGCGGCGACAACTCCGCGTTCGCGCTGATGCGGCGGGTGCGGGACGCGCCGGCGCCGACGACCGGCCGCGCGGACGTCCCGGCGGCGCTGGACCGGCTGCTGCGGCAGGCGATGAGCAAGGACCCCGCCGGTCGGCCCGCGACGGCCATCGAGTTCGCCCGCCGGCTGCAGGCCGTCGAGCAGGAGCTATCGCTGCCGCGCACCCAGATCGTGGTGACGACCGAGGGGCTGGGCGGCGACGGCGATCCCGAACCCCCGGAGCACTACAGCACCGCCCCGGCCACCGTGGCGCGGCCGCTGTCGGTGACCGCGCAGCCACCTCCGACCTACCGCGCGGCGTCCCCGCAGGACGCCGCCGCGGCCCCGGTCACCGACGCCCGGCCCGACGCCTACGCCGCGCAGCGCAGCGCCGCGCCGTTGCGCTACGCACCGGGCGAGGGCCCGCACGCGCCGTCGGTCCGCGCGTCACCCGATCACCAGCCCGATCACCGGGTCGAGCCGCAGGGGAGCCGGGGTCGCCGGACCGCCGGGCTGCTCGTGGCCGCCGGCCTCGTGGTGGTGGCGGCGGGCGTCGGCGTGACGCTCGTGGCGACGGGCGGCGACGACCCGGGGCCGACGAGCACGGTGAGCCAGGATCCCGGCACGCAGGACGCCGGGCTGCCCGGCGAGGACGTCCCGCCCGGACGGCCCGCGGTCGCGGCCCGTCGCGCCGGCAGCGCGGTCGCGTTCTCCTGGACGTACTCCGCGCGTCGGCGCGACGACACCTACCAGTGGCGCGAGACCACCGGGAAACGGCGCACCGGCGTGGTCACCGCACCGGCCCTGCGGCTCGCCGCGGCGACGCGGACCTGCGTCCAGGTCCGGGTCGTCCGGGCCGACGGCACGAACGCGTCCGCTACCTTCTCCCCGGAGGGATGCGCATGATCGAGAAGAACGACCAGCCGCGCACGACACCGGAGCCGGCGGTCCGTATGCCGGTGCTCACCGTGGAGTTCTGCGGTGAGCTGTTCCCGGTCGCCCCGGGCGAGCCGTTCGTGATCGGCCGCGAGGGGCAGCTCGAGATCGACGACAACCCCTACCTGCACCGCCGGTTCCTGCAGATCAGCGACAACGCGTCGCTGTGGTGGCTCGGCAACGTCGGCAGCGCGCTCACCGCGACCGTCGCCGACGAGCAGGGCTCGATGCAGGCGTGGCTCGCCCCGGGCGCGCAGCTGCCGATCGTGTTCGACAAGACGGTCGTGTGGTTCACCGCGGGCCCCACGACCTACGAGCTGAGCATCCTGGTGCAGGAACCGCCGTTCATGCAGGTCACCGACCCGGCGGCCGACGCCGCGGGCGCCGAGACCATCGGCCCGATGACGTTCACCCCCGACCAGCGGCTGCTCATCCTGGCCCTGTGCGAGTCGATGCTGCGCGACGGCGCCCGCGGCGCGGGCAGCATCCCGAGCTCCGCGGACGCCGCGAACCGGTTGGGCTGGAAGATCACCAAGTTCAACCGCAAGCTCGACAACGTGTGCGAGAAGCTGACCCGCGCCGGCATCCGGGGCCTGCACGGCGGCCCGGAGAAGCTGGCGGTGAACCGCCGCGCGCGCCTCGTCGAGTACGCGCTCGCGGCCCGGCTCGTGGAGCGCGCCGACCTCGATCTGCTCGACGGGCTCGCCGACGTCACATGAGCTCGGGTTACGGTGTTCGCCTGAAGTGAGGTGAACCGGGGCGAATGGGCCCCCCGAGGAGGGTCATGGCCGGGGCGGTGTCCTTCGCGCGGCGGCATCGCGGTGCCACCGCCGTGGGGGTCGTCGTCGCGCTCGTCGCCGGTGTCCTCGTCGCCCTCGCGCTGACCGCGGACGGTTACGAGTCGCGCCACGTCGACCTCAACGACGGCGGCATCTGGGTGACCAGCAACGGCGACGGGTTGTTCGGCCGGCTGAACAAGCCGGCCGGCTCCCTCGATCTCGCCCTCAACCCGCCCGGCGGGGCGCAGTCGTCCTACCGGCTCGACGTCCGGCAGGCGGGCGCGGCCGTCGCGGCGTGGGACCAGGGCAGCGGCCGGCTGCTGCCCGTCGATGTAACGAGCGGCAAGGCCGACGCCGACCAGGCCGTCCCCGTCTCCGCCGACGAGGACGTCGAGATCGCCGGGGGGACGGTCGCCGTGCTCGACGCGGCGCTCGGCAAGGTCTGGGCCAAGCAGGTCGACGAGACCCGCTCGCTCACCTCGCTCGCCGACGTCGACCCGTCGGCCAAGCCGGCGCTGACGTTCCCCAAGCGCGACGACGGCGCGGGCCGGGTGGCGTCGCTCGCGGTCGGTGGCGACGGCACGCTCTACGCCGCCAACAGCTCCGGTGACGTCGCGGTGGCCGCCAAGTCCGGCCTGCGGTACGCCAAACCCACCTTTGCCCGCGTGGCGGGCCGGCTGGAGTCGGTGCAGGTCACCGCCGTCGGCTCGCAGGTGGTCGTGCTGGACGCCAAGCAGGGCGAGCTGCACCTGCCGGGCGGCCGCACGGTGCAGGTGCCGCCGGACGCCGACGCCCGGCTGCAGGCCCCGGCCGACTCCGGCGACGCGGTCGTGCTGGCCACCCGCAGCCAGCTGCTGTCGGTGCCGCTGCGTGGCGGGACCCGGACCACGCTGTACGCCGGCGGCACCGGCCGGCCGGCGACGCCGACGTGGCTCGGGGACTGCGTGCACGCTGCCTGGGCCGGCGAGCCCGGCGTGTACGCGCGCGCCTGCGGCGGGGCGGCGGCCAGGCGGGTCGGGCTGCCCTCGGCCAAGGCGTTGGTCGAGCCCGTGTTCCGCGTCAACCGCGGCGCGATCCTGCTCAACGACCTGACGCTCGGCAACGTCTACGACCTGGACTCGCTGCAGGAGGTCGACAACTGGTCGGCGGTCAAGCCGCCGCCGCGCGTCAAGCCGAGCAAGAACGACAAGAACAACCAGGACAGCGTCGCGGCGCGTGACCAGCCGCCGAAGGCCGTCGACGACACCTGGGGGGCACGGCCGGGCCGCACCACCGTCCTGCACGTCCTCGACAACGACTCCGACCCCCAGGGCGCCATCCTCTCGATCAACCGGCTCGGCGCGGTGAACGACCCGAGCGCCTCGGCCACCATCGCGCCCGACGGCCAGTCGGTCGAGGTCACGCTGCCGGCGACGGCCGCGCGCGACGTCCAGTTCAAGTACACGATCGACGACGGCAAGGGCCTGACGGCCGAGGCATCCGTCGACGTGCAGGTGCGCCAGCAGGGGCAGAACGAGCCGCCGCGCAAGCGGCACGCCTTCCGGCAGCAGTCGTTCACCGCCAGCTCGGGCGGCACCCTCGACCTGCCCGTCCTGGACGACTGGCGCGACTTCGACGGCGACCCGCTCGTCATCACGACCGCCAAGGTCGAGGGGACGGCGCGCGGCGCGGTCACGATCGCGCCGTCGGGGCGGCTGAACTACGTGGCCTCGGCCATCGGCGGCAGCACCGCGATCGACTACACGGTCTCGGACGGGTCGGCCGCGCCGGTGACCCAGCAGATCCCGCTGACCGTGCTCGCGGCGACGTCGGACCGCACCGCGGCCCCGGTGGCGCAGCCGGACATCGCGCGCGGTCAGGTCGGCAAGCCGATCACGATCAAGCCGCTGGCCAACGACCTCCCCGGCGCCGACCCCACCAACCCGAGCGCCGAGCTCGGCGTCGCCGGCACCATCGCGAGCCCGGCCGGCGCCAAGGTCGACACCGACCTCAAGAGCGGCACCGTCACCGTGACCGCCAGCCGGCACGGCACGTTCGCGCTGTCGTACACGGCCTCGTTCGGCAACGCCAAGTTCGACCACGCGCCGATCCGGGTCGACGTCAGCGATCCGCCGGCCAGCGCCCAGCCGCCGGTCGCGGTGCCCGACACCGGCGTGCTGTACGGCCAGACCGCCACCACCACCGACGTCCTCGCCAACGACCACGACCCCGCCGGTGGCGTGCTCGTCGTGCAGCGTGCGGTCGCCGCCGACCCCGAGCAGCTGCAGGTGTCCGTCGTCGACGGCCGGTTCCTGCGCGTGGGCGCCCGCGAGCCCGAGCTCGCCGACAACCCGCAGGTCGTGAAGTACACGATCACCAACGGCACGACCGCGCCCGTGACCGGCGAGCTCACGCTCACCCAGGTGCCGCCGCCGCCGGACGACACCCCGCTGGCCATCGACGACTACGCGACGGTCCGCTCCGGCGACACGACGCTCGTGCCCGCCCTCGACAACGACATCGACCCCGCGGGTGCGTCGCTCGAGCTGCTCGACGACGTCCCCGGCGCCCCGAACAGCGGTGCGCTCACCGTCACCGGGGCCGAGGGGCGTGCGAACGACCCGCGGGCGGGTGCGGCGTTCGTGTCGGGCAAGCAGGTGCGCTACGTCGCGCCCGCGGTCACCAGGCCGACGACCGTCACGGTCAACTACGTCGCCCGCAACCCCGGCGGCGACCGCGCGACCGGCACCGTCCACGTCACGGTGACGCCGCCGCCGTCGGCCCAGAACCCCGACCAGGCGCCGGCGGCCGAGCCGGTGAGCTCGCGGGTGGTCAGCGGCCAGAGCGTCCGCATCAAGATCCCGACCACCGGCGTGGACCCCGACGGCGACGTCGCGAACGTCATCGGCATCTCGGCTGCGCCCACACTCGGCCGGGTGACCGCGATCGGCGCGACGACGATCACCTACGAGGCGTTCCCGACGACCTCGGGCACCGACCGCTTCGGCTACATCATCGCCGACAAGTACGGCAAGACCTCGCGCAGCACCATCGCCGTCGGCGTCGCGCAGGTGTCCGACCCGCAGCCGCCCACCGCCGTCGACGACACGGTCACGGCGTCCCCCGGCGCGAAGGTCCGGGTGGACGTGCTCGCCAACGACGTCGTCGCACCCGACGACAGCGTCGCGATCGGCGACCTCGGCGCCGTCAACCCCGACCTGCCCACCGCCGTCCGCACGCTCGCCGCGACCGGCCCGGTACAGGTCACCGCGCCGCGCGGCGACGGGCAGTCCGTCGACGTCCGCTACTCCGTGACCGACGGCGCGGGCGACCCGTCGCTCGCGACCGTCACCGTGCGCAGCCAGCGCGGCTACGTGCCGCCGCCGTCGGTGCAGGACGTGCCCGCGGCGCCCAAGCCCGGAGCGGCCACGACCACCGTGAACGTGCTCAAGGCCGCGACCGACCCGCAGGGCCTGCCGCTGCGCGTCGCGAAGGTCTACGCCGCCGACGCGACCGTGCGCGGCGGCACCGTCACGCTGCCGGTCACCGGGCAGGTGCGCAACGTCGTCTACGTCGTCGCGAACAGCCAGGGCGGCACGGCGGCCGCGGTCGTCCACGTCCCCGCGCGTGGGTCGGGCGTCCCCTACGCCAAGGCCGACCAGCTGATCACGATCGGGATCGACAAGAGCAAGACGATCGACATCGCCGACTACGTGGTCGACCCGGCGGGCAAGCCGCTCCGGCTGACGACCACCGACCAGCTGAGCGCCGCGCCGCGCACCGGGCTGACGCTGACGAGCACCGACCCGACGCACCTGCGGGTGCAGGGCGTCAACGGCTACAACGGCCCGGCCGCCATCACCTTCGAGGTCACCGACGGCAGGACCCTGAACGACCCGGCCGGCCAGCTCGCCCTGATCACCGTGCCGGTACAGGTCGGCCCGAACACCCCGGTGATCCGGTGCCCCTCGGCCCCGCTCGCGGTGGTCGAGGGCGGTCCCGACCGCCGGCTCGACATCGCCTCGCTGTGCCACGTCTGGCTCGCCGACCGCTCGCAGCTCGGCGACCTCGACTACACGGCGAGCTGGACGCGGCAGCCGAAGGACGTCGACATCCTCGGCAACGGCTCGTCGGTGATCGGGTTGCACGCCGGGGGCTCGGCCGTCCCCGGGCAGACGGGGACCCTGCGCGTCGGCGTGAAGAACACCCGCGCGGCGGCGTCGTCGCTCAACGTCACGGTCACCAAGCTGGGCCGGGCCAGCATGAACCCGATCCGCATCGACGGCTTCAAGGCCGGCGGTACGGTCACCCGCGACATCCGCGGCTCGGTCGACTCGCCGCTGCGCGACCCACGCATCTCGGTGGTGCGGGTGACCAAGACCTCGGGGCAGGCCGCGACGGTCACGAGGTCGGGATCGCGGGTGAGCATCACCCCCGGCGCGAACAGCCACGGGATCATGACCTTCGACCTCGTCGGCACCGACGTCGCCGACACCTCGCGGGTCGACCGCCAGTTCACCGGCCGGATCACCCTCGAGGTCCTGAACGTGCCGGACGCACCGGGCGCGCCGCAGGCGGGCCGGGCGGTGCTGAGCCAGACCGTGGTGCTGTCGTGGCCGACGCCGGCGGCGAACGGCGCGCAGATCGACCGCTACCAGGTCGGCTGGTCGGGCGGGTCGCAGACCTGCGCCGCGTCGCCGTGCCGCATCACCGGGCTCACCAACGGCCGCGAGTACGCCTTCACCGTCCGCGCCCACAACGCGGTCGGGCTGTCCAAGCCCAGCCCGCGGCTCTCGCCGCCGGCCAAGCCGGACAAGCTGCCCGCGGCGGTCACCGACCTGCGGACCTCGAACCCCAAGGACGGCGCGATCACGGTGTCGTGGCGCCCGGTCGCCAACGGCGGCAGCGCCACCCGCACCTACCGGGTGAGCTGGTCCGGCGGCGGATCGGCCTCGGTGTCCGGGTCGGCGCGTTCGGTGGTCGCGCGCGGGCTGGACAACCACAACGTCTACACGTTCACCGTGGTGGCGGTGAACGAGCTCGGCGCCGGGCCGCCGGCCAGCACGCGTGGCCAGTCGGCGGGCGCGCCCGGCACGCCCGCCAACGTGCAGGTCGGCTACGCCGACAGCGCGGGCACCGACACCCGCGCGGTGAGGGTGACCTGGAACGCGAGCGACCCGAACGGCCCGACCCCCGCGACCTACACCGCCACCCGCGACGGCACGCCGATCTGTCGCGGCACCACGCAGACCTCGTGCAACGACACCCCCGCCACCGGCAAGACCTACACGTACCGCGTCGTCGCCACCAACGGCGCCGACAAGAAGTCGGCCGCCGGCGCGTCCAAGCCGTTCGTCGTCGCCGGCACGCCCGACACCCCGCCGCGCGTGTCCGCCACGCCGACCGACGACGACGGTGCGCTCCAGGTGACCTACACCGTCCCGAACCCGCACGGTCAGAAGGAATACAGCCTGTGGCGCGCCAGCAGCGGGCAGAGCGGTCGGTGGGACGACCCGCCGGCGGCCGGGAGCAACGACACCCGGACGGTCACCGGTCTGCCCAACGACAGTGACATCACCATCTCGGTGAAGAGCTGCAACGAGCAGAACTGCGGCAACGAGGGGTCCGGTTCGGGGCACACCAACGGGCCGCCGAGGGCACCGGGCGTGAGCTGCTCGCGCTCGGGCGAGAAGATCACGTGGACCTGGAACAAGCCGGACCCGGTGAACGGCCACCAGGTCGCCAGATATCAGCTCGGTGGGGAGAGCACGGCGCAGACCACGCAGCTGCAGTACTCCAGGGTCTTCCCGCGCGACAGCAAGTCGCACACGCTCACGGTGACCTCGATCGACGACCGCAACCCGGGGCATTCCGGTGGACAGGGCTCGGACACGTGCAAGGCCGAGGACCCGCCGGCGCCGCCCAACCCGACGGTGACGTGGAAGTACAGCAGCCAGCGCAAGAGCGGGTGCTCGTTCCACGGCGGGGGCAACTGCCCGTACGCCGACATCACCGGCCACGACTTCTCGGGGTCGGTCACCTGCACGGTGTACTGGAGCCCCTCGGGCAGTGCCCCGAACCCGGGCGGCAACAGCAAGACCTACACCGTGACGCTGAACTCGGGCAACAACTACAACGACCCCACGAGCGGCTACTTCGGCTACACCGCGACCATCCACGTCAACTGCAGCAACGGTGCGTCGACCACCGGCACCTGGTGACCCGCGAAAGGCCACACCCATGACCACACCCGAGCAGGCGAGCTGGTTCGCGCAGACCTTCCAGCGCATGTCCGACAACATCGGCACGGCGGTGAAGGGCAAGGAGCAGGCGATTCACTATGCGCTGACCTGCATGCTCACCGAGGGGCACCTGCTGCTCGAGGACTACCCGGGCACCGGCAAGACGATGCTGGCCAAGGCGCTCGCCGCGACGGTGAAGGGCAGCAACAGCCGCATCCAGTTCACCCCCGACCTGCTGCCCTCGGACGTCACCGGCGTGACGATCTACGACCAGTCGCAGCAGCGCTTCCAGTTCCACGAGGGGCCGATCTTCGCGACCATCGTGCTCGCCGACGAGATCAACCGCGCGTCACCGAAGACCCAGTCGGCACTGCTCGAGGTGATGGAGGAGGGGCGCGTGACCATCGACGGCGTCGCGCACCCGGTCGGGCGGCCGTTCATGGTCATCGCCACCCAGAACCCGATCGAGCAGGCCGGCACCTACCGGCTGCCCGAGGCCCAGCTGGACCGGTTCCTGATGAAGACGTCGCTGGGCTACCCCGATCACGAGGCCACCGTCGCGGTGCTGCGCGACTCGGCGACGCGCGACCGCAGCGCCGCCGTCGAGCCGGTCGTCACCGCCGACGTCGTCGCGCAGATGGCCGGCATGGCCGACCACGTGCACGTCGACCCGGCGATCCTCGGCTACGTCAGCAAGCTGGCCGAGGAGTCTCGTCGCCACGCGAGCGTGAAGCTCGGCCTGTCGGTGCGCGGCTGCCTCGCGCTGGTGCGGTGCGCGAAGACCTGGGCGCTGGCGGCGGGGCGCAACTTCGTCGTGCCCGACGACGTCAAGAGCCTGGCCGTGCCGGTCATGTGCCACCGCGTGCTGCTCGACGCCGAGGCGCAGTTCGCCGGGGCGGAGGTCGACGAGGTCATCGGCCAGATCCTCGACGCCGTCGCGCCCCCCACGCAGCGAGTGGCGTAACGCGTGACCGCTGCCCCCGAACCGCACCGCTCGCCGCTGCGCCGTGGCCGCGAGCTCGCCGCCGCGGCCCGGCCGGTGGTGGGTGCCGTGCAGCCGGTGCTCGGCACCGTCAGCCCGCTGGGGTGGACGGTGCTGGCGCTCGGGGTCGCGGGCTGGATCGTCGGCTGGCTGCTGGGCTGGGCCGAGATCGTGGTGGTGGCGCTGGCCTGTCTGTCCACCGTCGTGCTGTGCGCGCTGCTGACGATCGGCCGCACCCGGTTGAGCGTGCGGTTGGAGCTTACGCCGCGCCGGGTCGTCGCCGGCAGCCCCGCGGCCGGCAGGCTCGTCGTCAGCAACAGCTCGCGCGCGCGGCTGCTGCCGCTGCTGCTCGAGCTGCCGATCGGCGTCTCGCGCGCGCAGTTCCCGCTGCGGCGGCTGCGGATGGGCGAGGTGCAGGAGGAGCTGTTCTCGCTCGCGACCACCCGGCGCGGGGTCGTGCCGGTGGGGCCGGCGACGACGGTGCGTGGCGACCCGTTCGGGCTGCTGCGCCGCTCGGTGCCGTGGAGCGAGGTCATCGAGCTGATGGTGCACCCGCGCACCGTCGCGCTCGAGTCGCTCGGTGCCGGTGTGCTGCGCGACCTCGAGGGGCAGACCACGAACGAGGTGTCGACGTCCGACCTCGCGTTCCACACGCTGCGCGAGTACGAACCCGGTGACGACCGCCGCTACGTCCACTGGCGCTCGTCGGCCCGCGCCAGCGCGTTGAGCGGCGAGGACCGGCTGCTCGTGCGGCAGTTCCTCGACACCCGCCGCTCGCACCTGTGCACGATCGTCGACGGCCGCAGCGCGCCCTACCTCGACGAGGTCGACTTCGAGACCGCGATCTCGGTCGCCGCCTCGGCCGTCCGGCGGGCGTACGAGGACGACGTCGACACGACCGTCCTGGCCGCGCAGAGCGTCTTCAACGCCGCGGACGCCGGCGCGGCGCTCGCCATGGACGCGTTCTCCCGCGCCGAGCTGGGGCAGGGCACGGCGCTGTCGACGATGGCCCGGCACGCGGCGCAGATCGCGCCCGGCACGACCGTCGCGATGCTGGTCACCGGGGCACGCACCGAGTTCGGCGAGCTGCGTCGCGCGGCGCTGCACTTCGCGCCCGAGGTGAACGTCGTCGCGGTGCGCGTCGACCCCACCGAGCCGGCCGGCATCACCGCGTTCGGGTCGCTGGTCGTGCTCAGCCTGCCGCAGCTGTCGGGCCTGCGTGCCCTGCTGCTCGCGTCGGTGGCGGCATGACCGACGTCCGGGGCGGGGCCGAAGGCGGCCGGCACGGCCCGCGGCAGCTGTCCACCGATCCGCGCGTCGACGGCGACCGCCGCCGCTCGCTCGGACTGCGGGGGCTGGTCGACATCGCCTTCGTGCTCGTGCTCACCGGGGTCGCGCTGTACGGCCTGCGCAGCACGTTCAGCGGGCAGCAGTATTTGCTCGCCGGTCTCGTCGCGGCGGTGGTCGGCATCGCGCTCGCGTCGACGGTGACGGTGCTGCGGCTGCCGGTGTGGACGGCGGCGCTGTTCGTGGTGGTCGGCTACTACCTGCTCGCCGGCGTCCTGGTGTTCCGCGACGACGCGCTCGGCGGGGTGCTGCCCACGGCCGGCGTCCTGCGCGACGCGACGACGGTGCTCGCCGACGGCTGGAAGCAGCTGCTCACCACGCTGCCGCCGGTCGCGGGGGACGGCCCGCTGCTGGCGATCCCGTACGTGCTCGGGCTGCTGTCCGGCGCGATCGCCACGTCGGTCGCGCAACGCACCCGCGCCCGGCTGCTGCCCGCGCTCGCACCGGTGGCCGCGCTCGCCGCGGTGATCCTGCTCGGCACCGCCGAGCCCGCCGCCCGGGTGTGGCAGGGCATCGTCTTCGGGACGGTGCTCGTCTGCTGGGCGGCCGTACGGCGACCGGGCGCGCGGCCGTTGACGCCGCGCCTCACGCCCGGCGGGCCGCAGCGGCTGCTCATCGGCGCGGCCGTGCTGGCCGTGGCCGGGGTGTCGGCCGCCGTGGTGCAGCCGCATCTCGCCGGCGGCGACCGGCACCGCGTGGTGCTGCGCGACTACGTCAAGCCGCCCTTCGACATCGCCGCGTACCCGAGCCCGCTCGTCGGGTTCCGCAAGTACACGAAGAGCGCGAACCTGCTCTACGACCAGACGCTGTTCACGGTGCGCGGCGTGCCGGCCGGGACGCCGGTGCGACTGGCCACGCTCGACGCCTACGACGGCTCGGTGTGGGGGGCCACGAACGGGACCGTCGGCACCGCGGCGGGCGAGCCGGTCGACGCGTTCCAGCGCGTCGGGTCTCGCATCGACGTCCCGGCGCGAGGTCGCGGCGTCACCGCCACCGTCACCGTCGCGGCGCCGTACGCCGCGGCGAGCGACATCGACGCCTGGGTGCCCGCCCCCGGGACGCTGCGCTCGATCACCTTCCACGGCACGCGGGCGGACGCGCACGCCGACGCCTTCCGGTACAACCTCGCGACCGCGTCGGGCATCACCGCCGAGCGGCTCGCCGCCGGCGACCGCTACACGGTGCGCGCCGTCGTGGGCACGCAGCAACTGCCGCGCGACGCCGAACCCGCCGGCGCGCCGACGGTCGACGAGAGCGCGGCCGCGTTCGTGAGCAGCCGGGCGACGCAGTGGTCGGCCAAGGCCCAGGGCGTCCGCGACCAGGTCGTCGCCGCGGGGCGGTACATGCGCGACCACGGCGCCTACAGCGACGGTGGCCCGGGCGAGGCGCAGTACCTGCCCGGGCACAGCGCCGGCCGGCTGACGTCGTTCCTCAACGCGACGCAGCTGGTGGGCGACGACGAGCAGTACGCCGCCGCCTTCGCGCTGATCGCCAACGAGCTCGGCATGCCGGCACGCGTCGTGCTGCAGGCCGAGCCCCAGACCGGCGGTGTGGTCCGCGGCAAGGACGTCCACGCCGCGGTGGAGGTGCACGTGCGCACCGGCGGACGCACGGTGTGGGCGACGATCCCGCGCACCAGCTTCATGCCCGACCAGAACAAGAAGCCCAACCAGCAGCCACCGCAGACCGTCCAGGACGCCGAGGCCGCGGTCGTCCCGCCGCCGAACCCGGTGCACCCGCCGAGCACGCTCGACGAACCCGACCGGCCGGACCAGAACACCCAGCGGCTGGGTCGCATCCCCCGGGACGAGGGCGGCGTGCTCTCCGGCTGGTTCGGCGCCGTCGTGCTGTGGGTGGCGCTGCCGATCCTCGTCGTCGCGCTGGTGTGCGGCGTCATCGTCGGCGCGAAATGGCGTCGGCGGACGCTGCGGCGCACGCGCGGCTCGGTGCCCGACCGCTTCGACGCCGGGTGGCGCGAGTTCCTCGACGCGGCCCGCGACTTCGGCGCCGTGGTGCCCGGCGGGCGGACGCGCCACGAGCAGGCGGTGGCGCTCGCCGACCGGCCGGCGGGGGAGCGGGCCGGCCCGCTGGCCGCCGGCGCCGACCACGGCGTGTTCGGGCCGGGCGAGCAGCCGGACGACGCGGTCGCGGCCTACTGGCGCCAGGTCGACGCCGCCCGCGCCGCGATGGCCCACGACGCGGGCCGGCTCGCCCGGACCCGCGCGGCCCTCACGCTGCGGTCGTTCCGCTCGCCGCGCCGGCCGGCGCGGGACACGCCGCCGGCGCGGGCTGCCCGCTCGCGGGTCGCGACCTGATGGAGTTCAGCTACTCCAACGTCAACGAGCGGCCGCGCGGCCCCCTGCTCACCGCCGCCGGGCTCGTCGTGCGCGGCATCCCGCGCGTGCAGGCGCAGGCGCTGCCCTACGCCGAGGCCTGGCGGCGCGACAACCTCGCCGCGCTGGCCGGCACCGGGCCGCTGTGGGTCGCGCTCGGCGACTCGCTGACGCAGGGCATCGGTGCCCCCGCCCACGACCGGGGCTGGGTGGGGCAGCTGCGGGCCCGGCGCCGTCCCGATCATCGGGTGGTGAACCTGGCGGTGAGCGGCGCCCGCACCGCCGACGTCCTGGAGCGGCAACTGCCGGTGCTGGAGTCGCTGCCCCGGCCGGACCTCGTCACGCTCATGATCGGCTCGAACGACCTGATGCGGCCGCGGTACCGCCGTGAGCTCGTCGGCCACGTCGACGCGCTGCTGCACCGGCTGCCGGTGGGCGCGCTCGTGACGACGTTGCCCAACCCGTCGCGGGTGGCGGCCGAGGTCAACCGGGTGATCGCGCGGGTCGCCGCCGAGCGCGGACTCGTCGTCGCCGAGCTGCGCGACCCGCGGACGTCGTCGTGGCGCGGCCGGCTCGCGGCCGACCACTTCCACCCCAACGAGGCCGGGTACGCCGCGCTCGCCGAGGTGATCGGCGACGCCCTGCCCGATTGACGCCGCCGCGCGCGGTCGCGCCGGACTAGGTTGGGCCCGTGACCTCGGACGGACCCGGGCTGCCCGTCGCCCCGATCGACGACCCGGTCGACCGCAAGATCGTCGCCGCGCTGCGGGCGGACGGTCGCGGCACGCTCAAGTCCCTCGCCGACGTCACCGGGCTGTCGGTCTCGGCGGTGCAGGCGCGCGTGCGCCGACTCGAGACGTCCGGCGTCATCCGCGGCTACGCGGCCACCGTCGATCCCGAGGCGCTGGGACTGCCGCTCGCGGCGCTGGTGGCGATCACCCCGCTGGACCCCGCCCAGCCC
Source organism: Jatrophihabitans endophyticus (assembly GCF_900129455.1). NCBI lineage: Bacteria > Bacillati > Actinomycetota > Actinomycetes > Jatrophihabitantales > Jatrophihabitantaceae > Jatrophihabitans > Jatrophihabitans endophyticus. The sequence continues at coordinate 117,260 of NZ_FQVU01000004.1, forward strand.
GACGACGCCCCCGAGCGACTGGCCGGCCTGAGCGAGATCGAGGCCTGTCACTCCGTGGCGGGCGACGACGCGTACGTCCTGTTCGTCCGGGTCGCCTCGCCGACGGCGCTCGAGCAGCTGATCCGCGAGATCCGGCGACGCGCCCACGTGACGACCCGGACGACCGTCGTCCTGCAGACCTTCTTCGAGCGGCCGGCCGCACCCGGCAGTTGACCGGAAAATATACGGCGACCGGGGCTGATCACCGGAACGTTCGGCGCTAGCATGACGCAATGACCACCCTCGTTCCGGTCGACACCAGCGACCTCACCCCGGCCCGAGTCCACGACACGATCGCTGCACACATGCTCGCCGACGGTTTCGAGATGGTGCTCGACCTCGATCGCTCGCAGGGCTCCACGCTCGTCGACGCCCGCGACGGCACCGAGTACCTCGACCTGTTCACGTTCTTCGCGTCGGCCGCGCTCGGCATGAACCATCCCGCGCTGGTGACCGACGAGGCCCGGGCCGAGCTCGCCCAGGTCGCGGTCAACAAGCCCAGCAACTCCGACGTCTACTCGGTGCCGATGGCGCGCTTCGTCGAGACGTTCGCCCGTGTGCTCGGCGACCCGGCGCTGCCCTACCTGTTCTTCGTCGACGGTGGCGCGCTGGCGGTCGAGAACGCGCTCAAGGTGGCCTTCGACTGGAAGTCGCGCTGGAACGAGGCCCACGGCATCGACCCCGCCCTCGGCACGAAGGTGCTGCACCTGGAGAAGGCGTTCCACGGCCGCAGCGGCTACACGATGTCGCTGACCAACACCGACCCCAACAAGGTCGCCCGCTTCCCCAAGTTCGACTGGCCGCGCGTCCCGTCGCCCTCGATCAACGGCAGCAGTGATGTCGAGGCCGCCGAGCGTGCCGCGCTCGACGCCGCCCGCGCCGCGTTCGAGGCGCACCCGCACGACATCGCCTGCTTCATCGCCGAGCCGATCCAGGGCGAGGGCGGCGACAACCACTTCCGGCCCGAGTTCCTGCAGGCCATGCAGGCGCTGTGCCGCGAGTTCGACGCGCTGTTCGTCATGGACGAGGTGCAGACCGGCGTCGGCATGAGCGGTACCGCGTGGGCGTACCAGCAGCTGGGCGTCGAGCCCGACGTCGTCGCGTTCGGCAAGAAGGCGCAGGTCTGCGGGATCATGGCCGGCGGTCGCGTGGACGAGGTGCCCGACAACGTCTTCCACGTCTCGTCGCGTATCAACTCCACCTGGGGCGGCAACCTCACCGACATGGTGCGGGCGCGCCGGATCCTCGAGGTCGTCGAGGCGGACGAGCTGATCGCGCACGCGGCGGCCGTGGGCGAGCACCTGCTCGCCGAGCTGACGGCGCTGGCGGCGAGGCACGAGGTCGTCAGTGACGTCCGGGGACGTGGCCTGATGTGCGCGATCACGCTGCCGACGGCCGAGCTGCGCGACGCCGTGGTCGCCAGGCTGCGCGAGGACGAGCACGTGCTGGTGCTCGGCTGCGGCGTCTCGGCCCTGCGCGTACGCCCCGCCCTCACCGTCACCGCGGAGCAGGTCGACCGCGGCCTCGCCGCCCTCGACCGGGTACTCACCGCCCTCACCGCCTGATCCCCCGCTGACCCCTGCCGCTGATCACGAGGGCGTCGTGGTCGCCAGGGCGGCCACTACGCCCTCTTGATCAGCGGGGGAGTTCGGCGCAGAGTCGGGTCATGAGCACCAGGCAGCGCGACGTCATCATCTCCGCGACGGACGTGCTGCGGCACGAGCCGATCGGCAAGCGCATCCGCGCCGAGGTCGACGCGATCACCGTGGTCGACACGACCGAAGCCGTCCTGGTCTGGGAGCCACGCCGGCTGCTGTGCGAGTACGCGGTACCCGAGTCCGCGCTCGACGCGACGCTGCGTCCGCACGACACCGCGGCCGACCCGGCGCCCCCGGCCGAAGGGTTGGTGTTCCCCGGCGTCCCGTTCGTCGCGCACACCGCCGACGGCGAGGCGCTGGACGTCCAGGTGGGCGACCGCCTGCTCGCGGGGGCGGCGTTCCGCCCGGCGGACCCCGACCTCGCCGGGCTGGTGGTGCTCGACTTCGACGCCTTCGACAGCTGGCGGCACGAGGACGAGCTCAACATCGGACATCCGCGCGACCCCTACCACCGGCTCGACACGTTCGCCGGCTCGCGCCGCGTGCGCGTGGAGTACGACGGCACGGTCATCGCGGACTCGACGCGACCCACGGTGCTGTTCGAGGCCATGCTGCCGCCGCGCTACTACCTCCCGCGCGAGGACGTCCGCGTCGAGCTGACCCCGACCGACACCAGCACCGTCTGCACGTACAAGGGCCGCGCGTCGTACTGGAGCGCGCGCGTCGGCACCACCGACCTCACCGACGTCGCCTGGGGGTATCTCGAGCCGCTGGCCGACTCCCGGGAGATCGCCGGCATGGTCTGCTTCGACGACAGCCAGGTGCAGGTGCACGCCGAGTCGTCCTGACGTTTTCTGCCCCCGGCGCCGGGGTACCGCGTCGACATGGCTTCGGGACTTCTCGCCGGCGCGCTCGCGGGCGCGGCCGGCACGACGGCGTTGGACGGCGCGACCTACCTGGACATGGCCGTCCGCGGTCGCCCGACCAGTTCCACGCCGCAGGAGTCGGTCGAACGGATGTCGCAGCGACTCGGCGTGGACGTCCCCGGCCGGGGCGACGCGCGGGACAACCGGGTCGAGGGACTCGCGCCGCTGTTCGGCTCGCTCGTCGGCACGTCGGTCGGCGCGCTCGCCGCAGCGGTGGACCGCGCGTTCCAGCGCCGGGGCCGCGAGGTGCCGACCGTGATCGCCGCGCCCCTGATCGGCCTGGCCGCGATGGTCGCGAGCGACCTGCCGCTGCAGCGGCTGGGGATCACCGACCCTCGCACCTGGTCGGCGAGCGACTGGGCCAGCGACGTCCTGCCGCACCTCGCCTACGGCGTCGTCACGCACGCCGCCATCAAGGCGGCCCGGCCGTGAGCGTCGCCCGATCGGTTCTCGCCGGCGCGGCCACCGGCGGCCGGACCTTCACCGGGCTCGCCGCGCTCGCGGTCACCACGCCCCGCGGGGCGCGGGAGCAGCCCGACGCCACGCTCGCCGAACCCGCGGTCCGGGCGGCGGTGTCGCTCGCGGCGCTCGGCGAGCTGGCCGCCGACAAGCTGCCCCAGGCCCCGAGTCGTCTCAGCCCCGCCGGCCTGCCCGGCCGGGTGCTCGCGGCCGGCGCGTGCGGCGCGATCGTCGCGCGTCGCGCCGGGGCGGCCGGTCCGCAGCCGGCCGAGGCAGCCCAGGGGCGCGAGGGTGGTGGGGCCGCGCTCGCGCCGGGACGCCCCGGCGTCCCGGCCGCGCAGGTGGCCGTGTGCGCGGGGGCCGCCGCCGCCGCGTCGATCGGTGCGGCGTGGCTCGGCGTCCGCTGGCGCGGCTGGGCGGCCGCTCGCCTGAACGCCTCCCTGGCCGCGTTGCTCGAGGACGCGGTCGTCGTCGGCCTCGCCGCCGCGACGGTCAGTCGCGCTCGGCCAGCCGCCCGAGGGTGAGCAGCTGGCGCCGGGCCATCACCAGGTCGCCGACCGACAGCAGCGGGGCCGCCCAGCGGGCGCGCGCCGTCACGAGCTTCATGAGCAGCCGGGTCCCGTCGTCCTCGGCCACGAGCAGGTACGACACGACCGTCCCCATGATGCGGCCGGTATAGTGGACACCGGGCTCGACCGACAGCACGCATCCCACGGGCCTGCCCCCGACCGCGGTGAAGTTCTCGCCCGGCCGCGGCTCGGGCAGCCCCCGCAGCTCTCGCGGCGAGCGCCGGGCGGCGTTGTCGATCCAGTCGTAGGAGTACGGGGCGAGTCGGATCTGCGCCACCCACGGCCACAGTTCGGCGGGGGCGGCGGCGACCGTCACGCCGCGCCACGCCTGCAGCACCGGGGTCGCGACGAGGTCGTCGCACGGGAAGTGACGCGCCACCTCGTCGTCGCGCACACCCCAGCGGTCGCCGATCACCGCGTCAGTGTCGCGCGGGCCGCCGCCGGCTGCGCGGCTGCGGTGCCGGGTGGGTCCCGTAGATCGCCGGCAGCCAGATCGCCAGCAGCACGTCGACGACGGCGTCCTCGGTCACCGCGGGCTGCTCGCCGGTGAACGTCGCGGCGAGCGTGCGCTCGTTCATCAGATTCAGCGCGACGGCGAGCTCGCGGGCGGGCTGACCCGCTCGCGCCGCGCCGCGAACCCGCTCGGCCTCGATCAGGTCGGCGGTCTGCGCGATCCACCGCTCCATCGCCTCGGCCCACAGCGCGCGGACCTCGGCGCTCGACGGGTGCGCCCGCACCGCGGCCGCGGCGACGACGCGGTGCGCGGAGAAGACATCGACGACGTTCTGGATGACCGCGCGCCACGAGCCGACCGGGTCGCCGGCGAAGTCGAGGACGAGAGGGGTGTGCACCGCCTGCTCGATGACGCGGTCGAGCAGCGCGAGCACGACCGCGTCCTTGGAGGCGAAGTAGAAGTAGAACGTGGGGCGCGACAGCCCGGCCCCGCGGGCGAGGTCGTCGACCGAGAAGCCCTCGAGGCCGTGCTCGGCGAGCAGGCGTTCGGCCGTGGCCAGGATCGCGCGCTCCCGCTCCTCGCCCGAGATGCGCGGGGTACGCCGGCTGCGCGGGGTCCGCGGCGCGCGGGGCTGGGGCGCGGCGGTCTCGGGCACGGCGCCGAACCTACCCGCGGCGGGCCTCTTCACCACGATGTCGGGAATCTCGACACACTGACTCGACTCGGCGTTGAACGACTCGACACGGTGTTGATAACCTCGGCAGCCGTCCCCGAGCGAGGAGCGAAGCGTGAACGACCAGCACGTCGACGTCCTGATCGTCGGCGCCGGCCTGTCGGGCATCGGCGCGGCCTGTCACGTCCGGCGCGACTGCCCGGGCAAGACGGTGGCGATCCTCGAGGCCCGCGACGCCATCGGCGGCACCTGGGACCTCTTCCGCTACCCCGGCATCCGGTCGGACTCCGACATGTTCACCCTGGGCTACTCGTTCAAGCCCTGGACGAGCGGGAAGTCGATCGCCGACGGCCCGGCCATCCTCGACTACGTGCGCGAGACGGCACGCGAGTACGGCGTCGACCGCGTGATCCGATTCGGCCATCGCGTGGTGCGGGCCGAGTGGTCCTCGGCCACCGCGCGCTGGACCGTCACCTCGACCGTCGGCGACTCCGGCGAGACGACGACCCTCACCGCGTCCTTCCTGTCGGTGTGCTCCGGCTACTACCGCTACGACGAGGGTTTCACGCCGGAGTTCCCCGGCCGGGACGACTTCGCGGGGCAGCTCGTCCACCCGCAGCACTGGCCCGAGGACCTCGACCACGCCGGCAAGCGCGTCGTCGTCATCGGCAGCGGCGCCACCGCCGTCACGTTGCTCCCGGCGATGGTGCGCGACGACGCGACCGCGGCCGAGCACGTCACCATGCTGCAGCGATCGCCCACCTACATCTCCGCCGTCCCGTCGCGGGACAAGCTGGCCGACCGGCTGCGCAACCGGCTGCCGCAGCAGCTCGCGTACGGCATCGTGCGCTGGAAGAACATGCTCACCGGCGTCGGCATCTACCAGCTGAGCAAGCGCCGGCCGGAGTTCGTGAAGGGCTTCCTCAAGAAGAAGGCGGCCGAGAAGCTGCCCACCGACTTCGACGTCGAGACGCACCTCTCGCCCTCGTACGACCCGTGGGACCAGCGGCTCTGTGCGACGCCCGGCGGCGAGCTGTGGCGCGCGATCCGCGCCGGCAAGGCCGACATCGTCACCGACGCCATCGACCGGTTCACCGCCACCGGCATCCTGCTGCGGTCGGGACGCGAGCTGCCGGCCGACATCATCGTCACCGCGACCGGGTTGAACCTGTTGGTCATCGGCGGCATGGAGCTCGTCGTCGACGGTGAGCAGATCGACGTCAGCGACACCGTCGCCTACAAGGGCATGATGCTCTCGGGCGTGCCGAACTTCGCGCTGACCGTGGGGTACACGAACGCCTCGTGGACCCTCAAGGCCGATCTAGTGGCGCGCTACGTGTGCCGGCTGCTCAAGCACATGGACAAGCGCGGCTACGACACCGTCACCCCGCAGCGGCCGGCGACGTTCGGCGACGCCGACCTCGCGCCGCTCATCGACCTGCAGGCCGGGTACGTGCTCCGCAGTGCGGGCCAGCTGCCCAAGCAGGGCCCGGCGGCGCCGTGGCGGCTGCACCAGAACTACCTGCGCGACGTGGGCCTCATGCGGCACGGCTCGCTCACCGACGACGTCACCTTCGGCCGGGCCGCCACCCCGGTCGCCGCCCCGGTCGCCACGGGCTGACCCAGGAAGGACAACCGATGACCACCATGCGTGCGCAGCGGCTCGACACCGCCACCCGCGAGGTCAGCGTCCGAGACGTCCCGATCCCGGACCCGGGGCCGGGCGAGGTGCTGATCAAGGTCGCGTACTGCGGCATCTGCCACTCCGACCTCAGCCTCATCGACGGCACCTTCGGGTCGCGGCTGCCCGAGGTGACGCAGGGACACGAGGCGTCCGGTGTCGTGGCGGCGCTGGGCGAGGGCGTCACCGACTGGCAGGTCGGCGACCGGGTCATCCCCGCGGCCGGCCGGCCCGACTTCACCTGCGTCGAGTGCAAGCGGGCCAACTTCAGCGGCTGCCTGAACCTGAAGCTGATGGCCTTCGACTACGACGGCGGCTGGGCCGAGTACACGACGGCGCTGGCGCTGTCGCTCACCCGGGTGCCCGACACCGTGTCGATGCGGCAGGCGGCACTCCTCGCCGACGCCGTCGCCACGCCCTACGGCGCGGTCGTCAACACCGCGCAGCTGCGCGTCGGCGAGTCCGTCGGCGTGTGGGGACTCGGTGGCGTGGGCACGCACATCGTCCAGATCGCGCGGCTGGTCGGCGCCGCACCCATCATCGCCCTCGACCTCGTCCCCGAGGTCCGGGAACGGGCGCTCGAACTGGGTGCCGACCTCGCCGTCGACCCCACCGCACCCGACGCCGCCGACCGCATCCGCGAGGCGACCGGCGGTCGCGGTCTCGACACCGCGTTCGACGCGGTCGGCGTCCCCGCGACGTTCGAGCAGGCACGCTGGTCGGTGCGCGTGGGCGGCCGCCTCGTCGTGGTGGGGATGAGCAACCAGAGCATCGAGCTCGGCGACACGATGACCCTCGGTCTCGCCCGAGTCGCGATCCTCGGTCATCTCGGTTACAAGAACGAGGACATCGCGACGTTGGCCGACCTCGTCGCGCGCGGCCGTCTCGACCTCTCGCGCTCGGTCAGCGACGTCGTCGCGCTGGACGACGTGGCCGACGGCATCCGCCGTCTCGAGCAGCACGAGGGGAACCCGATCCGCATCCTCGTCCGCCCCGGCGACGACGTCGACTGACGCGCCCGGGGCGGGTCAGCTCCCGGCGGGCGTCGGATCGGCGCCGGCGACGCCGCGGGGCCCCGCGTCGGCCGGCTCCAGCAGCGCCAGCATGTCGTCGAGCCCGAAGAACCGCGCGACGTCCAGTGCCGAACGCGGGCCGGTGCGCGGATCGGCGCCGGCGGCGAGCAGCGCCGACACGCCCGCCCCGGAGCGGCGGAAGGTCGCGGCGGCGAGCGCCGTCTGCCCGCGGTCGTTGACCCGCTCGGGATCCGCCCCGGCGGCGAGGAGCGCCTGCACGGTGGCGGGGTGATCGTGGTACGCCGCCAGCACCAACAACGTGTCGCCGGACTCGTTGGTCAGGTTGGCCGGCACCCCGGCGTCGATCGCGGCGCGCAGCTCGGCCGTCCGACCCTCGCGGGCGAGGTCGAACATGCCGGCCAGGAAGGCAAGCTCGTCGTCGGTCAATTCGGTCATCGTCGTCCTCCTCTCCGAGTGGGATTACCCGGATGCCGGTGCTGCATGCGTCGCGCGTCCGGCGGAAGTTCGGCCGACCGCTGGGCGTTGGAGCGGACGTGACGAACGCCGGCGCACCCGACGACGCGGTCGAACCGTCCGGCGCCCCGCCGCGCCGGTGGGTGCCGCGGCACGTGCTCGTCACCCGGTCGGCGGCCCTGCTGCCCCACGGAGCACAGATGCTCGCGCGGTGCGAGGCGGCCGGCGTGCGGGACGTCGCCGTGCTCGCCGGTGACCGGCTGCCGAGCCTGCGCGGTTCCGAGCGCGAGGTGTACGCCCGCGCGAAGCAGACCCTGGCGGTCGTCGTCGCGCCGCCGAGCGCGCTGCGTCCGCAACCGATCCCCCCGAGTGCCGACTGGCGGCTCGACCTCGCCAAGGGGTGCCCGGCGCACTGTCAGTACTGCTATCTCGCCGGGTCGCTGTCGGGGCCGCCGATCACCCGCGCCTACGCGAACCTCGACGACGTCCTCGCGCCGATACCGGGCCACGCCGGGCGGGGCAGCGTCACGACCGGGGACGCGCGTCGCGGCCGCGAGGGCACCACGTTCGAGCTGTCCTGTTACACCGACCCGCTCGGGCTGGAGGCCGTCACCGGCTCGCTGTCGACGGCCGTCGCCCGCGTCGGCCGTGGCGAGTTCGGCGACGGTGTCGGGCTGAGGTTCACGACCAAGTTCGATGACGTCGCGCCGCTCGTCGGGTTGCCGCACGGCGGGCGCACCCGCGTGCGGATGTCGGTCAACTCGGCCGCCGTCGCGCAGCGCTTCGAGGGCGGTACGGCGACTGTCGCCGCGCGGCTCGCGGCGTTGCGCGCGCTCGCGGCGGACGGTTACCCCGTGGGCCTGACGGTCGCCCCGGTGATGCCGCTGCCCGGCTGGCGCGAGGAGTACGCGGCGCTGCTGCGCGACGCCGCCGCGGCGCTGGCCGGCATCCCCGCGCCGGACCTGACGGTCGAGCTGATCACCCACCGGTTCACCGACGCCAGCCGTGCGGTGCTGCTGGGCTGGTACCCGCGCACCCGACTCGACCTCGACGAGTCCGCCCGCACCGTCAAGCGGACCAAGTTCGGCGGCGCGAAGTACGTCTACCCCGCACCGCTGATGCGCGAGCTGCGGGGCTGGTTCGAGCGGGAGCTCGCGGCCACCCTGCCCGGGGCACGACTGCTCTACTGGACGTGACGGCCGGGTCCGCCGCTCAGCCCTCGACGACGCGCCCGGGCAGCAGGGTGGTCAGCGCCTCCTGCAGTTGGTCGGGGCTGTTGGCGCGGTAGAGGTCCACGACCGTCGACGTGCCGTCGGTGAAGGTCATCGCGAGTCGTCGCGCGATCGTGGTGCGGCTGACGACGATCGACGCGACGGCCTCGAGCGGAGTCTCGCCGCGCAGCGACTTCGGCGTCGAGTTCCAGTACCCGACCCCGAAGTAGACGAGGCGACGATTGGTCGCGCCGACCCAGAACACCCGATCCTGCGGAACGACACCGGCCCACCCGCCGGCCCCGGGACCTTCTCCCATCTCGACACCGGTCGCGCTGCTCGCCATCGCCTTCATCGGTGCGTTCTTGCCCGCCGCCTTGCACCCGCCGAGCAGTTCCTCGCCCGGTGCGAGCAGCGGCGTCATCGGCTTCGTCAGCGTGGTCTTCCCGTCGGCCATGGCGACGATCCTGGCGGCAACGCGCGGCGTGGTCCAGACGGGTGTCGCCGCGGTCGCGCATCTGGGACGGTGGTCACCGTGTCCATCTCCCTGCGACCGGTCGACGCGGCGTGTTTCGACGACGTCCAGCTCGTGTTCGGCACGAGGGGGCAGGCAGCTCGTTGCCAGTGCCAGGGCTACCGACTGGGCTGGTACGACCAGCACTCCGACGACGTCGCGGGTCGGCGCGAGCTGCTGCGCGACCAGGTGATCGAGGGGCACGGGCTGCTGGCCTACCTCGACGACGAGCCGGTCGGTTGGTGCTCGCTCGCCCCACGCCGGGACTACCCCTACCTGCGGCAGACCACGTGGAAGGGACGCAGCGAGGACAAGGACGACCCGGACGTCTGGGCGGTCACGTGCTTCGTCACCAGAGCGGGGTGCCGCAAGCAGGGCGTGGCCCGTGCGCTCGCGGTCGGCACGGTCGACGTCGCGCGCGACGGCGGCGCCCGCACGGTCGAGGCGTACCCGATGAAGCCGGCGCCGGGCAAGGACGTCCCGTGGGGGGAGATGCACGTCGGCTCGCTGGGCATGTTCCTCGCTGCGGGCTACCGGGTCGTGCACACGCCGTCGTTGCGCCGCGCGGTCGTCCGCTACGACCTCTGAGCGGCGGATCGCCTCGGTCAGCCGCCGAAGCAGTCGTCGCCGGAGCGCGGCTGATCGACGTGCGTCGTGCGCGCGGCCACCTGCGCGGTCAGGCACTCGTCGCCGTAGCGGATCCACACGTAGTGGGGGAGCTGCCGCCCGACGGTGACCGTGTAGTCGGACCCGAGGGCCGCGACGAGCGCGGCGCGCACCGCCGCGGCCCGCGCACGGTCGCCGTGCAGGCCGGCGAGCGTGCGGACCGTGACCACCCGGGTCCGGGCGGTGACGCCGGCGGGCATCGCCGGGTGTTCGACGTCGAGCGGACGGGTCGTCGGGCACGTCGTCTCGTGCGCCTTGCCCCAGTCCGACGCGCGGGGGTAGGCAAAGGAGTAGCGGTAGCACCGGGTGGCGGTGCTGCCGCGGACGTCGACCGCGTGCCGGTTCACGACGATGCGCAGGACGACGCTGCCACCCCACGTCGAGCCGCGCACCGCCATGGCGTCGATCGTGGTGTCGGCGGCCGTGCCGGTGACGCTCGCGGCCGCGACCCGGGCCGGGATCGGCCCCCGCACCCGAGTCATCACGACGCCGGCGGTGTCGGCGTGCTGCTGCACCGCGTCCGCCGCGGGCGAGGAGCAGGCCGCGAGCACCGCGACGCCGATGGACGACAGTGCGACGACGGCGTCGAACCGCACGCGGATGACGGCCACGGCCAAACCCTAGGCACCGGGGGTGTCGTGTCGGCCGTCCGTGACCCGATCGGTATTCGCGCGGTACGTCCGGGCGACGTGTCAGTTGCCCACCCGTCGGGCCAACCGGTCGAGCCCGTCGCGGACGAGCCGGGCGTATCCGTCGTCGCCGAGCGACGCGGTGGCGGCGAGCCCGAGGCGGGCGTGCTCGGCGGCCCGCGCGCGGTTGCCGAGCCGGCGGTGGCACTCGCCGACGTTGAGGTGCAGGGACGGGTACAGCGCGGCGGCCGAGGCCGCCATCCCGCTCGCCGTCACGCGCTCGTCGGTGACCTCGCCGGCCGCGGCCAGCGCGCGTTCGTCCCAGCGCAACTCCTGCGCGACGTCGTCCTGCACGTCGGCCAGCGCGTGCGCGACGGCGCAGCGGTGCAACGGATCGCCGGTGTCGGCCCCGATGTCGGCCCACAGCTCGTCGAGCAGCTCGCGCGCCCGCGCCGGGTCGGCGACGACCGCGGCCCCGACCCGGGCGAGTACCGGGTCGGGGCCGTCGGGCGGTGTCATGTGCGCGACCGTATGCGCTACGGCCGACATCGGGTCAGACGAGCGACCCCAGCTCCGCGGCGTGCTCGAGTTCGGTCTCGCCGCTCGCGTCCGCGGTCGGCGAGCGATGGGCGGTGACGAGCACCAGCGCCAGCACGGTGGCCAGGACGAGCGCGCCCAGCCCCCACGTGAACGCGACCGTGTAGCCGTGGACGAGGCCGGCGGGGGCGGCCTTCGCGCCGTGGTCGGCGATGTAGTGCGTGGTGGCGGTCGCGGCGATGGTGTTGAGCAACGCGGTGCCCAGCGAGCCGCCGACCTGCTGCGTCGTGTTGACCAGCGCGCTGGCCACGCCCGCGTCCCGGTGGTCGACGCCGATGAGCGCGGTGCTCGACAGCGCCACGAAGGCGAAGCCCATGCCGAGGCTCATGACGATCTCCGCCGGCAGCACGTGGGAGGCGAAGCCCGAGTCGACCTTCAGCTGGGTGAAGAGCACCATGCCGATCGCTGCGGCGGCGGTGCCGCCGGCCATGAGCGGACGCGGGCCGATGCGGGGGAGCAGATTGCTCGCGAGCCCGGCCGCCACGACGATGCCCGCGCTGAAGGGCAGGAACGCGAGTCCGGACTTGAGCGCGCTGTACTGCAGCGTCCCCTGCATGTAGTAGACGAGGAACAGGAACATGCCGAAGAGCGACAGGCCGATCAGCAGCGAGACGAGGAACGCTCCGGCGCGGTTGCGTTCGGTGAAGACGCGGGGCGGCAACAGCGGCTCGGCGGTGCGGCTCTCGATCACGACGAACGCGAGCAGCAGCACCACGGCCGCGGCGAGCAGCACGATCGTGCTGGTGGCCGACCAGCCGCTCTCGTTGGCCTTGGTGAACCCGTAGACGAGGGCGAGCAGGCCGAGCGTGCTCGTCACGACGCCGGGAATGTCGTAGCGCGGCTTGCCCTCGGCGCGGCTCTCGTGGACGACGAGGAAGCCGGCGATGGCGGTCGCGATGGCGATCGGGGTGTTGACCAGCAGCGTCCAACGCCAGGACGCGTACTCGGTGAGCACGCCACCGAGGATCAGGCCGAGGGCGGCGCCGCCGCCGGAGATGCCGCCATAGACGCCGAAGGCCTTGGCGCGTTCGCGTGGCTCGGTGAAGGTGACGGTGATCAGCGACAGGGCCGCCGGTGCCATCAGTGCGGCGAACGTCCCCTGCAGTGCGCGGGCGGCGAACAGCTCGCCCTGGTTCTGGGCGATGCCGCCGATCGCCGAGGCGATGCCGAAGCCGACGAGGCCGATGACGAAGGCGCGCTTGCGGCCGATGAAGTCGGCGATGCGGCCGCCGATGAGCAGCAGGCCACCGAACGCGAGCGCGTAGGCGGTGACGACCCACTGCCGGTTGGCGTCGGAGATGTGGAGGGCGTGCTGCGCCGACGGCAGCGCGATGTTCACGATGCTGGCGTCCAGCACGACGATCAGTTGGGCGACGGCGATGACGGTCAGCGCCAGCCAGCGGCGCGGGTCCTTCGCGACGTACGGGTCGCGGGCTACGGAACTCATGATGTCTGGTCTTCTTCCGACGATCGGGACGGCCCGCAGACGTGGGGCCGGAGGAGACGCTACGAAGTCCGATCGTCCGAGTCAAGACGATCCGATTGCAAGTGGTCCGACTTTGACCTATCTAGGTTCGGGTCGTATCATGCGCGATATGGGCACCCGTTCCGCTGCTGCGTCGGCCGACGCGCTGCCCATGTTCTGCAGCGGGGGCCGTCCGGCGGACCTGATGATGCTGTTGCATGCCGCCGCCGACCGGATGACCGTCGACCTCGACCGTGCCGCCGTGGCGATGGGGCTCAGCGACGTGCGCGACTGGTTCATCCTCGCCGTGCTCTCCGACGACGCCGACCGCACGCAGCTCGAGCTGAGCCGGATGGTCTGCATCGACAAGACGACGCTGATTGCCGTCCTCGACCGCCTCGAACGCCTCGAGCTGATCGTGCGCACGGTGAGCCCGACCGACCGCCGCGTGCGCATCCCGCGCATCACCCCGGCCGGGCGCAAGGCGTACGCGAAGTTCGCCGTCGCGCGCGATCGTGCCGAGTCCGACGCTCTCGACGGCATCGAGCCCGAGCAGCGGGCCCTGCTGCTCGAGCTGCTGGGCCGCATCGCCGACCGGCAGACCGCCGCGCAACCGGTGACCTGAGCCCGCCGGTACGGCAGGATCGGGCCATGTCGTCGTCACGGTGGTCGATCCGCTCGCAGGACTCGTTCCTCTGCATCGGCTCGAAGGGCTCGGTGCTCTCGATCGGGTCCGTCGGCTCCTTCGCGTCGATCGGCTCCGTGGGCTCGGCGTTCTCGGCCTTCTCGGTCGGCTCGTTCGCGAGCGTGCTGTCGGTGCTCGCCGACCGTTCCGACCGCGCGCTGATGTCCTCGCGGTCGCGACGGGGCGTGCTGACCGCGCGCTGACGCGACATCGACGTGGGGCGTCCTTCCCCGACGTCGCGTTGATCAAGAGCGGCTTGTGGTCGCTATAGCGACCACAAGCCGCTCTCGATCATGTGTCACTCGCTCGATGCGCAACGTGATCGCGTCAGGCTGCGTCGCTCTGACAGAGTCACGGGGTGCCCGTCGCCCGCGTCTCCCCGGACGTCCAGATCGCCTACGACACGGTGGGGAGCCCGGACGACCCGGCGGTCCTGCTGGTCATGGGGTTCGGCACGCAGTTGATCGCCTGGCACGACGAGCTGTGCCGGTTGCTCGTTGAGCGCGGCCGCTACGACGGATGGCTCCCTACACCGCACCCGCCCCGGTGCGCATGATCAAGAGGGGGTTGTGGCCGCCCCGGCGACCGCTACCCGCTCTTGGTCACGGGTCGGTCGGCGGCCGTACCTGCTAGCGTCCGCGTCCACCACACGTCACGATCAGTCGGGAGGTCCGCGTGTCGGACACGACGTGTCACATGTCGATCTCGCTGGACGGTTTCGTGGCCGGGCCGGAGCAGAGCCGCGACAACCCGCTGGGCAAGCGGGGGCAGGAGTTGCACGGCTGGCACATCGGCGACCCCCGGGCGACCGAGGCCGACCAGGTCGCGGCCGGCTGGCTCATGCGGCCGCGGGGCGCGTACGTCATGGGGCGCAACATGTTCGGCCCGGTCCGGGGCGAGTGGGACGAGGACTGGACCGGCTGGTGGGGCGACGAGCCGCCGTACCACGTGCCGGTGTTCGTGCTGACCCACCACGGGCACGACCCGATCGAGCTCGCCGGCGGGACGACGTTCCACTTCGTCACCACCGGGTTCGACGCCGCCTACGCCGCCGCGGTCGAGGCCGCCGGTGACGGCGGCGTGGACATCGCGGGTGGGGCGTCGACCGTCCGGCAGGCGTTGCGGGCCGGGGTGGTCGACGAGCTCACCCTCGACATCGCGCCCGTGCTGCTCGGGTCGGGGGAGCGCATCTTCGACGGCGGCGAGTCCTTCGACTTCGAGCCGGTGGAGGTGCTGCACTCGCCGCTCACCACCCACGTCCGCTACCGCCGTACCGGCTGAGCCCGCCACGACGGCGCGGACGCGTCAGCGGGCGAGCAGCGTGCGGGCGGCGGTCTCGATCTCGGGCTCGCCGAGCAGGACGAGGTTGGCGGCGTCGCCGAGCGGGATGTAACTGTCGCGGCTCGCGACGCGGGCGATCGGGCCGCGGTGACCGGCGTCGACGAGTCCGGCGACGACGCCTTCGCCGACGCCGCCGGACGCCCGGGTCTCGTCGACGACGAGGACGCGTCTGGTGCTCTCGGCGGCGCGCACGACCTCGGCCATGGGAAGCGGAGCGAGCCAGCGCAGGTCGAGCACGCGGACGCCGTGACCTTCGCGCGCGAGCCGCGCGGCCACGCGCAGGCTCATTCGGACGCCGTTGCCGAAGGTCACGATCGTGAGGTCGTGCCCGTCGCCGTGCAGGCGCGGCGTCCCGATCGGCGCGACGTCGGTCGGGGAGTAGCGAGCGAGCCAGCCGCGGTCGCCGGGCTCGTGCAGGTCCTTCTCGTGGTACAGCGCGATCGGCTCGAGGAACACGCTGACGCGACCGTTCTCGGCCGCGGCCGCCAGGCAGGCGCGCAGCATCGGACCGGCGTCGTCCGGCCGGGACGGGACGGCGACCGTGAGGCCGGGGACGTCGCGCAGTACGCCGACGGCGTTGTCGTTGTGGAAGTGCCCGCCGAAGCCCTTCTGGTACGCGAGGCCGGCGACGCGCACGACCATCGGGTTCGTGTACGCGCCGCCGGAGAAGAAGCGCAGTGACCCGGCCTCGCCACGCAGCTGGTCCTCGGCGTTGTGCAGGTAGGCGAGGTACTGGATCTCGGGGACGGGCAGCATCCCGCTCAGCCCCAGCCCGAGCGCGAAGCCGAGGATCGACTGCTCGTCCAGCAGGGTGTCGAAGACGCGGGGACTGCCGAACTTTTGCGCAAGTCCGCGCGTAAGCCCGTACACACCGCCCTTGCGGCCGACGTCCTCACCGAACACGAGCACGTCCTTGCGTGCAGCCATGGCGTCGGTCAGCGCCGCGTTGATGTTCTGCGCCAGTGTCATCGGGCCGGCGTCCTCGGGCAGCCGGCCGCCGAACGTCGCGACCCGCGTCTCGTGGGACGCCGGGGGGATCGTCGTGCGGGTCGCCGCCGGGGCCAGCGGTGCCATGGCGGCCGCGGCCGAGTCGAGGGTGGGGGTGTCGGCCAGCTCCTCGGCGATGGCCTCGATGCGCTTCGCGATCCCGGCGTAACGCTCGCCGAGGCCGACGACGTCCAATCGGCGGCCGAACGCGACGAGCGGGTCGCGCTCGCGCTCGGCGTCGATGGCGGAGCCCACGCGGTAGGCGGTCTCGACGTCGGTGCCGGCGTGGGCGAGGTAGCGCACGGTGCGCAGGTGCAGCAGCGCGGGGCGGCGGGTGCGCCGCACGGTCTCGGCCGCCTCGCGCGCCGCGTCGAGCGCGCCGTCGGGGTCGTCGCCGTCCGCCCGCACGTAACGGATGCCCGGACGCTGCGCCGCCTGCTCGACCCAGCCACGCGGCGTCGGCACCGAGATGCCGATGCCGTTGTCCTCGCAGACGAACAGCAGCGGCAGCGGCAGCCCCTGCGTGACGCAGTAACCGGCCGCGTTGAGGGCACCGGCCGCCGTCGAGTGGTTCAGGCTGGCGTCGCCGAACGAGCAGAGGACGACGGCGTCGAGGGGCCAGCGGTTCTCGACGCCGATCCGCTTCGCGCGCGCGAGCGACAGCGCGACCCCGAGCGCGCGGGGGAGGTGCGAGGCGATGGTGGACGTCTGCGGGATCACCGCCAGCGACTCGTCACCCCACACCTTGTGCCGGCCGCCGGAGGCGGGGTCGGCCGTGCTCGCCAGCATGCTGAGCAGGACGGCCCGGACGGCGTCGTCCAACGTCCGGCCGGCCTGCAGCGCGCGGGCGAGGAAGAAGCCGCCCGAGCGGTAGTGCAGCAGGGCGGGGTCGGTGGGCCGCAGCGCCGCGGCGACGTACGCGTTGGACTCGTGACCCGCCGACCCGATCGTGTAGAACCCGCGGCCGGTCTCGCGCATGCGCCGCGCGTGGATGTCGAGCAGCCGGCTCGCCGCCATCGCGTCGAAGAGGTCGAGCGTGCCGCGGTCGACCGACGACGTGTCGGCCCCCGACCCGATCGCGTCGAGCTGCGCGTGGACGCGGCGGTCGAGCTCGTCGTGCGGGGTGGAGCCGGTCGTCGTCACCCCGCCGATCATGCCCGCCGAGTCCGCCCGCGGCGAGGAGGCGGTCGGATCGGGTGGCGAGATACATAAGCGAGTTATATAATCGCTTTATGAGCTTGCGACTGACGGACGTCCGCGCGCTCGCGGCGGGCATCGAGCGCCTCACGATCTGGCTCCGACGGCAGACGCCGACCGAGGTCAGCTCGACCACGCTCACCGCCCTGGACCGGCTCCGTCGGGAGGGGCCGCTGCGCGTGTCGGAACTCGCCGCTCGTGAGGCCATGACCCAGCCGGGGGTGACGATCCTGGTCAACCGGCTGTCCGACGCCGGGCACGCCGAGCGACTGCCCGACCCCACCGACCGGCGCGCCACCCTCGTCCGGATCACCGCCGCCGGCGAGGACGTCCTGACGCGGCGCGAAGCCGCCCGCGCCGAGGTGCTGCGCGCCCGGCTCGCCGAGCTCAGCGACACCGACCGGACCCTGCTCACCGCCGCCCTGCCCGCCATCGAGCGGCTGGTGGCCACCGGCAACGAGGAATCGAGGAAGACCGACTGATGAGTGCCCACGCACACCACGACAGCGCTGCGACCGGCAGCCCGTTCCGCCAGCCCAAGGCGGTCTGGGCGGTGGCGTTCGCCTGCGTCATCTCCTTCATGGGCATCGGGCTGGTCGACCCGATCCTGCCGTCGCTGCGCGAGCAGCTCGGCGCCACGACCGACCAGATCTCGCTGCTCTTCACGAGCTACCTCGTCGTCACCGCGGTGGCGATGCTGGTGACCGGGTGGGTGTCGAGCCGGCTCGGCGCCAAGCGCACGCTCATCGCGGGTCTCGTCCTGATCGTCATCTTCGCCGCCGCGGCCGGGGCATCCGGCTCGATCGACGGCATCGTCGGCTTCCGGGCCGGCTGGGGTCTCGGCAACGCGCTGTTCATCGCCACCTCGCTGGCCGTCATCGTCGGCTCGGCGTCGGGCGGGTTCGCCGGCGCGATCATCCTCTACGAGACCGCCCTCGGCATCGGCATCGCGCTCGGCCCGCTGGTCGGCGGCGAGCTCGGCTCGATCAGCTGGCGCGGCCCGTTCTTCGGCGTCTCCGTCCTCATGGCGATCGCGCTCGTCGCGACCGTGTTCCTGCTGCCGACCCAGCCGACACCTGCGCGCCGCGAGCGGATCACCGAGCCGATCCGCGCGCTGCGGCACCGCAGCCTCGCGACCACCAGCGTCGTCGGCCTGCTCTACAACTGGGGCTTCTTCACCCTGCTCGGCTACTCGCCGTTCCTGATGGGTGACCTCTCGCCGCAGCAGCTGGGCCTCGTCTTCTGCGGGTGGGGCATCCTCGTCGCCGCGTTCGCGGTGTGGGGCGCGCCGTGGCTCAAGGCGCGCTTCGGCACGGCCCGCACGCTCTACGGCAACTTCGTGCTCATGGCCGCGGACCTCGCCGTCATCGGCATCTGGTCGGACCGGCCGACGGTCATCATCGTGGCCGTCATCGTCGCCGGCATCTTCATCGGCGTGAACAACACGCTCGTCACCACCGCGGTCATGAGCATCGCGCCGGTCGAGCGGCCCGTCGCCTCGGCGACCTACGGTTTCGTCCGCTTCATCGGCGGCGGTCTCGCGCCGTTCTTCGCCGCCAAGCTCGTCACCGCGTTCAACACGCACGTGCCGTTCCTGTTGGGTGCCGGCACCGTCCTGCTCGCCGCGATCGTCCTCGCCACCGTGCACCGCGCGCTCGCCGCGGCCGACCGGGGCGAGACGCCGCAGCCCGAGCTCGACGACCTCGACACCGCCGAGCGCGTCGAGGCCGACCGCGTCGGCGCCGGGATCGGCAACACCGACTGAGCCGGACGGGCCCTCGACGGGTGGATCTTCAGGCGACGCGAGCGTTCGAGGTCGTGGTGCCTGAAGATCGCGGGGCGGCGATCAGGCGTCGCGGTAGACGCGCCAGGCCCAGACGATGAGCGGGGCCTGCAGCGGCAGCCGCAGCAGCGTGCCGGTGCGGTAGGCGGGGGAGTCGCTGCGCCGGGCGTCCAGGGCCATCTTGACGTTGCCGGGCAGGACGCCGACGAAGAGCGCCGCCGCGGCGAGCGCTCCCCAGCGTCGGGTGGCCGGCACGAGGACGGCGGCGCCGACGCTCAACTCGAGCGCGCCCGAGCCGATCGTCCAGGTGCGGGCTGTTCCGGGCAGGGCGTCGGGGATCATCGCGTCGAAGATGCCCGGCACGGCGAAATGGGTGGCACCGGCACCGGCGAGCAGGCCGGCCAACGCGGTCGCGCGGGTGCGGGTGACGTCCACGTCGCCAGCTTCTCACGATCCGGACGAACCCGCCGGGGCAGGACGGCCCGCGTTGCTACGCTCGCAAGGATGACGCAGGGGAGGTGACGGCCGTGGCGCGAACGCGCCGGTCCCAGGCTGCCCACCACGACCTCTTCCCGGGTTTCGCCGATGTCACCGAGGTCGGCGCGGGGGCGATCGCCACCGTGTACTCGGCCCGCGAGACCGCCACCGATCGCCAGGTCGCGCTCAAGCTGCTCGCCGTGCGCGACGCCTCCCCGCAGACGCTCGAGACGTTCGAGCGCGAGGCCGCGGTGCTGGGCGCGCTGAGCGCGCACCCGAACATCGTCACCCTGCTCCGGACGATGCGGACGCCCGACAACCGTCCGGTGCTCGTGCTCGAGCTCTGCGACGGCTCCGTCGGCGACCGCCACCGGCCGGGCTACGGCCTGCCGGTGCGCGACGTCGTCGCGCTGGGCGGCAAGATCGCCGGCGCGCTCGAGACCGCTCACCGCGCCGGCGTCCTGCACCGCGACGTCAAGCCGCAGAACATCCTCGTCACCCGCTTCGGCGAGCCCGCACTCGCGGACTTCGGCGTGGCGCGGTTGCAGTCGTCCACCCAGCTGACGAACGGCCTGTTCGACTTCACGACGCTGCACGTCGCGCCGGAACTGCTCGAAGGCGGCCCGGCCGGCCCTGCCACCGACGTCTACGAGCTGGCCTCGACGATGTACCAGCTCGTCGCCGGCTGGTCGGCGTTCCGGGCGTTCGAGGGGGAGGCGCCGGCGTCGGTGATCCTGCGCATCCTGCGCGACCCCGTGCGTCCGCTCGCCGAGAACCGCGCGCCGACGGCGCTGTCGGACCTGCTGATCCGCGCGATGGCCAAGCGGCCCGAGCAGCGACCGGCCAGCGCAGCGGAGTTCGCGAGCGCGCTGACCGAGGTCGAGGCCGCCTACGGCTGGCCGCGCACCGTCGCCGTGGTGGGTGCCGCCGCCGATCCCGCGGACGCGCGCAGCTTCGCCTCGCTGCCCGACGGCCTGCCGCCGCAGCCCGCCCCGGTCGTCCCCGTGAGCACGGCCGACTGGTCGGCGCCGACGCTCACCCAGCACGCGGGTGACGCCGCTCCCGAGCCGACGCCCCCGCCGGCCGAGGTGACGGTGCGGCGCTCGACGCTGCCGGGTGTGCCGCCCGCGGCGCCGCCGCCGGGGGTGCCGCCCGTGGTGCCGCCGCCCGGCGAGCCGCCGGCGGTACCGACGCCGGAGCCGGTCGTACCGACGCCGGAGCCGGTCGTGCCGACGCCGGAGCCGGTCGTGCCGACGCCGGAGCCGGTCGTGCCGACGCCGGAGCCGGTCGTGCCGACGCCGGAGCCGGTCGTGCCGACCCCCACGCCGGAGCCGCCGCCCGTGGAGCCCACGCCCGAGCCCACCCCCGAGCCGGGACCCCCGTCCGCCGCGCACAGCCCCGGCGTGCCGGCCGCCGAGCAGACGGTGCGTCGCTCGGCGCTGGCCGCACCGGCGACGGCGCGGCACGCGGCGCCGCCGACCGACGAGCCGTCCACCCGGCAACCGGCCGCGGAGGAGACGGTGTCGCGCAGCTCGTTGCGCCACCTCGCCGTCGCCCCGGCACCCACGCCGGGCACGCAGGAGACGGTGTTCCGCTCGTCCCTCGACGGGTCGCGGGCGTTCCCGCCGCCCGCCGCGACTCCACCGCCGGTCGCGACTCCGCTGCCGGTCGCAGCGGCCACGCATCCCGACCTCGCCCTCGACCCCGCCGCACTGCGGCGGCGCGTCACCATCCGAGCCGGCTCGGCGTCTTTGCAGGTGGACGAGCAGCGGCTCGTGCTGCGCTCGTGGCTGCGTCGCAGCGAGATCGCGTGGGCGGACGTCACCGGGTTCGAGACCCGTCACGAGGGCGTCGGGGCGCAGGGCAGCGGTGGTCACCTCGTCGCGCTCACCCGCACCGGGCCGGTCGAGCTGCCCGCCACCCGCCGCTCGATGGCCGACCTGCGCTACATGCAGGCCCTGCTCGAGGCCTACCGGCAGCGCGCGCAGTCCGGCGTGCGGCTGTAGCCGACCCCGACCCCGACCCCGACGCCGGCCTCGCGCCGTGTCAGTGCCGGCGGTGCCGCCCGCGTCGCGTCCGTCGCGGCCGGCGCCGCGACTCCCGCCGCTGCGCCATCGACTCCGCCCACGACGCGGGGCCCGCCACCGCAGCGCCCGTCCGGACCCGGTGGTAGCGCAGGCCCGAGCCGACGCGCTGGCGCAGCGTCTGGGCGTGACGTACCCGACGGCGCAGGTCGGCGTGCTCGCGCCAGGCGGCGTCGGCCTCCGCGACGCCCACCGTCGAGGCGGGGTCGAAGATGGCGCGGTTGGCGGCGTCGCCGACGGCCCGGGTGCGCGCCGCGGTCTCGCCGTCGAACCGGCGCGCGGTCGCCTCGCCGACCTCGGCGCTGGTGAAGCTCGTCGCGTCGCCCAACCCCGACTCGGCGAGGACGTCGAGCGTCTCCTGCCACGCGCCGATCACCTGCTCGCGCGGCGCGCCGCGGCGGCGTCGTCGCAGCCGCAGTTGCTTGCGCAGCAGCAGCGCGACGGGCACGAGCAGCAGCAGTACCGCGACCACCACCACGGCGATCAGCCACCACCCGGCCGACGGGCCGCGCGAGCCCGGGACGTCGCTGCGCGGGGCGACCGCGTTGCCGTTGTCCGACGGCGCCTGGGTGGCGAGCGCGTTCGGCGTGGACGACGGGCTCGGCGACGGGGTCGGCCGAGCGCTCACGCTCGGCGCCGGGCGCTGGTTGGAGTAGGTCGAGGGGGTCGCGTCCAGCACGACCCACCCGCGCCCGGCGATGGGGATCTCCACCCACGTCCAGGCCTGCTTGTCGGTGACGTCGTAGGTGCCGGCGGGCACGGTGTCGCCCGTGCCCGAGCCGAGGCGGAAGCCGGACACGAGCCGGGCCGGCACCCCCTGGGCGCGCGCCAGCAACGTCACCAGCGTCGCGTACTGCTCGGGCGTCGCGGAGCGGGTCGGTCCGAGGATCGAGGCGAGCACGCCGGCGAACGCGGTACCGCCCGTGCTCGGGTTGGTGCTCGTCGAGCGGGTCGGTGCCGGCGTGGTCGACGCCGGCGCCGTGGCCGACGTCCCGGCCGAGGGTGCCGTGCTCGCCGGGCCGCCCGAGAGCGAGTAGTGGGTGCGCAGGTCGCGTACGAGCGCCCGCAGGAACGTCACCGCCGACGCGCCCCGCGTCTTCGTCTCGTTCTGCAGCGAGGTCAGCACGGTGCCCAACGAGCGGCGGACGGACGGCGGCAGGGCGGTGTCCGCCGGTGGGGCGGACGTCCCCGGTGTCGCCGAGCGCGGCAGGCTCTCGAAACTGCCGCGCGGCGTGGCCGACATGACGGTGTAGCTCTGCCCGGCCCGCAGTGGCTCGCCGGGCACGATCATGCCGCTGGTGGGCTCGGTGGCGATCGGGACGCCGCTGACGTCCTGCGGCCGGTACTGGAAGGGCAGCCACGGCGCGCCGGCGAGCGGGCCGGCGTCGATCGTGTAGCGCTGGGCGACCGAGCCGCCCTTCGGTCGCAGGCTCGGGTCGGTGTCGGCGGGGACGACGCCACCGGACGGCCGGAACTCGCGCTCGAAGGCCCAGGCGTCGCCGTCGTACACGTCGGTGTCGGCGATCGCGACGTACCGCGACGCGGTCTCTTCGAACGAGACGCCGAAGAGCCGGTGCGCCCGCGCCCGCGGATCGGTGGGCCGCAGTCCCGCGACGAAGGCGACCGGGGTCAGCGGGCCGCTGCGCTCGACGGGGGGCAGCCGCTCGGCCGAGGCCGGCGACCCCGAGAACGCACTGCTCTGCACGACCAGTGCCGCGACCGCCGCGACCGCGACGGCGACGCCCGCGCCGGCGGCGAGCGTGCGCAGCGGCAGCACCACCCGATCGGTCGCGACCGGCAGCCCGGTGAGGCTCGGTGCCGAGCGCGGCGCCTGCTGACCCTGCGCGACGGCGTTCGCCGCGCTGGTGCTCGCGTCCTGGTCGAGCCACGCCTGGACGGCGCGCAGCACCAGCAGCGTCGCCAGCAGTGCACCGGCGAGCAGCGTGTCGTAGCACCGGCCGTCGTCGGCGTCGGTGATCGCGCGCGTCGTCGCCGCGTACGCGAGGCCGAACGTCACCAGGGCGGTCGCCGACGGCACGAGCGTCGGCCAGCCTCGACCGAGGCACTCGCCGATGATCGCGCCGCACAGCCAGCACAGCGCGATCGGGGCGACCAGCAACGTCCGCGGGCTGACCAGGGGCAGCGCGAAGGTGAGGATCTGCGACGGGCCGTGCACCAGCCCGTCCCACAGCGAGGAGAAGCCGAACGGCTCGCGCAGCGTCACGAGCGTCGTGAAGAACACGAACCCGGCGAGGTCGACGAGCGCGGTCAACCACAGCGTGCGGACGCCGATCGCGACGACGACGACGGGGAGCAGCACGCTGATCAGCGCCGTGCCGACGAGCGGCACCGCCATGACGTCGGCGGGGAACGCGCGCAGCCAGGGCGCGCTCGCGAGCACGCACAGGACGAGGGCCAGGGGCAGCACGAGTAGCGGCAGGGACCGGCGCAACCGCGTGTTCACGCCGTCACCTGCAGGTTCCAGGCAGCGGCCGCCTCGTCGGCGTCCTTGGCCACGAGCACGCGCACGCCGTGCGGCACCGGCCCGTCGCCGCGCTGCTCGGGGTCGAGCGAGACGAGGACGATGCGCTCGAAGCGCCGCCGCAGCCCGGCGAGGTACGGCAGGCCGGCCGCGTCCAGGGCGCCGGTGACGACGACGAGCGAGGTCCCGCCGCGGGTCTGGCGCAGCGCCGTCAGCACCGTCTGCAGCGACCCGTCGGCGTCGGCGGAGAGCCCGGTCAGCTCGTCGACGAGCTCGGTGGGGTCACGCAGCCACGGGCCGCCGACGACGGTGCCGTCGGTGAGGCGCAGCTCGACCGGCGCGCGGTCGGTCGCCGCGGCGACGACCACCGACGCGGCGACGTCGACGGCCTCCTCGAACGACTCCTCGGTGTAGAGCCGGGGCCGCTGGTCGAACACCACGACGGTGTAGGGCTGCGAGGTGTCGACGTTGTGGCGCACGAGCAGCCGTCCCGCACGGGCGGACGAGCGCCAGTGCACGAGCCGTACGTCGTCGCCCTCGGCGTACTCGCGCAGCCGGTGGAAGGTGACGTTGCCCTGGGGCGAGGAGTCCGAGGACGGCCCCTCGAGGTGACGGGTACGGCCGACCGGCAGCTGGCGCAGCCCCAGCACGCGCGGGTACACCCAGATGCGCTCGGTCCCGGCGTGGTGGCGGGAGAGCCGGAACAGCTCGAACGGGTCGCGGCGGGTGAGCTCGAGCGGCGGGACGTCGAAGATGCCGCGCCGCGTGGTGGGCAGCCGGTAGGCCCGGGTGCCGCTCTCGCCGCCGCGCAGGCGCGGGATCACCGTGCGCACCCGCTGCGAGCCGAACGGCTGGGTCGCGACGGCGACGGGGTGGCTGCGGCGGCTGCGGTTGGCGAAGGTGAGGAACGCGATGGCCGGTGAGCCCTTGGGGACCCGCGGCGGCTGGATCTCGCGCCCGATCGACAGCGGGGTGGGCCGGACGACGGTCGCGAGGCCGAGCAGCACGGCGGCGAGCAGCCCCAGGCCGAGCAGGTCGAAGGCCAGCCAGTCCAGCACCAGACCGAGCACCAGCGACGCGACGCCCGCGACGAGCGCGGCGATGCCGTAGGGCGTCACGGTGTGCGGTCCCGCCGGTTCACGACGTCGCTCAGCTTGCCGCGACCGCGCGCGGCACCTGGACCGACTGCACCGCCCGGGCGACGAGCTCGGTGCCGGTGCGGCCCTGCAGCTCGGCGTCGGGCTGCAGGATCACGCGGTGCGACAGCACGACCGGCGCCATCGCCTTGACGTCCTCGGGGATGACGTAGCTGCGTCCCGTCGCCGCGGCGCACGCGCGTGCCGCGCGGAGCAGGGCGAGGCTGCCGCGCGGCGAGACCCCGAGCCGCAGCTCGGACATCGTGCGGGTCGCCGTGGCCACGCCGACGATGTACTGCTCCAGCGCGGGCGCGACGTCGACGTCGCGGACGACGTCGATCATCGAGCGGACGTCGGCGTCGCTGAGAACCGGCGAGAGCTGCGCGACCGTCGAGCCCGACTTCTGGGTGCGCAGGATCTCGGCCTCGGCCTCGGCGCTCGGGTACCCGACGGACACCTTCATCAGGAAGCGGTCGAGCTGGGCCTCGGGCAGGACGTAGGTGCCCTCCATGTCGATCGGGTTCTGCGTCGCCACCACCATGAACGGCCGCGGCATCTCGTAGCCGATGCCGTCGGCGGTGAGCGTGCCCTCCTCCATCACCTCGAGCAGCGCCGACTGCGTCTTGGGCGAGGCGCGGTTGATCTCGTCGGCGAGCACCACGTTGGCGAAGACCGGGCCGGGCTTGAACTCGAAGCGCTGCGTCGCCTGGTTCCACACCGAGACGCCGGTGACGTCCGAGGGCAGCAGGTCGGGCGTGAACTGGATGCGGTGCCACGACAGCGAGATGGACGACGCGAGCGCGCGGGCCAGCGAGGTCTTGCCGGTGCCGGGGACGTCCTCGAGCAGCAGGTGCCCCTCGGCGAGCAGGCAGATCACGGCGTTGCGGACGACGTCCGGCTTGCCCTGCAGGACGTGGCCGATGTTCTGGCAGAGCCGGTCGACCCCGTGAGCGACGCGGGCGAAGCCGTCGGCGGGACCGGTCACGGCTGGCCTCCTGGAGGATTCGGTGGGTGGGGGAACGGACTGAGTCTGCCGCCCGCGACTACGACGTGGGGGGATCCCCGGTCACGGTGGGCTTCGCGTCGCCGCTGGTGCCGTTCGGGTTGTTCCACGAGACGGCGACCGACCAGTCACCGCTGCTGGGGGCGGTGCCGCAGGTCAGCGTGATGTTCGGCGCGGGCGAGTCCGCGGGCGATCCGGTCGTCGTGCCGCAGGACGTGCCGTCCGGGGCGAGCAGCTCGTATCTCCAGCCGGTGCACCCGGCGAGCGAGCCGGTGGCGCCGACGGTCACGCCGTCGGCGATCGTCGCACCCCAGGTGGCGGTCACGTCGCTCGCCGCGACGGTGCACGGCTGGTAGCTCGGCGGCCCACCGCTCAGCGGGATCCTGTCGACCGAGTGCCCGCCGCCGTCGGTGGTGTTGCGGTAGGTCAGCGAGACGTACCAGCCGCTCTGGTCGCCGTAGGGCTGCACGCAGTCGCCGGCCGAGACGGTCGTCGGGTTCGGCTCGCTGTTCGACGTGCCGCAGACGCTGCCGTCGGGGGCGTGCAGCGTGAGCGCCCAGCCGGTGGTGAGCGCGTCGAGGTTGGCGCTGCCGGTGTAGTTCACGCGGGCGCTGGAGCCGGAGTCCGGCCAGGCGGCGGCGAAGTCGCCGGCGGCGAGGTCGAGCGACGCCGGCGCGCCGAGCGAGACGTCGACGGTCTTGAGTGGCGACGGAACGCCGCCGTAGAGCAGCGTCCCCCCGGACGTCTCGACGACACCGGCGGTGACGGTGCAGCTGCCGTAGTAGTTCTGCAGCTGCGACACACCCTTGACGGTGGCCGTGAGCGAGCCGCTGTCGAAGCTGCCGTCGGTCAGCCGCAGCGTGGCCTCGCCGCAGCGCAGCACGCTGCCGTCGGCCAGCGCGAACGTCTCGCCGTTCGTCGGGAACCCACCCAGCGTTACGGCAAGGGTGCAGGTGAGGTCGAGTGACGACGAGCGCGGGCACGACGCCGAGACCGACGGGGTCGGCCAGGTGGCGCGGGCGGTCACGCCGTCCGCGGTGACCGACACCGCGGCGGCCGGGTGCCCGGGCGGGCTCACCGTCGCCTTCGCGGTGTAGGTGACGCCGGGCTTCGCGTCGGCGAAGGTGTGGGTGAGCGTCGACGCCCGTCCGCTGACGACGGTGGTGTAGGTCTGGTCGCTCCCGCCGCCGCTCAGCGTGAAGGTGACCTTGGCGCCGACACCGCCGACGGCGGCGATCGGGTCGCTGCCCAGGCTCAGGCTCACCGTCGTCGAGCTGGTGGCGCCGACCGCGGCGTCGGCCGGCTTGCTGGCGGTGAGGCGCAGGTCGCCGGCGCGCGGCGGCGCCCAGCTGGTGACGCAGCCGGTGCTGGCCGAGGGGGTGCCGACGGTGCCGTCGGTGCCGATGCCCTCGACCTGGAAGCGCAGGCCGCGGCCGAGCAGCGCGCTGCCGCCGCGCAGGACCGCGGCGGGTTGCACCGTCGTGGTCGGGTCGGCCGGGGCGTCGATCGCCGCCGGGGCGGTCGAGAGCCCGAGGCCGTCGCAGAACTGCGGGACGACCCGCCACGACGCGCTCGGGACGCAGCCGGCCGACACCGTGCCGCAGGAACGCCAGCCGATGCTCCAGTTGCCGGAGCTGTCGGCCCGCGCGGTGACGGTGCGCGGTGCGGCCGGGCCCTCGGGACCGGTGGTGACGCGGATCGGGGCGGACGACGTCCCCTTGCCGTTGATGTAGGCCGTGACGGTCAGCTCGTACAGCGTCGAGGGGAACAGCCCGGCGAGGTTCACGCTCTGCTGGCCGTCCACCGTCACGCGCGACGGCGGTTGCGGCGCGCCGGCCCGCAGCGATCGCACGGTGACGACATACGTCCTCGGGACACAGTCGGTGCGGTCGGTGATGGGATACGTCCACGCCAGCGCGACCGAGCGGGAACCGGGGGTGGAGGTGGTGAAGGCCGGGATGTGCGGCTTCTGCGACGTCGTCGAGCAGTCGACGAGGTTGGTGACCGGCGCGACCGGCTTCGGCGCGGCGGTCGACCGGCCGGGCTGCGGTGTCGGCACGTCGTCGTTGCGGCTGCGGGTCAACGCCTCGGCGCCGCCCCCGCTGGAGATCGTCACCGCGGCGCTCTTGTCGATGCGCACCGGCCGCCGGCTGCCGTCGGTGAAGACGCCGACCGCGAGCTGGTGGTTGGGGGAGTTGACGATGACCCGCGGCCCGCGTGCCACGACGTACGCGTCGCCGAAGCCCGCGGCCTCGACGGCGCGACCGTCCTGGCGGGCGACGGGGTAGGAGGCCAGGCCGGGCAGGCGCTCGGCGCT
Organism: Jatrophihabitans endophyticus; assembly: GCF_900129455.1. Classification (NCBI taxonomy): domain Bacteria; kingdom Bacillati; phylum Actinomycetota; class Actinomycetes; order Jatrophihabitantales; family Jatrophihabitantaceae; genus Jatrophihabitans; species Jatrophihabitans endophyticus. The sequence continues at coordinate 145,720 of NZ_FQVU01000004.1, forward strand.
CCCGTCGAGGCCGATGCGCCAGAGGCCGCCGGACGCGGCGCCGAGGGTGTACAGCGACCCGCCGCTGACGGCGGGCGTCACCAGCCGCGCGCCGGCCGGGACGTTGCCGAGCGGCGTCGGGCCGCGCAGGCCCGTGCCGTCCGGCGCGACCGAGACGACGCTCCATCCCCTGCTGCCGTGCAGCAGGAACGCGATGCGCGACGAGGCGTTGGTGGCCGCGAGCACGGTGTCGACGCCGGCCGGCGCCGCGTACCGGGCGGTGCGCTGCTGCCCGTCGCCCCAGAAGACGGTGATGTGGTCGCGGGCGGCGACGGCGACCGGGCTGTCGACGGTGCCGGTGGTCTTGACGTCGGTGGTGGCGTTCGCGACGCCGGTGAACTCGTCGAGCGAGGCGACCGCGGCCGGGCCGTCGACGGTCGCGGCCCGCTGCGAGCGCAGCCGCGCGCCGGTGGCGCTGTCCGCGGGCAGCGACAGGTGCCGCAACGTACGGGTCGAGCCGGTGCCGGCCAGCACCCACAGGTCGTTGCCGGCCGTGGCGGCCGTGCCCGGGGCGCTGCTGACCTGATCGGGCAGCGAGAGGAACGCGCGCGGTCGGGCGGTGGCGCCACTCGCCGCGCCCTGCACGGTCGTCGCGCCGACCAGGTAGACCGACGTTCCGGTCGGTCCCGTGCGCTGCACGTAGGCGAAGTCGCGGGCGGCGACGGCGCTCGCGCCCGTGGCGCCGGCGCGTCGCGGCAGCGGCACACCGCCGTCCTTCTTGAGCACGAAGCCGGTCGAGTCGACGATGTTGAACTCGCCGGTCTGCTTGTCCAGCAGCAGGGCGCCGTCGGCCATCGGCTCGACGGCGACGTCCTCGGCGCGCTGCGCGCCGACCTGCGCGCTGGCGTCCACCAGGCGCACGGTGGGCCGGCCCGAGGCGAGGTCCACCGACACCGGTGCGACCGCGTCGGCGAGCAGCACCGACCCGCCGAACAGGTCGAAGGAACGGGCGTCGTCGGGCTCGACGAGGTAGGAGACCGCGGCGACGCTGCCGCAGACGACGGCGAGGGCGGCCAGCAGGGCGACGGCCTGGCGTCGGGACGGGCGAGCGGCGAGCGACCCGTCGGTGCGCCGCGAGCCCGACCCGGGAGCGGTCGAGAACGCCGCGGCGTCGCGCCATCGCGCTCCCACCATCGAGCCTCCTCGCTCTCCCGTCACCGCCGTCACTGCACCTCGGGGCACCCGCCGTGCGGGCACTGCGGCGGCGGCCGCGACACGTCACCGGCATGACGTGGGGCCGCGGTTAAGAGAGTAGTCGAGGAAACGAAGATTTCACCTCACCCGTCCAAATCGGGACGAGATCGCGACCGCGCGCCCGCGGACGGGCTCCCGAACCACGCGGCGGACGTCGCCGCGCGCCCCCCGGGGCCCGCCGGTTCGCGTGCGGATCGCGGCCACCCCCCGGCCCTCGTGCCGCGGTGCGGGACTATTCTTCGGTGGACGTGCGCGACCGACGTGGTGGAGTGCGTCGAGCAGCGGCCGAGCGGTTGCACCGCGAGCGCACGACCGAGCACGAACCAGGCACCGAACCAGGCACGCAGCACAGCAAGGGGACCGTGTGACCACCACCGCCGAGCCGACCCCGGCCGGAGCCGACGCCATCGGCCCGACCCCGATCGTCGCCCGCCCGTTCCCTACCCGCGCCACGACGAAGGGCTCGGCGCTCAGCTACTACCTGCGCACGACCGACCCCAAGGTCATCGGGCGCATGTACCTCGTCACCTCGATCTTCTTCTTCGCCGTCGGCGGCGTGATGGCGCTGCTGATGCGCATCGAGCTGGCCCGGCCGGGCCGGCAGCTGCTGTCGCAGGAGCAGTACAACCAGCTGTTCACGATGCACGGCACGATCATGCTGCTGTTCTTCGCGACGCCGATCCTGTTCGCGTTCGCCAACCTGGTGCTGCCGCTGCAGATCGGTTCGCCCGACGTCGCCTTCCCGCGGCTCAACGCCTTCTCCTACTGGCTGTACCTGTTCGGCGCGATCACCGCGTCCGCGGGCTTCTTCACCCCGAACGGCGCCGCCGACTTCGGCTGGTACGCCTACTCGCCGCTGACGAACGCCGTGAACTCGCCCGGTGCCGGTGCCGACCTCTGGATCCTCGGTCTGGGCATCTCCGGCCTCGGCACCATCCTTGGCGGCGTCAACATGGTCACCACCGTGATCACGCTGCGGGCGCCCGGCATGACGATGTTCCGGATGCCCATCTTCACCTGGAACATCCTCGTCACGAGCCTGCTGATCCTGCTCGCGTTCCCGATCCTCACGGCCGCGCTGCTCGTCCTGTACGTGGACCGGCACATGGGCTCGCAGGTGTTCGAGGCGAACAACGGCGGTGCCATCCTGTGGCAGCATCTGTTCTGGTTCTTCGGCCACCCCGAGGTCTACATCATCGCGCTGCCGTTCTTCGGCATCATCACCGAGATCATCCCGGTCTTCAGCCGCAAGCCGCTGTTCGGCTACAAGGGCATGGTGCTGGCGACGCTGTCGATCGCCGCGCTCTCGCTGACGGTGTGGGCGCACCACATGTTCACCACCGGCGCGGTGCTGCTGCCGTTCTTCTCGGTCATGACGTTCCTGATCGCCGTCCCGACGGGCATCAAGTTCTTCAACTGGATCGGGTCCATGTGGCGCGGCGCGGTCACGTTCGAGTCGCCGATGCTCTTCTCCGTCGGCTTCCTCGTCACGTTCCTCTTCGGCGGCCTCACCGGGGTGCTGCTGGCCAGCCCGCCCATCGACTTCCATGTCGCCGACAGCTACTTCGTCATCGCCCACTTCCACTACGTGCTCTTCGGCACGATCGTGTTCGCGGTATACGCCGGGATCTACTTCTGGTTCCCGAAGTTCACCGGACGCTACCTGGACGAGCGGCTCGGCAAGTTCCACTTCTGGCTGACATTCGTGGGCTTCCACATGACGTTCCTCGTCCAGCACTGGCTAGGTGCCGAGGGCATGCCGCGCCGCTACGTGGACTACCTGCCCACCGACGGCTTCACCGGCCTGAACACGTTCTCCACGATCGGCTCGTTCGTGCTCGGTGCCTCGCTGCTGCCGTTCCTCTACAACGTCTACCGCTCCTACCGCTACGGCGAGATCACGACCGCCGACGACCCGTGGGGTCACGGCAACTCGCTGGAGTGGGCGACATCGAGCCCGCCGCCGCGGCACAACTTCACCTCCATCCCGCGCATCCGTTCCGAGCGGCCCGCCTTCGAGGCGCACTACCCGCACCTGCTCGAACGGCTGGAGGCCGAGGCACACGCGGGCGGACGCCGGCACAAGAACCCGCAGCCGGCGGTCGCCGACGGCCGTCAGGGCCAGAAGGACCCGACGCCGGGCGGCTGAGCCGCGCCGTCGGCTCGTGCCGACGGTCGTCGCCCTGGCGGAGACCGAACCTCGATGCAGCCCACCTCGGTGCTGGCGACCCTGACCGGACGTGACCGGCCGGGGGTGACGGCGTCTTTCTTCGCCGCGCTCGCCGCCCACGACGTCGACGTCAAGGACGTCGAGCAGGTCGTGATCCGCGAGCGGCTGGTGCTGGCCGTCCTGTTCGACCTGCGCGGCGACCCGGCCGCCCTGCGCAACTCGGTCACCAAGACCGCGCACGCGCTGGGCATGGAGTGCGAGGTCGCCGTCGCCGACGATCCCGCGCCGCGGCGACCGGCACGTTCGAGCCGCAGCCACGTCATCGTGCTCGGCCGGCCGTTGCGTCCGGGTGCGCTGAGCCACGTCGCCGGCTACATCGCCGAGGCGGGCGCGAACATCGAGTCGATGACGCAGCTGTCCACCGAGCCGGCGTCGAGCGTCGAGATGATCGTCGGGGCCGCCGACCCGACGCGGCTGCGCGCGGCCCTGGTGCGCGCCGCCGACGACACCGGGCTCGACATCGCCGTCGAGCCGGCCGGGTTGCGGCGCCGGGCCAAGCGGCTCGTCGTGCTCGACGTCGACTCCACGCTGATCCAGGACGAGGCGATCGACGTGCTCGCCGAGCGGGCCGGGGTCGGCGGCGAGGTCGCGGCCATCACCGAACGCGCGATGGCCGGCCAGCTCGACTTCGCCGAGTCGCTGCGCGCCCGGGTCGCGCTGCTGGCGGGACTCACCGTCGCCGACCTCGACGTGGTGCGCGACGGGCTCCGGCTGACGCCGGGGGCCAGGACGTTCGTCCGCACGCTGCGCCGCCTCGGTTTCCACGTGGGCGTGGTGAGCGGCGGTTTCACCTTCGTGACCGACCGGTTCGTCGCCGAGCTCGAGCTCGACTTCGCCGCGGCCAACCAGCTCGAGATCGTCGACGGCGTCGTCACCGGCCGGCTGGTCGGCGACATCGTCGACCGGCCGGGCAAGGCCGCCGCGCTCGCCCGCTTCGCCGAGCGCTACGGCGTGCCGTCGTCGCAGACGGTCGCGGTGGGCGACGGCGCGAACGACATCGACATGCTCGAGGCGGCCGGCCTGGGCGTCGCCTTCAACGCCAAGACCGCGCTGCGCCGGGCCGCCGACACGTCGGTGAACCTGCCCTACCTCGACACGATCCTGTTCGTCCTCGGCATCTCCGACTCCGACGTCGCCGAGGCCGCCGCCGACGATCCCGCCGCCGACGACCCCGCCGACGCCGCGACGGGCTGAGCGGCCGCGCGGCCGAGCAGCTGGTCGCGTCGTCGGTTCGCAGCCCCGCGGCGTGCCGGGCCGGCAGCGGCGTCAGCTCTGGTCGGGGCAGCTGCTCCACACGCTGATCGTGTCCTCCGCGGCCGACCAGGAGACCAGGCCCGGCCGGCTGACGTCGACGGCATCGCCGGTCCGCAGCTCGTGATCCTGGCCGTCGACGTGCACCACGAGTCGGCCCGACAGGACGTACAGGAACAGGTCGCGGCCCGCGACCTCGACCGGCGGGTCGCCGGTGTCGCCGGCGACGGACCTGATCACCGCGTTGCGCAGCTGCAGCAGCGGATGGCTCACCGTCGCCGCCCCGGCTCCGTCGGACGGCACCGCGCCCACGACCGCGTGGGGGCTGCCCTCGTCGGCCAGGACGGCCGGGATGCTCGCGCCGAGGGCCTCGGTCACGGCGGCCAGCACCTGCAGCGACGGCAGGTTGACGCCCTTCTCGACCGCCGACAGGTAGGACACCGAGATCCCCGCCCGGCCGGCCAGCGTCGCGAGGGTCAGACGCTGCCCCGTGCGCAGCGCCCGCAACCGGGCGCCGATGCGCAGCGCCAACGAGGCGTCGGCCCGCGTGTCGGTCACAGCAGCGCCGGCGTCACGACCCACAGGATCTGCGCCGGATGGTCGGACACCACGCGCAGCCGGTGATTCGGATGCGCCGAGTAGTGGATCATCTGCCCGGCCCCGAGCCGGTAGGTCGTCGTGTCGATCTGCAGCTCGATCGCGCCGGTCAGCATCACCAGGAACCGCTCGCCGAAGAAGCTGTAGGTCGTGTCCTCCGCCGCGGGCCCGATGTCCTCGATGAGGCCGGTGAAGTTGGGGGCGACCGAGCGGGCGGACAGGATCGTGTACGTCTCGTTGCTGCCCGCGGCGATGCGCAGGTGGTCCTCGCCGGCCGCCCGGTGCACGTGCACGTGGCCGCGGGTCGTCGTCGGGAAGAAGACCGACATGTCCGAACCGAGCACGGCCGCGATGGTGGCGAGCGAGCTGAGCGACGGGGACGTGGTCCCGCGCTCGACGCTGGACAGGTAGCCGTCGCTGAGCCCGGTGTGCCCGGCGAGCTCGGCCAGGGTCAGGCCCCGTGACTGGCGCAGCAGTCGCAGCTGCCGACCCGCCGTCTCGATGACCTCGTCGACCACCGGTGCCGTCCCCCTGCCTGCCCGGGCGCCTCGTCCCGCCGTCGCGCGACGCCGTGCGGACCTGGTCCGCACGTTACAAGTGCGTCAACTGGCCCGCGGACCGTTGACAGTGCGTGGCGCGCTACCTAATGTCCTGTCGCACTAGAGCTTATCTAGTCAGGCAGGAATTCCGGCCCTGCGAGCCGGATACTGCCGAGACCGTAGCGGCTCGCGAGCCCTGCGGCTACCGCCCCGGGGGGTCGCGTTGAGGTTCCGTTGGATGTCCGCGCTGTGCGTCACGGCGCTGTCGGCCACGTCGCTGGCCGCGTGCGGCGGCGGTGACGCGTCGTCGGCCGGGGGCGGCACGCTGATCGTCGAGACGTCGTTCAACCTGAAGACGAGCGACCCGGGCCGGATGTTCGAGCCGACCGGGCTGCTGGTCGACCGCGCCGCGTACGACACGCTGCTGACCTTCGCCAAGGGCGACATGACCAAGCCGGTGCCCGATCTCGCGACGTCCTTCACGGCGTCGCCCGACGCCACGACGTTCACCTTCACCCTGCGCGCCGGCGCGACCTTCGCCGACGGCACGCCCGTCACCGCCGCGGACGTCGTCTTCTCGCTGCGGCGGGTCGCCAACCTGAAGGGCAACCCGTCGTTCCTGATGGCCGGCATCACCGTCAGCGCGCCGAACGCGCGGACCGTGGTCCTGCGCTCGGCCACCCCGAACCCGGCCATCCCCTTCATCGTGCCCAACCCCGCGCTGGGCATCGTCAACTCCAAGGTCGTCAAGGCCGCCGGGGGCACCGACGCGGCCGGCGCCGACAAGGCCGACAAGGCCGAGTCGGCGTTGAACAAGGCGTCGGCCGGCTCGGGCCCGTACGTCATCTCGTCGTTCAACCCGGCCAGCAGCGTCTCGTTGAAGCGCAACCCGAAGTACTGGGGCGCGAAACCGAAGTACGACACGATCGTGGTGCGCAACGTGGCCGCCAACGTGCAGAAGCTCGACGTGGTCAAGGGCACGTCCCAGATCGCGGTCGACCTCTCACCCGCGCAGGCGCAGGGCCTCACCGGCGTGACGGTGCAGCGCGCCGCCTCGCCGAACGTCTTCTTCGTCTACACCAACTCCAGCGCGCAGGTGTCGAAGGCGACGAGCAACCCCGACTTCCAGGAGGCCGTGCGCTACGGCATCGACTACCAGGGGCTGCTGCAGCTGGCGGGCACGGGCTCGGTGCAGGCCGCCGGCGTCATCCCCAGCATGTTCCTGGGCTCGCTGCCGGCCTCGCAGGCGGTCAGGCGCGACGTCACCCGGGCCAAGGCCGCCCTCGCCCGGTCCGGGCTCGGCCGGCCGACGGTGACGATGTCCTACCCCAGCGACCTGCAGGTCAACGGTCTCAACTTCGGTGACCTCGCCGCCCGCGTGAAGCAGAACCTCGCCGACGTGGGCATCACCGTCGACCTCAAGCCCGCCCCCACCCAGACCGCGCTGGACACGTACCGCAACGGCAAGGACCAGATGGGTCTCTGGTACTGGGGTCCGGACTTCCCGGACCCGAGCGACTACCTGGCCTTCCTGCCGGGGGCGACGGTCGGCCTGCGCGCGAAGTGGGCCAAGGGCGCGGACGCCGCGCTCGAGGCGCTGGGAGCGAAGGCCCAGCAGACCACCGACAGCACGCAGCGCCGGGCGCTGTACACGCGGATCCAGACGACCCTGAACGACAAGAGCCCGTTCATGCCGCTCATCCAGCCCGCCCAGCTGCTCGTGAACGCGAAGTCCCTCACCGGCGTGCACAGCAACGCCCTCTGGCAACTGGACCTCAGTGACGTCCGCTGACGCACTCGTCCCGCCCGGCGAGGCCGGCCCCCACGACGGCCTCGCCCCCGGCAGGTCGCCGCGCCGGGAGGGGCGCGGCGACCTCGCCCGGTATCTGACGAAGCGGCTCGCGATCGGCGTGCTGCTCGTCCTCGGCACCACGCTGATCGCGTTCCTGCTCACCCAGCTCGTGCCCGGCGATCCGGCCGCGGCGAACCTCGGGCAGCAGGCCATCAACGATCCGGCCGCCGTCGCGGCGTTCCGCGAGCAGAACGGTCTCGACCGCTCGTTGCCGGCGCAGTACGGGATCTACCTGGGTCACCTGGTGCAGGGCGACCTCGGGACCTCGCAGCAGAGTCATCGCCCGGTGGCCACCGACCTGTCCGAATACGTGCCGGCCACGGCCGAGCTGGCGCTGTTCGCCATCGCCGTCAGCCTCGTCCTCGGTGTCGTCTTCGGCGTCGTCGCCGCGCTGACCCGCGACCGCTGGCCCGACCAGGTCCTGCGGGTCGTCAGCCTCGCCGGCGTCTCGACCCCGACGTTCTGGATCGCGCTCGTCGCCTTCTACGTGTTCTTCTTCAAACTGGGCTGGTCACCGGGCGGCGGCCGGCTCGACCCCGGGCAGCCGCCGCCGGCCCACGTCACCGGCATGTACACCCTCGATGCCCTGCTGCGCGGCGAGTGGAGCCTGTTCGGCTCCGCGCTCGGCCACCTCGTCCTGCCCGGTCTCGTCCTCGCCATCTACACCGTCGGCATGCTGCTGCGCTTCACCCGCGCATCCGTGCTCGAGGTCATGGGCAGCGACTACATCCGCGCCGCGCGCGCCAAGGGGCTGCCCGAGCGCGTGGTCGTCGTCCGCCACATCCTGCGACCCGCGCTCGTCGGGATCATCACGGTCGCGGGCGTCGCGTTCGGCAGCCTGCTGTCGGGGACCGTGCTGGTCGAGAACATCTTCGGCTGGCCGGGCATCGGCCAGTACGCGTTCCGCAGCGCCACCAACCTCGACCTGCCCGCGATCATGGGCGTCAGCATCGTGGTCGCCGTCGTCTACATCGTCATCAACATCGCCGTCGACGTGCTCTACGGCGTCATCGACCCGAGGATCCGGCTGTCGTGACCGCACTGGAGCAACTCGCGAGCCGCGCCGCCCGGCGCAGCGAACGCCGGCAGGCCCGCTCGCCCTGGCGACAGCCGCTGGCCGTCGTCGGCCTCGCCGTCGTCGTGCTCTGGGTCGTGGTCGCGATCTTCGCCCCGCTGGTCGCGCCCGCCGATCCGATCGCCCAGCGGGCCGCGCTGTTCGTGCCGCCCGGCGCTGCCCACTGGTTCGGCACCGACGAGCTCGGCCGCGACGTGCTGAGCCGGGTGGTGTTCGGCAGCCGCATCTCGCTGCCGCTCGCGGCGCTGCTCGTCCTCGCCTCGATGATCATCGGCGGGCTGCTCGGCGGGATCGGCGGGCTCGTCGGCGGCGCGGTCGACGCCGCCGTCATGCGCCTCGCCGACCTGGTCTTCGCCTTCCCCGGCATCATCCTTGCGATGGCGGTCACCGCCGCGCTCGGCCCGCAGCTGCGCAACGCGGTCATCGCGGTGGTGGTCGTCAGCTGGCCGGCGTACGCGCGGCTCGTGCGGGGGCTCGTCCTGTCGGCGCGCACGAGCCAGTACGTCATCAGCAGCCGACTGCTCGGGGCGTCCTCGATGCGCACGCTGCTCGTCGACATCCGACCCAACGTCGCCGGGCCGGTGCTGGTCATGGCCGCCCTCGACATGGGAAACGCGATCCTGTTGCTGTCGGGCCTGTCGTTCCTCGGGCTGGGCGCGCAGCCCCCGGCCGCCGAGTGGGGCGCCATGGTGGCCGCGGGCGCGGCGAACTTCGACAAGTGGTGGATCAGCCTGTTCCCCGGCCTCGCCATCCTGACCGTGGTGCTCGCCTTCAACTTCGTCGGCGACACGCTGCGCGACGCTCTCGACCCGCGCACCGCGCGTGCGCTGCGGACGTGACGCCGGTGACCAGCCTGCTCGAGGTCGAGGACCTCTCCGTCAGCCTGCCGACGAAGCGCGGCCACCGCACCGCCGTGGACTCGGTGTCCTTCGCCCTCGACCGCGGCGCGATCCTCGGCCTGGCCGGGGAGAGCGGCAGCGGCAAGACCATGACGGCGATGTCCGTGCTCGGCCTGCTGCCGCACGGCGCGCGCACGAGCGGCTCCGTCCGGCTCGACGGCACCGAGCTGCTCACGCTGTCGCAGCGGCGGCTGCGCGACGTGCGGGGCCGGCGCGTCGCGCTCATCTCGCAGGACCCCGCGACCAGCCTGCACCCGATGCTCACCGTCGGCACCCAGCTCACCGAGCACATGCGCCACCATCTCGGCCTCGACACGCAGCAGGCGCGGGAACGCGCGCTCGAGCTGCTCGCGACGGTGCGCATCCCCGATCCCCAGCGCGCGTTCGCCGCGCATCCGGGCGTGTTCTCCGGCGGCATGCGTCAGCGCATCGCCATCGCCTCGGCGCTCGCCTGCGAACCGGACGTGCTGCTCGCCGACGAGCCCACGACCGCGCTCGACGTGACCGTGCAGGCCGGCATCCTGCGCCTGCTGGACCGGTTGCGCCGCGAACGCGGTCTGGCGGTGCTCGTCATCACCCACGACCTCGGGGTGCTGTCGGCCATCGCCGACGAGGTCTGCGTCATGTACGGCGGACGCATCGTCGAGCGAGGCGGCCGCGCCGCCGTGCTGGGCGGACCGGGCCATCCGTACACGCGCGCGCTGCTCGACGCGCTGCCCCATCCCGGTGTCGTGGGAGCGGCGGGGCCGCCGGCGCTGCGCCCCATCCCCGGCAGCCCGCCCGCCCTCGGCGAGGTACCGGTCGCGTGCGCCTTCGAGCCGCGCTGCTCGCGGCGGGTCGCCTCCTGTTCCGAGCACCGTCCGGTGCTGGTGCGCACCGACGGTGCCACCGACCCGCACGAGGTCGCCTGCCTCGTCACGGCGCCGGCAGGTGGCCATGACTGACCTGCACCCCCACGACACCACCGCCCGGGACGATGCCGCGGTGACCGCCCCGGCGTTGCGGGCCGAGGGGCTCGCGGTCGAGTACGGGCCGCGCCGCCGGCGGGTGCGCGCCGTCGAGGCCGTCGACCTGCAGGTGGGCCCGGGCGAGGTCCTCGGGCTCGTCGGCGAGTCCGGTTGCGGCAAGTCCTCGCTGGGGCGCGCGTTGGTCGGGCTGGAGCCGGCCGCGACGGGCTCGGTGCACTTCCTCGGCCATCCCGTGAGTCCGATGACGCATCGACGGCGGCCCGCCGCGCTGCGGCCGCTGCAGATGGTGTTCCAGGATCCGTACGCCTCGCTCAACCCGCGCCGCCGGGTCGGCGACCTCATCGCCGACGGCGTTCGCCTGCGCGACGGCTCGCGCAGCGAGGCCGAGTGGCTGCCCGGCGAGCTGCTGACCCGCGTCGGGCTGGGTGCGGACGCGGTCGAGCGCTACCCCCACGAGTTCAGCGGCGGCCAGCGGCAGCGGATCGCGATCGCCCGCACGCTCGCGGCCCGGCCGCGCTGCATCGTCGCCGACGAGCCGATCAGCGCACTGGACGCGTCCGCGCAGGCGCAGGTGGCGAACCTGCTGCTGACGCTGGCCCGCGAGGACAGGATGGCGATGGTCTTCATCTCCCACGACCTGTCGGTGGTGCGCCAGATCGCCGACCGGGTCGCGGTCATGTACCTCGGCCGCATCGTCGAGACCGGCACGACGGCCGCGGTGTGGTCGCAGCCCGCCCACCCGTACACGGAGGCGCTGATCTCGGCGATCCCGCGCGCCGACGGAGCCGGCACCGTGCCGCTCGACCTGCCCGGCGACGTGCCCGACCCGGCTCGGCCGCCGCGGGGGTGCCGCTTCCACCCGCGCTGCCCGCTCGTGCAGGACCGGTGCGCCACCACGGTCCCGATGCTGGCCACCGTCCCCGCCACCGTCCCCGCCGACGCGCCCGCCGACGTCGCCGCGGACGTGCCTTCGGAGCACGCCGCCGCCTGTCTCGTCCGCGTCCCCACCCGCTCGTGATCGCCCGGAGGTCCACCGTGTGGCTGCGCGATGCCACCGTCGTCGAACGCGACGGTTCGGCCCGACCCGGCCGCTGGGTCGAGGTCGTCCCGACCGGTCGTCATCAGGAGGGGCACGATCGGCCGGCGGCCGACGCCCAGATCCTCGACGCGGCCGGCCTCGAGATCGTCGCGGCACCCCACGACGCCATCGCCGACGCCCTGCTCGCCGCGATCGTCGGCGGCGACGTCGCGGCCGCGGCCGCCCTCTACGCCGACGATCTCGTGGTCTGGCACAACCACGACGGGATCGACCGGGACAAGGCCGAGAGCCTGGAGCTGATCGCCGCGATGGCGCGGACCTACCGCGCGCTCGAGGCCACCGACGTGCGGCGCGACCACCTGGCCGACGGCTACGTGCAGCGGACCGTCTTCCGGGCCGTCGACGCCGCGGGCAACGACGAGATCGTGGACACGATGATGCGCGTCTGGGTGGCGGACGCACGCATCACCCGCATCGAGGAATACGCGGTCGGCGGCGCCGCCGCGGAGGGGGAGGGGCGAGATGGCGAACATCGGACGTGAGGAGCTGGCCGGAGCGCACGACGCGTCGGTGCCGAAGGCCTTTGCCGACCTGATGACGCAGGGCTGGCGCGAGCGGGACGTCGACACCACCCCGGTCCCGCACGCCACGCACCTCGCCCGGCGTCGCGCGCGGCTCTCGACCGCCTTTCCCGGCGAGACCCTGGTCGTGCCGACGGGCGCCGTCCGCTGGCGCACGTTCGGAGCGCCGTACCCGTTCCGGGCCGGCAGTGACCTCCTCTGGCTCACCGGCGACCACGATCCGGACTCGGTGCTCGTCCTGCACCCGACGGCCACCGGGCACGACGCCGTGCTCTACGTGCGGCCGCGGTCGGACCCGTCCTCGGGCCTGCAGTACCTCGATCGCGTCGACGGCGAGGTCTGGCACGGCCGACGCCTCTCGCCGGCGGAGAAGGAGCTGCGGCTGCAGGTGCCGACCGCGCCGCTCGCCGATCTCCCCGGGGCGATCGGTGCGGTCGTGGCGGCCCGGCGCGCGGTGCGCGTGCTGCGCGGTTACGACGCCGGCATCGACACCGCGCTGCTGCCGGTGACCCCGGACAACGCCGAGCGCGACGCGCTGCTGGCGAGCGTGCTCTCCGAGCTGCGCCTCGTGAAGGACGAGTGGGAGCTCGCGCAGCTGCAGGACGCGGTCGACGCCACCGTCCTGGGCTTCGAGGACGTCGCCCGTCGCCTGGCGCCGGACGTCCCCACGCCCGAGCGACTCGTCGACGGCGCCTTCGCGTGGCGGGCCCGCGTGAACGGCAACGCCGTCGGCTACAGCTCGGTCGTGGGCGGTGGCGAACGCACCGCGATCCTGCACTGGGCGCACAACGACGGCGTGGTGCGGCCCGGTCAGACCCTGCTGCTGGACATGGGCGTCGAGAACGACCACGGCTACACCGCCGACGTCACCCGCGTCCTGCCCGTCTCCGGCACATTCGGCACCGCGCAGCGCGACGTCTACGACATCGTGTACGCCTCACGCTGCGCCGGGCTCGCGGCCGTGGCGCCCGGGGTGGCGTTCCGCGAGGTCCAGCTGACCTGCATGCGCGTGCTCGCCGAGGGCCTGTCCGCACTCGGGATCCTGCCCGGCAGCGTCGACGAGGCGATGGACCCGGAGCGCACGACGTACCGCCGGTGGACGCTGCACGGTTTCGGTCACATGCTCGGGCTGGACGTGCACGACTGCGGGCACGCGCGACCCGAGGCCTACGGCGACGGGGTGCTCGCCGAGAACCACGTGCTCACCATGGAGCCGGGGCTCTACCTGCAGCCCCACGACGAGCTCGTCCCCGCGGAGCTGCGCGGCATCGGCGTGCGCATCGAGGACGACGTGCTGGTCACCGCGACCGGCAACCAGGTGCTGTCCGCGGCGTTGCCCACCCGGGCCGACGAGGTCGAGCGCTGGCTGGCCGACCAGCGGCAGGCAGGCCCGCGCGCGCCGTCGCGCGACGACGTCGTCGGGTGACGCGGGTCAGACCTTGCGCGGGCCGATGGCCGCGCCGACGCCGATGAGGACGAAGCCCACGACGGCGAGGTAGAAGCCGACGCGCGCGTCGGCCAGCCAGTCGACGTAGCTGCGGCTGTCGGTGACCTGGATGGCGAGGAAGCTCAGCCCGGCGGCGGCGAAGGCGGCCACGACGCCGACGACCCGCAGCGCCCGCAGCGCCGGGGACGGGAAGCTCGAGCCCACCGCCGCGACGACGGAGACGAGCAGGAACACCCACGCGAACCAGCCGAAGTAGGCCGACGCGAACCCGGTCGCGTCGCCGCGGCCGTCGAGCAGGTCGCCGACGTCGCCGAAGGACAGCGTGCCGTGCCGGTCGGTGCTGAACCAGTCGAGCGCGGTGAGGCAGACGATCAGCAGGATCGCGCCGAGCAGCGCGCACACCATGCCGCCGATGCCGAACTGCTCGTTGCCCTCGGTGCCGAAGGGATTGTTGGCGCCGTACGGTCCGCGCTGCTGCTGCGGCGGGCCCTGCGGGGGCACCTGACCGTAGGGGTCGCCCGCCCGTGGGTCGGGACGGAACTGCCGCGTCGGGTCGTGCTGCCGCGGATCGCCCTGTCCGTCGTTCCATTGGCTCATGGCACGGACCCTAGTGGTCACCGGCCGGCGAACCTACGAGCGCGACGCCCGCCTCGCGCAGTTCGGCCAGCGCCCGTTCGACGGTCGCGGGGGCGACCCCGGCGGTCAGATCGAGGCGGACGGTCGTCACGAACCCCGCGCGGGCGGCGTCCAACGCGGTGGCGCGCACGCAGTGGTCGGTGGCGATCCCGGTGATCTCGACCTGCTCGACGCCGCGCTCGCGCAGCCAGTCGGCGAGGCCGACCCCGTCGGCGTCGCCCTCGAAGCCGGAGTAGGCGGCGACGTACTCGCCCTTGTCGAACACGGCCTCGATGCGGCCGGTGTCGAGGTCGGGATGGAAGTCGACGCCGCCGGTGCCGACGACGCAGTGGCGCGGCCAGGTGTCGACGAAGTCGGGCTCGGCCGAGAAGTGGCCACCGGGGTCGATGTGGTGGTCGCGGGTGGCGACGGCGTGGTCGTACCCGCCCTCGGCGAGCCGGCTGCTGATGCGGCGCGCGACCTCCCCGCCGCCGGCGACGGCGAGCGACCCGCCCTCGCAGAAGTCCTGCTGCACGTCGACCACGATCACCGCGTTCGTCATGGCCCCAGGCTAACGGCGGCCCGTCGGGCTCAGTCGTGGGTGAAGCGGGTGGGGATCGCGGGCTCGCCCCGCGAGAGCTTGAGGCCGTCCCACGGCAGGGTCACGGTGGCCTCGCGCAGGTGCCGGCGCGCCTGTTCGAGCGTCGGCAGGCCGGCCACCCGTTCGCCGCCGCGGACGAGCGGCAGTTGCAGCGGCCGCTCGTCCTCGCCGGGCGTGACGTCGCGCTGCGCGACCACGATCTCCTCGACCGCCGTCCCGCTGGGCTTGTGCGAGCGCAGCGCCGTCTTGCGACCACCGTGGCTCTGCTTGTGCGCCGAGCGCTTCTCGACCGGCCGGCCGTCGACCTCGACGAGCTTGTAGACCATCCCCGCGGTCGGGGCGCCCGACCCGGTGACGACCGCCGTGCCCGCGCCGTACGAGTCGACCGGCGTGGCGCCGAGCGAGGCGATCGCGAACTCGTCGAGGTCGCCGCTCACCACGATCTTGGTGCCGGTCGCGCCGAGCCCGTCGAGCTGCTCGCGGGCGTGGCGCGCCATCACCCCGAGGTCGCCGGAGTCGATGCGGACCGCGCCGAGGCCGGGGCCCGCGACCTCGACCGCGTGCTCGATGCCGCGGGCGATGTCGTAGGTGTCGACGAGCAGCGTCGTCCCCGCGCCGAGCGCGTCGACCTGCGCGGCGAACGCGGCGCGCTCGTCGTCGTGCAGCAGCGTGAAGGCGTGGGCGGCGGTGCCCGCGGTGGGGACGCCGTAGCGGCGCGCGGCCTCGAGGTTGGACGTGGACGCGAACCCGGCGAGGTACGCGGCGCGGGCCGCGGCGACGGCGGCCTGCTCGTGCGTCCGGCGCGATCCCATCTCGATGATCGGACGCCCGGCGGCGGCGGTGACCATCCGGGCCGCCGCCGACGCGATCGCGCAGTCGTGGTTGAGGATCGACAGCGCGAGCGTCTCGAGCACGACGGCATCGGCGAACGTCCCGCTGACGGTGAGGACGGGGGAGTGCGGGAAGTAGAGCTCGCCTTCGGGGTAGCCGTCGACGTCGCCCTGGAAGCGGTAGCCGGCCAGGTGGTCGGCCGTCGCGTCGTCCACGGCGTCGATCTCGCGCAGCGTCGTGACGGTCTCGTCGTCGAAGCGGAAGTCGGCCAGCGCGTCGAGCAGCCGCCCGGTGCCGGCCACGACCCCGTAGCGGCGCCCCTCGGGCAGCCGGCGGGCGAACACCTCGAACACGCACTCACGGTGCGCGGTGCCGTCACGCAGGGCCGAGCCGAGCATGGTGAGCTCGTAGCGGTCGGTGAGCAGCGCCGTGGTCGGCAGGGTCATGGCCCGATCGTGTCAGACCGCGGGCGACGTCTGGTCGGGCGGCGTCACCCGCGCCGCGCGCCGAGCGTGCCGCCGAGCAGGATCAGCGCGAACCCCGCGAACACCGCCCAGAAGCCGAACGAGGCGTTGTGCACGACCGAGTGGGTCGACCCGCCGGCGACCCGCTGGGCGTCGAAGAGCTGGGCCAGCGCGTAGTACGTGGCGACGAGGCCGAGGACCGCGAGCAGGAACGCGGCCACGCGCAGGACGTCGGTGACGGGGGACGGGACGTTGGCGGCCAGCGCGACGACGCCCGCCGCCACGAACACCGTCCAGCCCAGCCAGTCGAAGTACGCTCCCGAGACCGCCGCGTGCAGGCTCGTCGCGTTGGCGTGCAGGTCGGTGAACGTGAAACCGGTGCCGGCGGAGTTCACGCCGCCGCCGTCGGCGGTGTACCACTGCAGCCCGCCGAGCGCGGCGAGCACGAGCGCGCCGCCGAGCAGCACCAGCACGACGTTGCGGCCACTGACACCGGGCCGCCCGCCGGTGGCCGCCGCGCCGTCGGGCGTGCTCTCCGCGGTGCTCACCGGACCGCCGCGCCCACGTCGCTCACAGGGGCACGGTAGCCGCATCCCCCGTGCCACCATGGAGCCCATGCCGGGAACGCTCACGCCGCAACGCGAGGAGGCGACGGCCGGCGACACCGTCGTCGACCCGGATCGGCCCTGGATCACGATCGTCTGGAACGACCCGGTCAACCTCATGTCCTACGTGACGCACGTCTTCATGACCGTCTTCGGCTACGCGAAGCCCAAGGCCGAGCAGCTCATGCTCGACGTCCACCAGAAGGGTCGCGCGGTGGTCTCGTCCGGCCCGCGCGAACGGATGGAGCTCGACGTCTCGACGCTGCACGGGTACGGCCTCTGGGCCACCCTCGAACAGCAGACGTGAGGATCCGGCGACGGCCGCTGCGGCTCGCGTTCACCGACGTGGAGGCCCAGCTGCTGACCGGCCTGCTGGACGACCTCGGGACGCTGCTCGCCGCCGAGGACGCCGACGACCCGGTGCAGCAGCGGCTCTTCCCGGCCGCCTACCCCGACGACGGCGACGCCGAGGCCGAGTACCGCGGCCTGACCGAGTCCTCGCTGCGCGACGAGCGGGTGGAGCGGATCGCTGCATGCGTCGCCGAACTGGCCCGGGACGCGACGGTGACGCTCGGCGGCGAGGACGTCTCGCGGCGGTGGCTGCAGGTGCTCAACGACCTCCGGCTCGCCCTCGGCACCCGCCTGGGGGTCACCGAGGAGCCGCCGGCGATCGACCCGACCGATCCCGAGGCGCAGCCCTGGCTGATCTACGACTGGCTGACCGGCGTCCAGGACGCCGTGGTCACCGCGCTCATGCGCTGACCGGGCCACAGCCCGGGCCGGTATTCTCGGGCGCGTGCTGCGCATCGACCGGGCGATCCACGACGAGATCGTCGCCCATGCCCGCCGGGACCACCCGGACGAGGCGTGCGGCGTGGTCGCCGGCGCCGAGGGCAGCGACGTCCCGACGCGGTTCGTGCCCATGCTCAACGCGGCCCGCTCGCCCACGTTCTACGAGTTCGACTCGACCGATCTGCTCCAGCTGTACAAGCAGATGGCGGCGAACGACGAGGAGCCCGTCGTCGTCTACCACTCGCACACCGCGACCGAGGCCTACCCGTCGCGCACCGACATCAGCTACGCGTCCGAGCCCAACGCGCATTACGTCCTCGTCTCGACCCGCGACGACGACGCCGCCGAGTTCCGCTCCTTCCGCATCGTCGACGGCGAGGTCACCGAGGAAGACGTGCAGCTCGTGGACGGCGCGGCGTGAGCGCGCTCATCGAACGGGCCCTGCTCACCCACACCGTCGTCGTCGTCGACTACGACTGTCACTGAGCCCGTCGGCCGATTTCGGCCCCGCGGCGCCGCGTCCTACCGTGGGACGAGAACGGCGGGCCGCAGCGTTACGTCCCGTAAGCACGCACCCGACCCAGGAGCACGACACCATGGCCATCGAGGTCAAGATCCCGACCATCCTGCGCACCTACACCGGCGGCCAGAAGGCCGTCGAGGGCAAGGGCGACAACCTCGCCGCCCTCATCGACGACCTCGACGCCCACCACGAGGGCATCAAGGGTCGGCTCATCACCGACGAGGGTGCGCTGCACAAGTTCGTCAACATCTACGTCAACGACGAGGACGTCCGCTTCACCGGTTCGCTCGACACCACGCTGAACGACGGCGACTCGGTGACGATCCTGCCGGCCGTCGCGGGCGGCAGCCGCTAACGACCCGGCGGAAGGCGAAACGCGCATGACGCGCTACGACTCGCTGATCGACGCGGTGGGCCAGACCCCGCTCGTCGGGCTGCCGCGGCTCTCGCCGCGGTGGGACGGTGAGCGCCCGGTACGGCTGTGGGCCAAACTCGAGGACCGCAACCCCACCGGCTCGATCAAGGACCGCGCCGCCCTGTCGATGATCCGCGCCGCCGAGGCCGACGGCCGGCTGACCCCCGGGTGCACGATCCTCGAGCCGACGTCGGGCAACACCGGCATCTCGCTGGCGATGGCCGCGAAGCTCGCCGGCTACGGCCTGGTGTGCGTGATGCCCGAGAACACCTCGGTGGAGCGGCGTCAGCTGCTCGAGATGTTCGGCGCGCGCATCATCTCCTCGCCCGCGGCCGGCGGCTCCAACCAGGCCGTCGCGACCGCCAAGGAGATCGCGAAGGAGTATCCCGACTGGGTCATGCTCTACCAGTACGGCAACCCCGCGAACGCGCAGGCGCACTACGAGGGCACCGGGCCGGAGCTGCTGCACGACCTGCCGACGATCACCCACTTCGTCGCGGGCCTCGGCACCACCGGCACGCTGATGGGGGCCGGGCGGTACCTGCGCGAGAAGGTGCCGGACGTCCAGATCGTGGCCGCCGAGCCCCGCTACGGCGAGCTCGTCTACGGGCTGCGCAACATCGACGAGGGGTTCGTCCCCGAGCTGTACGACGACTCGGTGCTGACCCGTCGGTTCTCCGTCACGTCCTACGACGCGCTGCGCCGCACCCGCGACCTCATCGACAGCGAGGGGATCTTCGCCGGCATCTCGACCGGTGCGATCCTGCACGCGGCCCTGTCGGTCGCCGAGAAGGTCGGCCCGGACGACTCGGCCGACATCGCCTTCGTGGTGTGCGACGGCGGGTGGAAGTACCTCTCGACCGGCGCCTACACCGGCACGCTGCAGCAGGCGGCCGAGCGGCTCGAGGGCCAGCTCTGGGCCTGAGCCGCCGGTCCGCGCGTCGTTCCGGCCGGACGCGTAACCCCGGCCATTCCCGCGCGATTACCGCACCGTGGACTCAGTGGGTCCTGACCACTGAGTCCCATGGTGCTGCGGCACGCCGTCTCACGCCCCCCGACGTCGGCGTGCCGCAGCCCGCCCGAGAGGTGCCGTGAGCGACTCCGTCGACGAGGACGTCCTCGCTGCCGCGCAGCGCGGCAGCGAGCATGCGTTCGCCCTCATCTGGCGCGAGCTGTCGCCGTCCCTGCTGGGGTACCTCGCCGCCCGTGGCGTGCCCGACCCCGAGGGGACCGCCAGCGACGTCTTCGTCACGCTGTTCCGACGTCTCGGGGAGCTCACCGGCGGGGTGGCGGGGCTGCGCACGTTCGTCTTCTCGGTCGCCCACGCGCGCGCCGTCGACGAGCACCGCCGCCGCTCGCGCCGACCCGCCGCCGTCGAGTTCGACCGCGACGAGCACGACGGGGTGGTCGGCGCGGCGGCCTCGGCGGAGGACGAGGCGCTGCACCGGAGCTCGACCGCGCGCGCGTTCGCGCTGCTGGGCCGGCTCGCGCCGGACCACCGCGAGGTGCTGGCGCTGCGGGTCGTCGGCGACCTCAGCCTGGAGCAGACCGCGGCCGTCATGGGGCGCTCGGTCGGGTCGATCAAGCAACTGCAGCGACGGGCACTGCAGGCGCTGCGCGCCGAGCTCGGTGACCAGCCGGCCGAGCGCGCCGGCGTAACCGCGCGAGGTGCCGGGGCGATGACGCAGTCGTGACCGGAGCGGGCTGGGACGACGACGAGGCGGTGCTGGCCGGGCATCGTTCGTCCGGCGTGGCCGACGACGAGCTCGCCGCCGTGCTCGGAGCGCTGCGGGACGCGGGCCGGCGCGCGGCCCCGGAGCCGTCCGCCGAGCTCGCCGCCGTGTTCGCCGGGGCGACCCCGATGCGTCGCAGCCGGCGCACCGCCCAGGTGGTGCTCGGCGCCGTCGTGGTCGGTGCCACCACCTTCGCCGCCACCGGGGTGGCGGCCGCCAACGACGCGCTGCCCGGGCCCGCGCAGCACCTCGTCACGGGCGTGGTCAACGGGATCACGCCCTTCCGTATCGCCGAGCCGGCCGCGCACAGCCCCGCGGCGCGCTCCGCGCCCCCCTCGGCGCAGGGTGGGGCCGCGGGAGTGGTCCACGCGCGCCCGACGTCGCGACCGGCCGCCGCGCCGTCGCCGCCGGCGTCCCCGGTGCCGACCGGCTCGTCGGTACCGGTGACGGCGCCGCGCGCGCGGCCCACGGCCGCTCACGGCACGCCCCGTCACGACCGCGACGACGACGCTCGCGGCCGCCGCAGCACGCCCGGCCAGCACCGCACCCACGGTCACGAGGGTGAGCACCGACGGACGCGGGCCGGGCACGAACGCCGCGGCGATGCCGGTACGCGGCACGCCGGCAAGGCCTCCCGCCGCGACGACCGCAACGCCAGCGGTCGGGGCGATCGGGGCGATGCGCACCGGCGCACGCAGCCACCGCGTCACAGCTCGCGCTGACCGCAGTCGCCGAGGGGTCGCGGTTGTCCACAGGCTGCGTTTGACGATTGTCGGGTGTCGATCCCGACAGTAGAATCGAACGCATGAGCAGCGTTGTCGACGACCTGGTGCCGGTCGATCTGGCGCGCTGCGACGACGACATGCTGTTGGAGTCGTGGCGGGAGCTGGAGTGCACGCGTAACCGGCTCGCGGCGGTGGAGCACCGGTTCGTGGCGGAGGTCGAGCGGCGGGGGTTGCCGTTCACGCACGGTGCGCGGAACACGGCGGCGTTCGTGCGGGCGTTGTTGCGGGTGCATCCGCGCGAGGCGGTGGCGCGGGTGGCTGCCGCGTCGGCGGCCGCGCCGATGACCACGTTGACCGGTGAGACGGTGCCGGCGCCGTTCCCGCGGGTCGCGGCCGCACAGGCGGCGGGCACGATCTCACCCCGGCACGCGGCGGTGGTCGTCGCCGCGGTGGAGCGGCTGCCCGACGTGGTGCAGGTCGAGCACGGCGCCCGCGTCGAGGCCGACCTCGTCGACTACGCAACCCAGTTCGATCCCCACCAACTCGGCACGCTGGCGCTGCGGGTGACGACGCTGCTCGATCAGGACGGCACCCTGGCCGACGTCGAGTACCGCGAGCGGCACCGGGACCTGACCATCCGGCAACGCCCCGACGGGTCCGCGTCGATCAGCGGGGAGGCGACCGCCGAGCTCGCCGAACGACTGCTCACCATCCTGGACGCGCTGGCCGCGCCCAAACCCGCCGAAGGCGGGGTGCGGGATCCGCGTACCGCGGGGCAGCGCCGCCACGACGGCCTGCTCGACGCGCTCGACCTCGTCCAGCGCGCCGAACTCCTGCCCACGGTCGCCGGGATCTCCACGACGGTCCTGCTCACCGCGTCGGCCGCCGACTGGCAGACCGGCGACGGCGTCACGACGACCGGGCACGGCGCGATCCTCCCCACCCGCGAGGCGATCCGCATCGCCGGCGGCGACGCCCGGACGATGAGCGTCGACCTCGATGGGCACGGCGCGGTCACCGGTCACACCGATGCGCGGAGGCTGTTCACCGAGACCCAGCGCCTCGCCCTGATCGCCCGCGACGGCGGCTGCACCTTCCCCGGCTGCGACACCCCACCGGCCTGGTGCCAAGCCCACCACGTGATCGACCACGCGAACGGCGGCCCGACGACCATCGCCAACGGCACCCTCGTCTGCGGCCATCACCACCGACACCACCAACGACAAGGCTGGCGATCGGTCATGCGGGACGGCCGCCCCGCCTGGCTCCCCCCGCCCTGGCTCGACCCCCACCAGCACCCCCGGCGGAACGCCCGCGTCCAGCCGCCGTGACGACCGCACGCGGCCGGTGCCGGCAGCGGCCGCGTCGCCTGCCGCATTCGACAGGTCGACCGCCGTATCGTGACGACCGTGCCCGACGTCGACGCTCCCATCGGGGTGATGGACTCCGGCGTCGGCGGGATGACCGTCGCCCGCGCCGTGCTCGACCAGCTCCCGCACGAGGCGTTGCACTACGTCGGCGACACCCGCAACAGCCCCTACGGTCCGAAGCCGATCGCGCAAGTGCGCGCTCATGCGCTCGGTGTCATGGACGACCTGGTCGCGTCGGGCGTCAAGGCGCTCGTCATCGCCTGCAACAGCGCGAGCTCGGCGTGCCTGGCCGACGCGCGGGAGCGCTACGACGTCCCGGTGATCGAGGTGATCCGCCCGGCGGTGCGCCGGGCGGTGGCCGCCACCCGCAACGGCCGGGTCGGTGTCATCGGCACCGTCGCGACGGTCACGAGCGGCGCCTACCAGGACGCGTTCGCCGCCGCCCGCGACGTCGAGGTCGTCACCGCGGCCTGTCCGCGCTTCGCCGAGTTCGTCGAGCGCGGGGTGACGAGCGGCCGGCAGCTGCTCGGGCTCGCCGAGTCCTACCTCTCGCCGCTGAACGCCGCCCACGTCGACACCCTGGTCCTCGGCTGCACGCACTACCCGCTGCTCACCGGGCTGCTGTCGGTCGTGATGGGCGACAGCGTCACCCTCGTCTCGAGCGCGGAGGAGACCGCCAAGGACGTCTACCGCGTCCTGACCTCGCTCGACCTGTTGCGTTCCGACGACGCCCCGCCGCCGCGCCACACGTTCCGGGCGACCGGCGCGAGCGAGCCCTTCGTGCGGCTGAGCGCCCGCTTCCTCGGGCCCGAGATCGCCGCCGCTCACGACGGCGCGGCGTGAGTAGGGTCACCGTCCAGGAGGCGATCAGATGAAGTTGACGGTGCTCGGCTGCTCCGGCAGCGTGCCCGGGCCGGACTCGCCGGCGTCCGGCTACCTCGTCGAAGCCGAGGGCTACCGGCTCCTGCTCGACCTCGGTCACGGCGCGTTCGGGGCGCTGCAGCGTTACGTAGACCCGGCCGACGTCGACGCCATCGTCATCTCGCACCTGCACGCCGACCACTGCATCGACCTCACCGCCTACGTGGTGGCGCTGCGCTACGGCGGTGACGGGTATGCGCTGCGCGGTCCGGAGCGGCGCATCCCGCTCGTCGGCGTGCCCGGCACCCGCGACCGGCTCGAGGCCGCGTACGACCCGCTCGCCCGCAAGCTCGGCCTGCAGGGGTTGTTCGCGTTCGGCAAGCCCGTCGAGAGCGAGCTCGGACCGTTCCGGATGTCCTACGCCCGGGTCAACCACCCGACGCCCACCAACGCGGTCCGCATCAGCTGGAACGACCGTTCGCTGGTCTACTCGGCCGACACCGGCGAGTCCGCCGACCTCGTCGAGCTCGCCGAGGGTGCGGACGTGTTCTTGTGCGAGGCCTCGGTCGGGCCGGACGAGGAGCTCGTCCCCGATCTGCACCTCACTGGGCGGATGGCCGGCGAGCACGCCGACAAGGCGGGTGTCGGCCGGTTGGTGATCACGCACGTCCCGCCGTGGAACTCCCCGCAGGTCGCGGCGGACGACGCGGCCGAGGCGTTCAGCGGTTCGGTCGAGCTCGCCCGTCCGGGTGCGGAGTTTCAGGTCTGACGTCCGGACCGGACTCCGCGGTCGAGCGGCGACGGCGGGTCAGCCCGCGAGGAAGCTCAGCCTGACCTGCCGGACGGCGTTGTCGACGTTCGTGTCGACCAGGCAGATGGACTGCCAGGTGCCCAGCTGCGCGCGGCCGCCGATCACCGGGACGGTCACCGACGGCGCGACGAGCGCGGGCAGCACGTGGTCGCGGCCGTGCCCGGCGCTGCCGTGCCGGTGTCGCCAGCGGTCGTCACGCGGCAGCAGGTCGTCCAGGGCCGCGAGGAGGTCGTCGTCACTGCCGGCGCCGGTCTCGAGGATGGCGAGTCCCGCGGTGGCGTGCGGCACGAAGACGCTGAGCAGCCCGTCGCCCTCGTCGTGCAGGAAGCGGTCGCACTCGGTGGTGAGGTCGTGCACCTCGGCCCGGCCACCGGTCCTGACCTCGATCGTCTCGCTGCGCATGCAGTGATGCTGCCCAGGGCGACCGGACGCGCAACCGTGCTCAGCGGGTGAGGACCGCCGCGACCTCCGGGATGGCCGCGACGTAGCCGTCGACCAGCCGCCGGGCGACCGACACGCTGTCGACGAGCGGGTGCAGCGCGAAGGCGGTCACCGCCTCGGCCCGGCTGCCGGTGAGCGCCGCGGTGATGACGTGCCGCTCGACCGCCTTCACCTGCGCCAGCAGGCCGAGCTGGTGCAGCGTCGGCGGTGCGAGGGGGAGGGGGTGCACGCCGGTGCCGTCGACCGCGGTCGGGACCTCGACGACCGCGTCGGCGGGCAGCCCGGCGACGGTCGTCCCGTTGCGCACGTTCAGGATCATCGTGGCCGGCTCCCCGCGGCCGATCGCGGCCATCACGGCGAGCGCGACGCCGGCGTAACCCTCGTCGGCCGGCGCGGCGGGCGCGTCCCGATCGGCCTTGGCCTCGGCCATGTAGGTCGCGCTGCGGTGATCGACCGTCTGCCGCCACAGCGCGGCGACCCCGGGGCCGGCCTCGGCCACCACCCGGGCGTAGAAGTCACGCTGCGACCGGGCGAGGTAGTCACCGCGGGTCTCGGGCGCGGCGACGATCGCGGCCACCGCCTCGCGGTGGTCGTAGTAGTAGTGCAGGTACTCGTTGGGGACGGCCCCGAGGCTGCGGATCCAGTCGGCACCGAAGAGCCGCGCCTCCTCGGTGCGGCCGAGCAGGTCGTCGTCGGCGAGCAGGCGCGGCAGCATGTCGTCCCCGTCGTGGCGCAGCCCGCGCAGCCAACCCAGGTGGTTGAGCCCGACGTAGTCCGGCTCCACCCGGGTGGGGTCCAGGCCGAGCAGCTCGGCCACGCGACGGGCGAGGCCGGACGGCGTGTCGCAGATGCCGAGGACGCGGTCGCCGAGCACCGACTGCATGGCCTCGGTGACGATGCCGGCGGGATTGGTGAAGTTCATGACGTAGGCGTCCGGCGCCAGCCGCGCCACCGCACGGGCGACCCGCATCATCACCGGCACGGTCCGGATGGCGAACGCGAGGCCGCCCGCGCCCGTCGTCTCCTGGCCGAGGACGCCGAGGTCGAGGGCGACGTGCTCGTCGCAGCGTCGGCCGTCCAGCCCGCCGACCCGCACCGCCGCGAAGACGAAGTCGCTGCCGGCCACGGCCGCGTCGAGGTCGGTCGTCGCCTCGACCGCCGGGGCATGCGGGTCGTCGGCACCGAGCTCGGCCAGGATGCGCACCATCGCGTCCAGCCGGGCGGTGTCCACGTCGTGCAACGCGACGGTGTCGACGCGCGGCGAGGCGTGCTCGCCGAGCAGCGCCCGGTACACGGTCGGCGTGCGGAACCCGCCGCCGCCGACGATGCACAGCTTCACCGAGCAGCACCTCCTCGCGCCACGTCCGCGGCGACGACGCTACCGAGGCCGCCATCGCGGGCGGTGGCGTGGGACAGTAGGGGTCGTGCAGATCGCGCTGCTCGGCCCGCTCGCGGCCCGCGACGACACGGGCGCCGTGATCGACGTGGCCGGCGCCCGGCTGCGCACGCTGCTGGCGCGGCTCGCCGTCGACGCCGATCGGCCGGTCGCGGTCTCCACCCTCGTCCACGCCGTCTGGGGCGACGATCCCCCCGCGGAGGCGACCAACGCGCTGCAGACCCTGGTGTCGCGGCTGCGCCGGGCCCTCGGCGGCATCGCCCCGGTCACGCAGTCGCCGTCGGGCTACCGGCTCGCCGCCGATCCGGGCGACACCGACGCCGGCCGCTTCCGCTCGCTCGCCGCCGACGGGGCGGCGGCCCTGCGTCAGGGCCGGGCCGCCGACGCGCTGGTGCTGCTCGACGACGCGCTCGCGCTGTGGCGGGGGCTCGCGCTCGCCGACACGCGGGACCTCGCCGACGACCTCGCGGCCCGTGCCGGCGAGCTCGACGACCTGCGTCTCACCGCCTCGCTCGACCGGGTCGAGGCGCAGCTGCTCGTCGACCCGTCCCGTGTCGACGCCGGCGAGCTGGAACGGGCGGTCGCCGACCACCCGCTGCACGAGCGCCTGGCGGCGACGCTGATCCGGGCGCTCGCCGCGGCCGGGCGCACGCCCGAGGCGCTGCAGGCCTACGAGGCGCTGCGGGGCCGGCTGGCCGACGAGCTCGGCGTCGACCCGTCGGCCGAGCTGCGCGAGCTCCACCTGACCCTGCTGCGCGGCGACACGGTCACCGCCGACCCCGCCGGTCCGGACGGCGACCGGGGCGCGGCGGCGCCGCGGCGGACCAACCTCAAGGCGCAGCTGACGAGCTTCGTCGGTCGTGACGACGAGGTCGCGCGCATCGCGAAGTCGCTCGAGGCGAACCGGCTCGTCACCCTGGTCGGGCCGGGCGGCGCGGGCAAGACGCGGCTGGCGGCCGAGGCCGCCGACCGCATCCTCGACACCGCGGCCGACGGCGTCTGGCTCGTCGAGCTCGCGGCGGTCACCTCGGGCGCCGACGTGCCGCAGGCCGTCCTCGCGTCGGTCGGCCTGCGTGACATCCACGTGCTCGACCGCCGGGCCGCGGCGAATGCGCGGGACGCCATGACGCGGCTGCGGGACGGGTTCGCCCAACGCAGCGCGATCCTGCTGCTCGACAACTGCGAGCACGTCATCGACGCCGGTGCCCGGCTGGCCGAGCAGCTGCTCGGCGAGTGCCCGGGACTGCGGGTGCTCGCCACCAGCCGCGAACCGCTCGGCATCACCGGCGAGACGCTGCTGGCGGTGCCGCCGCTGGCGTTGCCGGCCGCCGGCGCGACCGCCGTCGACGCCCTCGGGTTCCCTGCCGTACGGCTGTTCGTCGACCGTGCGACCGCGGTGCGTCCCGACTTCGTGCTGCGCGACGAGGACGTCCCCGACGTCGTCGAGATCGTGTCGCGGCTCGACGGCCTGCCCCTGGCCATCGAGCTCGCCGCCGCCCGCGTGCGCACGATGCCGTTGCCCGACGTCGCGGCGCGGCTGTCCGACCGCTTCCGCCTGCTCACGGGCGGCAGCCGCACGGCGATGCCCCGCCACCGCACGCTGCGCGCCGTCGTCGAGTGGAGCTGGGGGCTGCTGGACGACGTGGAGCGCGGTGTCGTGGAACGGCTCGCCGTGTTCCCCGCCGGCATCACCGCGGCGAGCGCCGAGGCCGTCTGCGCCGACCTGCTCGATCCCGCCGACGTCCCGGACTGTCTGGCGTCGCTGATCGACAAGTCGCTGCTGCAGCCGGTCGGCGAGGGACGACGCGTGCGGATGCTCGAGACGATCCGCGAGTACGGCGCCGATCGGCTCGCCGAGCGTGGCGAGCTGGGCGCCGCCCGCGACCGCCACGCGACGCACTTCGCCGCGGTCCTGGCCGAGGCCGAGCCCTACCTGACGACGGCCGGGCAGCTGCCCTGGTTCGATCTGCTGCGGGCCGAGCGCGAGAACATCGTGGCCGCGCTGCGGTTCCGGTGCGAGACCGGTGATGCCGACGCCGCGTTGCGGATCGCGGTCCCGCTGTCGACGTCGGCGATGCTGCTCGGCGAGCACGCCGAGATCAGCGTGTGGACCGCGGACGCGCTGGACGTGCCCGGGGCCACGGACGAGGGTCTGCGGCTCATCGCGCGGTCGCTGCTCGCGCTGCACTCGACGACGAGTGGCCGGATCGAGGACGTCGCACAGCTCTCGACCATGGTGGAGGAGCTGCGCGACTCGGAGGTCGACTTCGAGTCGGTGATGGTGCTGCTGCGGCCGGCGATGGCCTTCCTCGTCGGTGACGTCGAGCTCAGCAGACGCTGGCTGGAACAGAACCTCGAGGGCGGCGACGAGTGGACCCGCGCGGCCACGCGCATGTTCCTCGCGAACTTCCACGAGAACAGCGGCGATCTGGTGGGCATGCGCCGCGAGACCGAGGCCGCGCTGGTGCTGTTCCGCGAACTCGGCGAGCGCTGGGGATTGGGCAATGCATTGCGCGGCCTTGCGCAATTGTTGACCTTCGACGGTGACCTCGCCGGCGCGCGAGCCGCGTACGAGGAGGCGCTGGCCCTCATGCGGGAGATGAGGTCGACGGAGGACGAGGTGGTCCTCTACCAGCGCCTCGCCGACCTCGCGCTGCGGCAGGACGACGTCGACGCGGCCGTGCGCTACGTCGAGGCGGCCCATCGCAGCGCGGCGCTGGACCGCTCCCCGCTCGAGTCGGCGTTGACGACGGCGATGCGCGGCGAGATCGAGTGGCGGATGGGGCAGCACGCCGCCGGTCGGGCGCTGGCCGACGAGGCGCTGGTCGCACTGCACAACCTTCCGGTGCTCGCCCCCTCCCTGGGGCACATCCACGCCTTCGTCCTCACCACCGCGGCCCGGATCGAGTTCGAGAGCGGGGAGGTGGAGCTCGCGCGGGCGCACCTGCGCACAGCGCTCACGACTGCCCTCGGCACGCGGGACCACCCCGTCGTCGCGATGGTCGGCGTGCTGCTGGCCGACGTCCTCCGCTCCGACGGCGATGCCCGGTTCGCCGCCGAGCTCCTCGGCGCGTGTAGCCGGTTGCGCGGCGCCGAGGACCTCGACGCGTTCGACGTCGCCGCGGCGCGGCATCGGCTCGTCGCCGCGCTCGACGACACCGACTTCGGCCGCGCGTACGACGAAGGGCGAGCGCTGGACGGTGTCGCAGCGCTCGCCCTGGTCGGGCAGGGTCAGGACCGCTTGCGGTAGGCGCGCAGCGCGAGCGGGACGAACACGACGAGCAGGCCGGCCATCCACGCGAACGTGATGAGCAGGTTGGTGGCGACCGGGCCGCCGATCATGAGCCCGCGCATGGAGTCCACCAGCCGGGTGATCGGGTTGACGTGGTTCCAGGCCTGCAGCCAGCCGGGCATCGTCGACGGGTCGGTGAAGACGCTGCTGCCGAACGACAGCGGGAAGATCAGCAGGAACATGACGCCCTGCACGCTGCCGGCCGTCCGCGCCTTGAGCCCGATCCACACCGAGATCCAGCAGAAGCAGAGCGCGAAGGCGATCGCGAGCGCCGCCGCGGCCACGAGCGCGAGCGGGTTCGCGTCGATGCGGAATCCGATCGCGTACCCGAAGCCGAGCGTGACGACGCACAGGATCAGGTAGCGGACGAAGTCGGCGAGCACCGCCCCGACGAGCGGCGCCGAGCGGGCGATGGGCAGGGCCCGGAACCGGTCGAAGATGCCCTTCTCGATGTCGGTGTTGAGGTTCTGCCCCAGCGCGATGCTGCCCAGGGCGATGCCCTGTCCCAGCAGCCCGGGGAGCAGGTACTGCAGGTAGCCGTGGCGGTCGCCGCCGCCGATCGCACCGCCGAACACGTAGACGAACAGCAGGATGAAGATGATCGGCTGGATCGAGACGTCGATCAGCTGCTCCGGCGTGCGGACGGTCTTGATCAGGTTTCGCTTGGCGAGCACCAGCGCGTGGCGCAGGGTGCGCAGCGGCGGTGCGGACGTGTTCTCGCGGCTCGGGACGGTCGGCGTGCTGCCGGCCGGCTTGCTCAGGGTGGCCGTCATGCCGCCTCCTCGGTGTCGTCGGTGGGGTCGCCGGCCGGGGAGCCGGTGAGGGTGAAGAAAACCTCGTCGAGGCTGGGCAGGTGCAGGGACAGCTCGGTCACGGTGATCCCGGCGTCGTGCAGCCGGGCGACGGCCTGCGGCAGCGCGTCGTCGCTGGTCACCGGGACGCTCAGCGTGTCCCGGCCGTGGGGTTCGGCGTCGACGCCGGCGATGTCGCGCAGGAGCACGCCGACCTCCGCGAGCCGCTCCGGCTCGGCGGGGCGGACGGTCAACCGCTGGCCGCCCACGACGCGCTTGAGCCCGATCGGGGTGTCGTGGGCGATGACCTGGCCGTGGTCGATGACGGTGATCTGGTCGGCCAGGGCGTCGGCCTCGTCGAGGTACTGCGTGGTGAGCAGGACGGTCGAGCCGTCGGCCACCAGGTCGCGCACGACGTCCCACATCGCCTCGCGCTTGGACGGGTCGAGCCCCGTCGTCGGCTCGTCGAGGAAGATGACGGCCGGGCGGCCGACGAGGGACGCGGCGAGGTCGAGGCGGCGCCGCATGCCGCCGGAGTAGGTCTTGGCGATGCGGTCGGCGGCGTCGGCGAGGTCGAACCATTCGAGCAGCTCGCGGGCCCGTGCCGTGGCCGCCGCGGAGCGCAGGTCGAGCAGCTGCCCGATCATGCGCAGGTTCTGCAGGCCGGTGAGGTCGTCGTCGACGGAGGCGAACTGGCCGGTCAGCCCGACCGACTCCCGCACCCGCTGCGGCTCGGTGGCGACGTCGAAGCCGGCCACGCGGGCCGACCCGGCGTCGGGCTGCAGCAGCGTCGCGAGGATGCGGACGGCGGTGGTCTTGCCGGCCCCGTTCGGGCCGA
The DNA here is from genome assembly GCF_900129455.1 of Jatrophihabitans endophyticus. NCBI lineage: Bacteria > Bacillati > Actinomycetota > Actinomycetes > Jatrophihabitantales > Jatrophihabitantaceae > Jatrophihabitans > Jatrophihabitans endophyticus. The sequence goes on from NZ_FQVU01000004.1 coordinate 176,535, forward strand.
GGACGCTCAGCACGCTGCCCTCGGGCGCGGCGAGGTCGACGCCGGCGAGGGCCTGGGTGGCATTGTTCCCCTTGCCGAAGCGCTTGGTGAGCCCCTCGGCTTCGATGGCGTAGTTGGTCATGGGAGCACCGTGCCCCCCGTCGCTGGCACGGCGCGGTCACGCCGCTGACACGGGACGGCCCCGGCTGACAGCGGCGGCGTCGGCGGCCGTCGCTACCCTCGGCACATGCCTCGCCCCGATGCGCGCGCCCACGACCAACTGCGCCCGGTCACCATCACCCGCAACTGGCAGAAGTACGCGGAGGGCTCGGCGCTGGTCCAGTTCGGCGACACCTCGGTGCTGTGCTCGGCGTCGGTGCAGCAGGGCGTTCCGCGCTGGCGCAAGGGCAGTGGGCTGGGCTGGGTCACGGCCGAGTACTCCATGCTGCCGCGGGCCACCCTCACCCGGAACGACCGCGAGTCGGTCAAGGGCAAGATCGGCGGCCGCACCCACGAGATCTCGCGGCTGATCGGCCGTTCGCTGCGGGCGGCGATCGACCTCGCCGCCCTCGGCGAGAACTCGATCTCCCTCGACTGCGACGTGCTGCAGGCCGACGGCGGCACCCGCACCGCGGCGATCACCGGCGCCTACGTGGCCCTGGCCGACGCGGTGTCCTGGCTCGACGCCAAGGGCGCGCTGGCGCGTCCGAAGCCGCTGATCAACTCGATCTCGGCGGTGTCGGTCGGCGTGATCGACGGCGAGCCCCGTCTCGACCTCATGTACGAGGAGGACGTCCGCGCCGAGACCGACATGAACGTCGTCGTCACCGGCACGGGGGAGTTCGTCGAGGTGCAGGGGACGGCCGAGGGCGTGCCGTTCCGCCGCGACGAGCTCGACGCGCTGCTCGACCTCGCCGTCGCCGGCTGCGCGCAGCTGACGACCCTGCAGCGCGACGCGCTGGGCGCATGAGCGCCGGCCGCACCCGCATCCTGCTGGCGAGCCGGAACGCCAAGAAGCTCGCCGAGATGCGCCGCATCGTCGAGCCGACGCTGCCCGACGTCCAGGTGATCGGGCTGGACGACGTCGAGGCGTACGACGAGGTCCCCGAGAGCGGTGCGACGTTCGCCGACAACGCCCTGCTCAAGGCCCGCGAGGGGCACCGGCACACCGGGTTGCCGACCGTGGCCGACGACTCCGGGCTCACCGTGGCGGCACTCAACGACATGCCCGGCGTGCTGTCGGCCCGCTGGGCCGGTGGCCACGGCGACGACGAGGCCAACCTGCAGCTCGTGCTCTCGCAGCTGCGCGACGTGCCCGACGAGCGCCTCGCGGCCGCCTTCGTCAGCGCGGTCGCCTACGTGAGCAGCGAGGGCGAGATCGTGACCGAGGGCCGCATGCCGGGACGCCTCGTGCGCGAGAAGCGCGGCGCGAACGGGTTCGGCTACGACCCGATCTTCGTCCCCGAGGGCGACGACCTGACCAGCGCCGAGCTCGACAGCGACGCCAAGGACGCCATCAGCCACCGCGGCCAGGCGCTGCGCGCGCTCGTCGACCGCCTCGTCGCCGCGCGCTGAGAGCCCCGGAACGACGAGAGCGGCCACGAGGAGATCTCGTGGCCGCTCGGCCGTGCGCCGTCAGGGACTCGAACCCCGAACCCGCTGGTTAAGAGCCAGCTGCTCTGCCAATTGAGCTAACGGCGCGGATCATGCGACCGGCCCACCGAGGTGGGCCGACGCGTCGACTCTAGCACGCACCGCCGTGCCGCCCGCGGGGTCGGGCGGGTCCTGCGGACGGGTTCAGCGCACCCGAGCGGAGGCGGTGCGCGTCCGCCGGACGAAGCTGCGCAGCGGCCGGTGCGAGGCGCGGCGACGGGTGGTCGTGGTGGCGAACGCCTGGGCGTAGGCGAGCTTGTTGGTGGAGGCCGAGAACGGACGGGCCTGGGGGGAGGTCATGATGGGCTTCCTGCTGGGTCGGGGCGGGCTGACACCACTACTATCGGCCACCGCGAAGTGAAAGAAAATTGCAATCTGATCAACTTGGGTTGAAGCTGTACTTCATGGAGCTCGATCCCCGGCGGCTGGTCGTGTTGCGGGCCGTCGACCGCTACGGCGGCGTCGTCGGCGCCGCGGCCGCGCTACGGGTGTCGCCGTCGGCGATCTCGCAGCAGCTCGCGATGCTGGAACGCGAGACGGGGTTCGTGCTGATCGACCGGTCGCGCCGTGGCGGCCAGCGCTCGGTGGAGTTCACCACGGCGGGCCGGCGGCTCGTCGGCCACGCCGACGCGCTGGTGCAGGTCCTCGACGACGCCGAGGCCGACCTCGGCACGCTCGCCGCCACCATCAGCGGCCGGGTCACCCTCGCCGCGTTCGTGACGGTCCTTCGGGCGTTCGCCGGCGCTGCCATCGTCACCGTCGCCCAGGACCACCCCGGCATCGACCTGTCGGTGCACCAGCTCGACGACTCCACCGCCGCCGAGGACCTCCTCGCCGGACGCACCGACCTCGCGTTGGTGGAGGACGACGCCCAGCGTCGCCGCTCGGTGCCCCGCGGCCTGCACTACGAACCGCTCTACGACGACCCGTTCCGCGTCGTCGTCCCGATCGACTGGCCCGAGTTCGACGACCTCGCGAGCATCGCCGAGCGGCCGTGGATCGACGGCTCGCCGGGTAGCGCGGTCGGCCAGGCCATGCGCCGGGTCCGCCACACCAGCGCGCTGCGGCTGCCGGCAGCGCACCTGTGCCAGGACTTCACCGCGGGGCTCGTGCTCGTCTCCGCCGGCTTCGCGGCCGCGCTCGTCCCCGTGCTGGCGCTGTGGGGCGCCGACCGGGAGCGGATGCGCGACGTGGCGCTGCCCGGCCTCGGCTCGCGGCGCATCGGCGTGCTGTACCGCCGCTCGCGCAACGAGCCCACCCCCGCGGTGCGCACCGTGCTGGACGAGCTGCGCGCCGCCGCGGCGCACTCCGCAGCGAGCTGACCTGCCCGCTCGTCGACGACGGCCACCGTGGTGAGGCCACGGGAAAGGCCTGGCCCCGACGGATCGGGGCCAGGCCTCCTGGGGCGAGCGACGGGACTCGAACCCGCGACATCCGCGACCACAACGCGGCGCTCTACCAGCTGAGCTACGCCCGCCATGCCGACGGACGTGCCGCCGAGCCCGCTCAGTCTACCCGGCCGCCCGCGGCGCCGTTGTCCAGCCCGGCGACCGAGTCCGCGGCGGCCCGGGCCTCCTCCAGCGTGGGGCCGGGCGGTTCGACGAAGAGCGTCCGCCGGTAGTAGCGCAGCTCGTCGATGCTCTCGCGGACGTCGTCGAGGGCGCGGTGCGTAAGGGCCTTGCGCGGCTGCGACTGGTAGACCCGCGGGTACCACCGCTTCGCGAGCTCCTTGACCGAGGAGACGTCGACCATCCGGTAGTGCAGGTGGCCGTCGAGCGCCGGCATGTCCCGGGCGAGGAAGCCTCGGTCGGTCGCGATCGAGTTGCCGCAGAGCGGGGCCGTGCGGGCCTCCGGCACGAGGCCGCGCACGTAGTCGAGGACGCGCTGCTCGGCGTCGGCGAGTGTGACGGTGGACGCGCGCACCGCCTCGGTCAGCCCCGACGAGGCGTGCATGTCGCGCACGACCGGCAGCATCGCGTCCAGCAGCGCGTCGTCGGCGTGCACGATCACGTCGATGCCGTCGTCCAGCGGGTGCAGCTCGCCGTCGGTCACGATCGCCGCGACCTCGATCAGCGCATCGTGGCCGAGATCGAGTCCGGTCATCTCACAGTCGACCCAGACGAGCAGGTCCGCGCGTTCCGTCACGCCCAGAGGCTATACGGGCGGCCGGCGGCGTTGGCTAGCGTGAGACCCGGCCACCCAACCCCGGTGCCGAGGACCAGGAGGACGGTCATGGCCGAACTGCTCGACCAGGACGCCATCGACGACGCGTTGACGGCACGCGCGGGCTGGAGCGGTGACCCCGCGCGCCTCACCCGCTCCATCGAGTTCGCCGACTTCCTGACCGCGGTCGAGTTCGTCGGCCGGCTCGCGCCGCGCTGCGAGGACCTCGACCACCACCCGGACCTCGACCTGCGCTGGCGTCGTGTCGACGTCTCGCTGACGACCCACAGTGCCGGCGGTGTGACGGCGAAGGACGTCGAGCTCGCCGGCGTCGTGGACGAGGTGGCCGCCGGGTTGCCGCTCGCGGGCGGCTGACCGGCCCTGCCGCGTCAGGGTTTGCTGCGCCAGGCGCCCATGCCGAGCACGATGATGCGCAGCTGCCGCTCCGCGTGGTCCAGGATCGACGTCGCGTCCTCGGGGTGCCGCTCGTCGCTCTCCAGCAGCCGCACGACGGTTCCCAGCATCGTGGTGACCATCAGGTCGGCCACCATCTCGAGGTCCTCGGTCGACCAGTCGTAACCGACCGTCAGCCGGGCGAGGTCGATCGTGAGATCGCTGGTGAACAGTCGTAGCTCGGTCGCGATCGCGCGTCGCACGCCGGCGACACCGCCGTAGCGCTCGCGGGTGAGGAAGCGGAACTGCTCCGGATGATCGGCCACCTGGCGAGCCAGGATCGCGACGGTGTCGGCGATGATGTCGCCGTGCGTGACCCGCCCCTTACGGGCGTCGCGCAGCAGTTGCCGCAACGGGCGCATGGACTCGTCGACGAGGTCGACCCCGAGCTCGTCGACGGAGGCGAAGTGGCGGTAGAACGCGGTGGGCACGATGCCTGCCTCGCGGGCCACCTCGCGCAGGCTGATGCTGGCGAGGCTGCGTTCGGTGATGAGCCGCAGTGTGACGTCGAGCAACCTGCGCCGGGTGAGCTCCTTGCGCTCTGCCCGCGATCTGGTGTCGGTCACGGCCCGAGATTACGCGGCGTGTCGTGGGGCCGGTGTTCCGTCGCGCGACCGACCGCGGCCCGGCGGGCCAGGGGGCGTCGTGGGCGCCGTCACGTCGACCCGCATTGACACCTGTCGACACCCTCGTTTCACTGGTCAGTGAACGGATGTGCACTCAAATGTGACCGCCACCGACCGAGGGAGACGTGATGTCGCTGCAGAGCCCCCGACGCCGCTCGCTGCCCGGCCTGCCGGGAGCCGGCGCGCTGTCGGCCCGAGCGCTCGGCGTCCTCGAGGCACTCGCGACGCCGCACGGCCTGGACCGTTACCTGGAGCTCGTCAACCCGATGCTGACCGTGCGCGAGCTGCGCGCGGTCGTCACCGACGTCCGGCACGGCTCGCACGACACCACGACGGTGACGCTGCGGCCGACCCGTCAGTGGCAGGGCTTCCGCGCGGGACAGTTCGTGCAGCTCTCGGTCGACATCGACGGCGTGCGCCGCACCCGCTGCTACTCCCCGGCCAACTCGCAGTACCGCGCCGACGGGCAGCTCGAGCTGACCGTCAAGGCGCATCCGTACGGACTGGTGTCGAATTACCTCTACGCCCACGCCGAGCCGGGCATGGTGCTCGGGCTGTCGCAGGCCGGCGGCGGGTTCACGCTGCCCGACACGCGCCCGGAGCGCACGCTGCTGCTCAGCGGTGGCAGTGGCATCACGCCCGTCATGGCCATGCTGCGCACGCTGTGCGACGAGGGCCACCAGGGCGAGATCGTGTTCCTGCACTACGCCTTCACCGCGAAGCACGTGTCCTATCTGGCCGAGCTGCGCGACATCGAGGCCCGACACGACAACGTGCGGGTCGTCCTCGCCTACACCGAGCAGGAGGTCGGCGGTGACCTGCAGGGACTGTTCCACCAGCAACACCTCGCCGAGGTCGCGCCGTGGTACGCCGACGCGCAGACCTACCTCTGCGGCCCGCCCGGGCTGATGACCTCCATCCGTGCGCACTTCGTCGCGCGGGGCGTCGCCGACCGGTTGCACAGCGAGGACTTCGCGCCCACCGCCCCCGCCGTCGACACCGCGGGCGCGACCGGCGAGCTGACCTTCGCCCGCACCGGAACGACGGCGGCCAACAGCGGCAAGACCCTGCTCGAGCAGGCAGAGGACGCCGGGCTGTCGCCCGAGTACGGCTGCCGCATGGGCATCTGCTTCTCCTGCACGCAGGTGAAGCGCGCCGGCACGGTGCGCAACGTCAACACCGGTGACGTCGACAGCGACCCGGACTGCGAGGTGCAGCTGTGCATCAACGTCCCGGTCGGCGACGTCGACCTGGACCTCTGACCGCCTCACGCAACGTCTGGAGCGAGACCATGACCTCGAAGACGATCCCCCTGACCGACGAGCAGGTCGAGGAGCTCGGCCGCGAGCTCGATGCCCTGCGCAAGCGCGTGATCGACGACCTGGGCGCCGAGGATCGCGAGTACATCGACAACGTCGTGAAGGCGCAGCGCGGGCTCGAGGTCGGCGGCCGCGCCGCCCTGATGCTCAGCGCCCTGCCGCCGTTCTGGCTGCTCGGCACCGCTGCGCTCAGCCTGTCGAAGATCCTCGACAACATGGAGATCGGGCACAACGTCATGCACGGCCAGTACGACTGGATGCGTGACCCCGCGCTCAACTCGAAGATGTTCGAGTGGGACACCGCGTGCCCGTCCGACCAGTGGCGCCACTCGCACAACTACCTGCACCACACCTTCACCAACATCGTCGACAAGGATCGCGACATCGGTTACGGCGTCCTGCGCATGGACGAGTCGCAGAAGTGGAACCCGTACTACCTCGGCAATCCGGTGTACGCCTTCCTGCTGATGACGTTCTTCCAGTACGGCGTCGCGCTGCACGACCTCGAGGTCGACAACCTGGTGACCGGCAAGCGCAAGCTCGGTGACAACAAGAAGCTGTGGCGGGGCATCTGGCGCAAGGTCGGCAAGCAGTCGCTCAAGGACTACGTGCTGTTCCCGCTGCTGAGCGGTCCGCAGTTCGCCACCACGGCCTCGGCCAACGCGACGGCGAACCTCGTCCGCAACCTGTGGGCGTATTCGATCATCTTCTGCGGGCACTTCCCGTCCGGCGTCGCCACCTTCAGCGAGGAGGAGACCGAGAACGAGACCCGCGGCGAGTGGTACGTCCGGCAGATGATGGGCTCGGCCAACATCACCGGCGGGCGGCTGTTCCACATCCTCTCGGGCAACCTCAGCCACCAGATCGAGCACCATCTCTTCCCGGACCTCCCGGCCCGGCGGTACCCGCAGATCGCCGGCGAGGTGCAGGCCCTGTTCGCGAAGTACGGTCTGGACTACAACACCGGCCCGCTGCACAGGCAGCTCGGCTCCACCTGGGCGAAGATCTTCCGACTGGCACTGCCGTTGCGCACCGAGGCCGGGGACGACGTGGAGGTGGCGGCGACGGCCGCGGCGGTGACGGAGCGGGTGCCCGCATGACCGGTGTCCGGTGCGACGACGTCGTCCCGGGCACGTCACCGAGAACGCCGGCACGACCGAGCGAGGAGACCGACGAGAGCGCCATGGTGGGCAGGTTCGAGATTCAGAAGGACACGGTCCAGGTGATCGCCGAGTCCGCGGCCACGCACGTCGGCCGGATCGCCACGATCATCAGCGGCGCCGTCCGCGACGTCACGCACGAGTTCGGGGACTGGGCCTCGGACGTGTTCGAGATGCGCGAGGCCGCCGGCAAGGCCGACGTCGCGCGCCGCGCCGAGGAGCAGTGACGTCGCATTCTTGACTGACTCCAGTTAGCGGAGCAAGGTGGTCGGGGTAGGTGTCGAGAAGAGGCACGCAGTCCCGAAGCCGAACCCGAGCCGAGGAGTCAGCCGCATGACGACGGCACCCGAGAAGTACACCACCACCAATTCCGGCGCACCGGTCGAAAGCGACGAGCACTCGCTGACGCAGGGCGACGCCGGCGGCATCCTGCTGCACGATCACTACCTGATCGAGAAGATGGCGCAGTTCAACCGCGAGCGCGTCCCGGAGCGGGTCGTGCACGCCAAGGGCGGCGGTGCGTTCGGCGAGTTCGAGGTCACCAACCCCGACATCGCGAATTACACCAAGGCCCACTTCCTGCAGCCGGGCCGCAAGACCGAGATGCTCGCCCGTTTCTCGACCGTGGCCGGCGAGCAGGGCTCGCCCGACACGTGGCGCGACCCTCGCGGGTTCGCGTTGAAGTTCTACACCGAGGAGGGCAACTACGACCTCGTCGGCAACAACACCCCGGTGTTCTTCGTCAAGGACCCGATGAAGTTCCAGGACTTCATCCGCTCCCAGAAGCGCCAGCCCGCGTCCGGTCTACGCGACAACAACATGCAGTGGGACTTCTGGACGCTCTCGCCCGAGTCGGCCCACCAGGTCACGTGGCTGATGGGTGACCGCGGGTTGCCGCGTTCGTGGCGGCACATGGACGGCTTCGGCAGCCACACCTACCAGTGGATCAACGCGCAGGGCGAGCGGTTCTGGGTCAAGTACCACTTCAAGACCGACCAGGGGGTCGAGTTCCTCTCGCAGGACAAGGGTGACGAGCTCGCCGGCTCCTCGCCCGACGACCACCGGCAGGACCTCTTCGGCTCGATCGAGAAGGGCGACTTCCCGTCCTGGACGCTGAAGGTGCAGATCATGCCCTTCGCCGACGCGGAGAACTACCGCTTCAACCCCTTCGACCTGACCAAGGTGTGGCCCAAGGGCGACTACCCGCTGATCGAGGTCGGCACGATGACGCTGAACCGCAACCCGCGCAACTTCTTCGCCGAGATCGAGCAGAGCTCGTTCGAGCCGTCGAACTTCGTGCCCGGCATCGACACCTCGCCGGACAAGATGCTGCTGGGCCGCATCTTCAGCTACGCCGACGCGCATCGCTACCGCATCGGCACGAACTACCAGCAGCTGCCGGTGAACGCGCCCAAGGCCGCGCGCTACCTCGGCACGTACAGCAAGGAAGGGTCGATGAACTACCGGTTCAACGACCCCGACCAGCCGGTGTACGCGCCGAACTCCTACGGCGGCCCGCACGCCGACACTGCGCAGCAGGACGGCCGCGGCTGGGAGGCCGGCGGCCCGATGGTCCGCGCCGCCTACGTCTCCCACGCCGAGGACGACGACTGGGGCCAGGCCGGCACGCTGGTGCGCGAGGTCATGGACGACGACGCTCGCGAACGGCTGGTGAGCAACGTGTCCGGTCATCTGCTCAACGGCGTCACCGAGCCGGTGCTCGTGCGGGCCTTCGAGTACTGGCGCAACGTCGACGCCGACCTCGGTAAGGAGATCGAGGAGTCGGTGCGCTCGCAGCAGTCCGACAGTGCCGAGAGCACGTCTCTCGGCGCCACGACACCCGGTGACGAGGCCGAGACGGTCAAGTAGCCGCGTCGTACGACCCGTCGCGCCCCGGTCCTGCTCGGACCGGGGCGCGCGTGCGTTTCGGACCGTGGGGCGCACGCCGCGTGCGGCGTGGTGCGATGGGCGCATGGTGGAGCACACCCCCGACGGTCGGTGGATCGTCGTGGCCGGCCGGCGGTGGCGGGCCACCGACCCCGACATCCCGGACGGGCGCCGCGACGAGCTGCAGCGGATCCTGATGGCCTGGCGTCGCGAGGTGAAGCGGGCCAAGGGCACCGCCGCCGAGCCCGACGCGCGGGCCGGCGTGCAGGCGGCGAAGCTCGCCCTGGGCGAGCGGGGGACGCCCTGGTGGGAGCAGACGGCGCAGGAGCGCCGGCGCCGCTGGGAGGCCGACGTCCGGCCGCCGGGGACGTGACCCTCGTCGTCGGTACCGGCCCGGGGGCTCGGCGCCCCCGGCAGGGATCGAACCTGCGACCAACCGCTTAGAAGGCGGCTGCTCTATCCGCTGAGCTACGAGGGCGGACGGATGGAGGTTACCCGGCGCGTCGGGGGCCGCCGCCGCGCGAAGGACCGCCGCGTGGCCGCTACCAGAGCGTGCCGACGAGTCGTGCCGTCGTCGTCCACAGCCCCGCCGGTCGTCCACAGTCGGGCCGCGGTGCTCGCCCCCGTCGGCGCGCGGAGGTTGGCTGGTCCTACGCCCGAACGGGCCGCCGGCACGACGTGAGCCGGCCACGACGAGACGGGGACGACGATGAACGAGACGACGATGACGGTGTGCGGCAACCTGGTGGACTCGCCCCGGCTGCGCCGGACGAAGAACGGCCATCTGGTCGCGAACTTCCGGGTGGCGTCGACCCAGCGGCGTTTCGACCGCGACAAGGGCGCGTGGGTCGACGGCGACACGCTGTTCGTGTCGGTCAGCGCGTGGCGGGCGCTGGGTGAGAACGTCGCGGCGTCGCTGCAGAAGGGGCAGCCGGTGGTCGTGCACGGGCGCTACTACCAGCGCGACTACCGCAAGGACGAGGCCGTGCGCACCGCGTACGAGCTCGAGGCCGTCGCGGTCGGCCCCGACCTCAGCCGGGGTGTCGCCAGCTTCGAGCGCGTCGTGCGCCCGGTGACCCCGCAGTTCGAGGTCGACGAGACCGGCGCGCCGGCCGACGACTCCCACGAGTACCTCGAGTTCGAGCACGAGGGCGGCGACGGGGACGGGGATTCGGCCGGCACGAGCGACGTGACGACCGACACCGGTCCGGTCACGGTCGATCCCGACACCGGCGAGGTGCGCGAGCTCGCCCCGGTCTGAGTCACGCCGGACCGGCGCGGCCGCGGAACGGTATGCGCGTGCCCGATCACCGGATCCGGACGTGGCGATGGTCACGATCGGCGTGCCGGGGTCGTGCACTCCGGTCCGGTGCCCGTCCTTGCGGAGCCCCCGAGTCGTCGGGGGCGGAGCGGGTCGGCTCAGCGAGCGGCCAGCGACGAACGCGGGTCCTGGTGTGGGGTGCGACACGAGACACCACGCACAGCGGTTTGAAACGGTCCGGTGCGTTGCTTACGTTCGTCCGAGCCGCACGGCGCCAGGAGCGCCGCTGCCGCACCGGGCAGGGACGGTGCGACCGGCACGGTCATCGAAACCGCGGTGACCACGGGGGCTCCCGCGATCCCGGAACCGAGAGAACAGCCGTCCGAGACGGCCAGGCCGCTGCGCGTCCATGCCGCGGCACCGGGGCGATCCATGTGCGGGCACGCGATGGTGCGTGCCCGTGGAGAGGCAATCGATGAAGTCACGTTCCACCGTGCCCACCGCGGCACCCGAGGCCGCGTCGTCCGACGCGGCCGGCACCGGCTCGACGTCCTCGGGCGTCCGCCGTACCGCGGTGGCCGTCGCCGCCAGCGTGGGCGCCGCCGCGGCGATCACCACCCTGGCGACGCCGGCGGAGGCGGCGAGCAAGTTCCACGTCTGGGACCGCGTCGCCCACTGCGAGAGCTCCAACAACTGGGACATCAACACCGGCAACGGGTTCTACGGCGGGTTGCAGTTCACCGACAACACCTGGGACGCCTACGGCGGCGAGAAGTACGCCGGCCGGGCCGACAACGCGAGCCGCATGGAGCAGATCCAGGTCGCTCGCCGCGTCCTGAAGGACCAGGGCCCCGACGCGTGGCCGGTCTGCAGCGGCAAGGCCGGGCTGACCCGCAAGAACGGGCACGCGACGTCGGCGAAGCTGCCGGACAACGCGTCCACCGGCGCCAGCTCGTCCACGCACCACAAGAAGTCCCACACGAAGGCGCACAAGGCCAAGCACCGCCACCACGCCGACCACCACGCGAAGTCGTCGTCGCACAAGGCCAAGCACGCCAAGCACGAGACCTACACCGTCCGCTCCGGCGACACGCTGGCCAAGATCGCCCGCGCGAAGCACGTCGACGGTGGTTGGAAGGCGCTGTACAAGGCGAACAAGGGCAAGCTGCACAACCCGAACCGGATCCACGTGGGCCAGGTCCTGCACCTGCCCAGCTGATCCCACCACGACGCGCGTTCGCTGAACCCCAGCGAGCGCGGCCCGCGAGCCGGCCCGGACCTTCGTGGTCCGGGCCGGTCTCGTTGTCCGCCCGCGGTGACCGGCGCGGGGCCGCGCGCCGGGCCAGTGACTAGGCTCGGTGCCGGTCGATTCGCTCGTCGGCCCGCCTCCCCGCACGCACGGCCGGCACGGCCAGCCCGAACGGAGTACTCGTGGCGCAGTTCATCTACACCATGCAGAAGGTGCGCAAGGCGCACGGTGACAAGGTCATCCTCGACGACGTCACGCTCGCCTTCCTGCCCGGCGCGAAGATCGGCGTCGTCGGGCCCAACGGCGCCGGCAAGTCCAGCGTCCTCAAGATCATGGCGGGGATGGACCAGGCGTCCAACGGCGAGGCGCGGCTCAGCGACGGCTTCACGGTCGGGTTGCTGCAGCAGGAGCCGCCGCTGGACGAGAACAAGACCGTCCGCGAGAACGTCGACGACGCGGTGGCCGACCTGCGCGCCACGCTGGCCCGCTTCGAGGAGGTGTCGGCCGCGATGGGCGAGCCCGACGCCGACTTCGACACGCTGCTCGCCGAGCAGGGCGAGCTCATGGAGAAGATCGATCACGCCGAGGGCTGGGAGCTCGACAGCCGCATCGAGCAGGCCATGGACGCGCTGCGCTGCCCGCCGGGCGACGCCTCGGTCACCCACCTGTCCGGGGGCGAGCGGCGTCGCGTGGCGCTGTGCAAGCTGCTGCTCGAACAGCCCGACCTGCTGCTGCTCGACGAGCCGACCAACCACCTCGACGCCGAGAGCGTGAACTGGCTCGAGCAGCACCTCGCCAAGTACCCCGGCGCCGTGCTCGCCGTCACCCACGACCGGTACTTCCTCGACAACGTGGCCGAGTGGATCCTCGAGCTCGACCGCGGCCGGGCCTACCCCTACGAGGGCAACTACTCGACCTACCTCGAGAAGAAGGCCGAGCGGCTGACCGTCCAGGGCAAGAAGGACCAGAAGCTCGAACGGCGGCTGCGCGAGGAGCTCGAGTGGGTCCGCCAGAACGCCAAGGGCCGGCAGACCAAGAGCAAGTCGCGGCTGCAGCGCTACGAGGAGATGGCGGCCGAGGCGGAGAAGACCCGCAAGCTCGACTTCGAGGAGATCCAGATCCCGCCGGGCCCGCGGCTGGGCAACGTGGTGATGGAGGCCAAGGGGCTCACCAAGGGCTTCGACGGCGAACAGCTGTGGAGCGACATCTCGTTCTCGTTGCCGCGCGGTGGCATCGTCGGCGTCATCGGGCCGAACGGGGTCGGCAAGACGACGCTGTTCAAGATGATGGTCGGCCAGGAGCAGCCCGACGCAGGCCAGCTCCAGCTCGGCGAGACGGTGCAGATCAGCTACGTCGACCAGAACCGTGGCGGCCTGGACCCGGAGAAGAACGTCTGGCAGGTCGTCTCCGACGGGCTCGACTACATCAACGTCGGTCACGTCGAGATGCCCTCGCGGGCCTACGTCTCCGCCTTCGGCTTCAAGGGACCGGACCAGCAGAAGCCGTCGCGGGTGCTCTCGGGCGGTGAGCGCAACCGGCTGAACCTCGCGCTCACGCTGAAGGAGGGCGGCAACGTGCTGATGCTCGACGAGCCGACCAACGACCTCGACGTCGAGACCCTCGGCTCGCTCGAGAACGCGCTGTTGAACTTCCCCGGCTGTGCGGTGATCACGTCGCACGACCGGTGGTTCCTCGACCGCATCGCGACGCACATCCTCGCCTGGGAGGGGACCGCCGACAACCCCGGCAACTGGTTCTGGTTCGAGGGCAACTTCGACTCGTACGAGAAGAACAAGGTGGAGCGGCTCGGCCCGGACGCGGCGCGGCCGCATGCGGTCACGCACCGCAAGCTGACCCGCGACTGAGGCGACGGACGCACCGATGGCGCGCTTCGTGCACGAGGTCAGCATGCGCTGGTCGGACATGGACGCCTACCGGCACATCAACAACACCGCGTACCTCGCCTACCTGGAGGACGCCCGGGTCGCGATGTTCTTCCACCGTCACGAGAGCTTCTCCAGCGGCACGGTCATCGCGCGCCACGAGATCGAGTACCGGCGCCCGATCGTCTACCACCCCGAGCCGCTGCGCCTCGAGCTCTGGGTCGACACGATCCGGGCGGCGTCGTTCGTCGTGCACTACGACGTCCTGGACGGTGGGGTGGCGGCTGCGCGCGCGTCCACGACCTGCGTGACGGTGGACTTCGACGGCGATCATCCGCGCCGGCTCACCGACGAGGAGCGCGACATCCTGCGCGGGTTCGCCGACGACGGCCGGTGACCCGCCGGTGCTGAGCGCGGACGACCGGCCGGCGCTCGCCGACATCGCGCCGGCCCTGCGCCGCGCGGTGTCGCTCGACCCGCGCAGCCTCGTCCGTCTCCGGCTCGGCGACGAGCGGGCGGTCGCGCTGGTGCGACTTCCCTTCGACGTGCTCGTCGCCCGTACCGTGCCGGCGCGGCGTCGGGACCCGATCGACGTCACCGTCGGGGTCGGTGCCGTCCTCGCCTGGCTCGACGACGAGACGGGCACGCCGCCCGCCCCGTGCGACGAGCAGTGGCACAGCGCGCGGCCGCCCGATCACGGCTGGCGACGCATCGAGACCGTCCCCGACCACGACCTCCGCCCGCTCGTGCAGGGCGGCGCGCGCACTCTGCGCGAGGCCGCCGAGCGCGAGGGTGTCCCCGGGGCTCAGCCGCGCGCCGAGGTCGCCGACGCGCTGCTGGACTCGGTGGTGCTGACCGTCAGCGACGGGGAGCGCAGCGCCGAGGTCACGCTGCGGGCGCTGTCCGCCCTCGTCCGGATGGCGTTCCTGCCCCGGGGCGGGCGGGTCCACGTCGACGTCGCCGGCCGCTGGGTGCGCGTCGTCGCCGAGTACGGCACGGTCTTCCTGGAGCGGGGCAGCCCGCTGGCGCTGGCGTGACCGGCGTCAGCGCACCCAGACGGCGGTGTCGGGCGGCAGCTCGCCGGTCACCGGCGCCGAGGCGTGCACGATCTCGCCCGTGGGCAGGGGCACCGGCACCCCGCCGGTGTTGAGCAGGACCGTCACGTCGCCGCGGCGGAACGACAGGCAGTCCTCCGGCGCATCGACCCACGCGAACTCGCCCGCGGTCAGGTCCGCCACCTCCCGGCGCAGCCGGACGGCGGTCCGGACGACGTGCAGCGTCGAGGCCGGGTCGCGCTCCTGCGCCGCCACGGCCACCGGGCCCCACCCGTCGGGCATGGGCAGCCAGGTTCGCTCGCCGCTGGTCCACCCGTAGGGCGCGACGTCGCCCGACCACGGCAGCGGGACGCGCTCGCCGTCGCGGCCGCGCTCGGTGTGGCCGCTGCGTTCCCAGGTCGGGTCCTGCAGTGCGTCGTCGGGGAGCTCCACGTTCTCCAGCCCGAGCTCGTCGCCGTTGTAGAGGAAGGCCGCGCCGGGCAGGGCGAGCTCCACGAGCATGGCGGCGCGGTGGCGGGCCACGCCCTGCGGGCCGCCCCCGTAGCGGGTGGCGGCGCGGTCGACGTCGTGGTTGGACAGCACCCAGGTGCAGGGCGCGCCGACGTCGGCCAGGCTCGCCAGCGACCGGTCGATCGCGTCGCGGAAGGACTTCGCGCCCCACTGGGCCTCGACGAGGGCGAAGTTGAAGGTGAGGTTCAGCTCGTCGGGTCGGACGTAGGCGGCGAGCCGGGCCGGGTCGGCCACCCACGCCTCGCCGACCGCCATCCGATCGCCGGGGTAGGAGTCGAGCACCCGGCGGAATAGCCGGTGGTAGTCGTGGACGCCGTCGCGGTCCCAGCGCAGGTCGGCCGCCGTGGGCATGTTGGTGCCGACGTCGGCGAGCACGTCCAGATCGAGGTCGGGCAGCCCGTCGGGCTTGGCCATCGAGTGCGCGACGTCGACGCGGAAGCCGTCGACGCCCCGGTCGAGCCAGAACCGCATGATGCGCTCGAACTCGGCGGGCACGGCGGGGTCGAGCCAGTTGACGTCGGGCTGCTCGGGGGCGAACAGGTGCAGGTACCAGTCGCCGTCGGGCAGCCGGTGCCACGCGGGGCCGCCGAAGACCGAGGGCCAGTTGTTCGGCGGCAGCTCACCGTCGGCGCCGCGGCCGGGGCGGATCACGAAGCGCGACCGCTCGGGGGCGTCCTTGCCGCCGGCCAGGACCGCCTGGAACCACGGGTGCTGGTCGGAGAAGTGGTTGGGCACGATGTCGACGGTGACCCGGATGCCGCGCTCGTGGGCGGCGGCCAGCATGGCGTCGAAGTCGGCCAGCGTCCCGAAGAGCGGGTCGACGTCGCACGGGTCGGCGATGTCGTAGCCGCCGTCGGCCATGGGGGAGCGGTAGAACGGCGAGAGCCAGATCGCGTCGATGCCCAGCTCGACGAGGTGGTCCAGACGCTCGCGGACGCCCACGAGATCGCCCGTGCCGTCGCCGTTGCCGTCGGCGAAGCTGCGCGGGTAGATCTGGTAGAAGACGGCGGACGCCCACCAGGGCGCGTCCCCGAAAGCGTTTTTGGCCATGGCGACGAGCCTAGTGGTCGGGGCCCGCGCTGTCGGGGGGGCCGACCCGGCCGCGCGGTGGACGGGCTAGTCGGACCGGTTCTGCAGCGAGTGCGCCGCCGAGGACAGGTAGTCCCACAGCACCTGCGCGTGGGCCGGCGCGAGGTCGAGCGAGTCGAGCGCGTCGTGCATGTGCGTCAGCCAGGCGTCGCGCTCGGCCGCCCCGATCGCGAACGGGACGTGCCGCATGCGCAGCCGCGGGTGACCGCGCAGCTGCGAGTACGTGCTCGGCCCGCCCCAGTACTGGATCAGGAACCCCCGCAGCCGCTCCTCGGCCGGGCCGAGGTCCTGCTCGGGGTAGAGCGGTCGCAGCACCGGATCCTGCGCCACACCCTCGTAGAACCGGGCCACGAGCCGTCGGAAGGTGTCCTCGCCACCGACCGCGGCGTAGAAGGTGTCCGCGCGACCCTCGCCCTCCGGTAAGCCCGTCATGGTGCTTATTGTGCCGATCGCCTGGGCACAAGTTCGGCGTGGACTACGACCTGATCGTGTTGGGGCTGGGCCCGGGGGGCGAGGCGGTGGCCGGTTCGGTCGCCGAGGCGGGCCGGTCGGTGCTGGGAGTCGACGAGCGGCTCGTGGGCGGTGAGTGCCCGTACTTCGGCTGCATCCCGTCCAAGATGATCCTGCGCGGTGCCGAGGTGCTGGCCGAGTCGCGCCGCGTCGACGGCCTCGCCGGCCGCGCCCAGGACACGCCGGACTTCGCCGTCGTCGCGAGACGCATCCGCACCGAGGCGACCGACGACTGGGACGACGCCGTCGCCGTCGAACGGTTCGAGGGCCAGGGGGCCACCTTCAGTCGCAGCCACGGCCGGCTCGCCGGCCGGACGGACGACGGCCGCCTCCGGGTCGAGGCGGGGGAGGAGACCCACACCGCCTCGCGGGTCGTGATCGCCACCGGCACGCGGCCGGCGCTGCCACCGGTGACGGGCCTCGCCGACCTCGCGGTCGGCGTCGACGACCTCGTCTGGACGAACCGCGAGGTCCTGCGGACGCCGCAGGCGCCCGAGTCGCTGGTCGTGCTCGGCGGCGGGGTCATCAGCTGCGAGCTGGCGCAGGGCTTCGCCCGCTTCGGCACGGGCGTCACCCTGATCGAGGGCGGGTCGCGGCTGCTCGGTCGCGAGGAGCCCGAGGCCGGCGAGGTCCTGTCCGCGGTGTTCGAGCGGGAGGGCATCGACGTGCGGCTCGGCTCGCAGGTGCAGACCGTGGCCGCCGGCGGCAAGGGCGTCGTGGTCACGCTCGCCGACGGCAGCTCGGTCACCGCGGCCAAGCTGCTCGTCGCCGCGGGGCGCACCACCAACCTCGACCACCTCGGCCTCGAGACCGTCGGCCTCGACCCGCAGGCGACGACGCTGGACATCGACGAGCACATGGCCGTCCCCGGCGTCGACGGCCTGTTCGCGATCGGCGACGTCACGGGCAAGGGACCGTTCACCCACGTCTCGGTCTGGCAGGCGCGAGTGCTCACCCAGCACCTGCTCGGCCAGGACGAGGAGTTCGGCGGCTACGACGCGCTCGCGTGGGCGACCTTCACCGACCCCGAGGTCGGGCGCGTGGGCAAGACCGAGCAGGAGGCGCGCGACGCCGGGTCGAACGTCCGCGTCGGGGTCCAGCAGATCGCGTCGAACTCGCGCGGCTGGATCCACGGCCCGGGCAACGACGGCTTCGTCAAGGTCGTCGAGGACGCCGACCGCGGGGTGCTCGTCGGCGCGACGGTGGTCGGCCCGTACGGCGGGGAGATCATCGGCATGCTGACCGTGGCCGTCCACGCCGAGGTGCCCGTCGCCACGCTGCGCACCATGCACTACGTCTTCCCGACGTTGCACCGCGCGGTGCTGGAGGCGGTCCAGGCGCTCGCCTGACCGCGTCCGATCCCGCTCGCCTATGGGGTCGACAGCTCGGTGGTGTTGATGTCGAGCCGGTCGAACTCGGCGCGGATGCGCCGCCGCAGCTCGCGCGCCGTCCGCCACTGCTCCAGCGGGCGCACGCGGGCGGTCAGCCGGATGACGGTCTGGTCGCGCGACATGTCCTCGACGCCGAGGAGCTCCGGCTCCTTCATGAAGACCGGCTTCCAGGCCTCCTCCTCGGCCATGTCCTTGGCGATCTGCAGCATGGCCGTGGACGCCTCGGCGGTGTCGGCGGTGACGCTCACCGGGATGTCCAGGACGACGGTGGCGAAGCCCTGACTCTTGTTGCCGACGCGCACGACCTCGCCGTTGCGGACGTACCAGACGGTGCCGTTGACGTCGCGCAGCCGCGTGCTGCGCAGGCCGACCGCCTCGACGGTGCCGCTCGCCTTCTCGAAGTCGATGACGTCGCCCACGCCGTACTGGTCCTCGAGCAGCATGAACATGCCGGTCAGGAAGTCCTTGACGATGTTCTGCGCGCCGAAGCCCAGGGCGACGCCGACGATGGACGTGCCGGCGATGAACGGCGCCAGGTCGATGCGCAGCTCGCTGAGGATGAGCAGGAAGCAGATCACGAAGATCGTCGCCGACGCCGCCGACTTCAGCACCGACCCGAGCGTCGCCGCGCGCTGCGCGCGGCGTTCCGAGATGAGGCCCGAGGACTCGAGGAACGAGCTCGTGTGCAGGCGTTCCCGGAACGGTCGCAGGATGCGCGGCGTCCCGGTGCCGGCGCCCTGGACCGGCCGGACCGCCCGGTCGATGGCCCGGCGGGCGATCGAGCGGATCAGCAGGCCGATCACGATGATCGCGGCGATCCGGATCGGCGCCTCGATGAGGACGGCCTTGTGGTCCTCCCAGAACTTCGGGAGCCCGACGGCGGCGATGGCGACGGTGTGGTCGGTGGCGTGCATCCGAATCACCATGCCACGGCGTTCGTAGAGATCCGATGAGGACGCCGCCGACCCGAGCGGCCCGGATCGGCCTTATGGGCGTGCGCAGCCGCGTTCCGTCGGGTTGACTGAAGGCCCGGAGGTGAGCGATGGGTGCGGCGCTGGTCCTGAACGCGACGTACGAGCCACTGTGCGTCGTGCCGCTGCGTCGCGCCGTCGTGCTGGTGCTCGCCGAGAAGGCCTACGTCGTCGAGTCCGGTTCGCTCGTCATGCACTCGGAGCGGCTCAGCCTGCCCATACCGAGCGTGGTGCGGCTCGCCCGCTACGTCCGCGTGCCCTACCGGCGTGACGTACCGCTCACCCGCCGCGCGGTGCTCGAGCGCGACGCCCACGAGTGCGCCTACTGCGAGGCGCGTGCCGACACCATCGACCACGTCCGCCCCCGCTCGCGCGGCGGGCAGCACGTGTGGACCAACGTCGTCGCCGCCTGCGCGCGCTGCAACCACCGCAAGGGCGACCGGCTGCTCGCGGAGCTCGGCTGGACGCTGCCGGTGCCGCCCGTGCAGCCGCCGCCGACGGTCGCGGTGGTGATGGGCTGGACGAGCCGCGAGCCGTCCTGGGCGCGCTACGTCGGGCTGCCCGAGCGCGACCCGCAGCTCGGTGCCGGCCGCGCCGCGGACATCGCTCCCGCGGTGTGACCACCCAGCCGCCGGTGCGCGGCCGTCCAGGGACTACCGTGGGCCCGTGACGATCGTCGAAACCCTGCTGGTGTTCGTCGGCATCCCGCTCGGCATCATCGCCGTCCTCTTCGTGGCGGTGTACGGCCGGTCGCTGGTGCGCCAGCCCAATCGTTACCGCCCCGGCCGGTCCTGGGACTACGCGCCGTCGTGGTACGTCCCACACCCGGACGCCGTGGTGCACGCCGTGAACCCGGCGCAGAGCGGTTCGTCGACGACGGCGGTCGGAGGTGCCAGCGGTGAGTGGTGAGGTCGCGAAGGTCAAGGCAGCCGAGCTGCAGCACGGGCCCCAGGGCAACCTGGCCGGGGACGGGCCGTTCACCACGACGCAGCTGACGCGCCTGGACGAGGCACTCACCCTCGCCAGCCGCGAGACGGGCCTCACGTTCTCGGTCTACGTCGGCGAGTTCCACGCCCCGACGCGGGCCCACGCCGAGGCGCTGTTCGAGAAGCTGTCGGACTCCTCGGTGCTCGTCGCGGTGTCGCCGGGACAGCGCACGTTGCACATCGTCACCGGGCCGGGCTCGGCCCCGCGGCTGCCCAACCGCTCCTGTGCCCTGGCCGCACTGGCCATGCGGGCCTCGTTCGCCAACGGCGACCTGACCGGCGGGATCGTCACCGGCCTGCGCATGCTCGCGGACTCCGCGGGCAGCTGAGGCGACCCGGCAGGGGACGTCGACCGACGCCCCCCGCCGGCCGGCGTCAGCCCGCGGCCGTGTCGGTCGCCCGCGCCCGCAGCGCGCGCACGACGTCGGCCCGTCCCTCGCCGACCAGTCGGCGGAGCGCGGGCGGCACGTCGTCGCCGGCGAGGAACGCGTCGGCGGCGGCCACGGTCGCCTGCGCAATCGTCGAGGACCAGGTCGGGAAGAGCCCGACCACGACGTTCTGCGCGAGCTCGCTGGTGCGCCGGTGCCACACGTCGAGGATGTCGGCGAAGTAGCGCTCGACGTACGGCGCGACGAGCTCACCCTGGGAGGCCGGGGCGAACCCGCCGATCACGGCCTCCTGCATGGCGTTGGGCAGCGTGTCGTCGTGGACCGCGAGCTGCCACGCCTCCTCCTTCGCCGCCGGGCTCGGCCGGGCCGCGCGGGCGGTGGCGGCGTGCCGCCGCCCCGCCGCCGACGGGTCGCGCTCGAGCTCCGCGGCGATCTCGGCCTCGCCGGCCGCCCCGCGCACGACGAGCGACGACAGCACCGACCAGCGCAGTTCGTCGTCGACGGCGAGACCGTCGGGCGTGGTGCTGCCGTCGAGCAGGCCGCGGACGAACGCGACGTGCTCGTCGGTGCGGGCCGAGCCGAGCAGCGCGTGCACCCAGGCGAGTTGGTGGTCCGAGCCCGGGGCGGTCGTGCCGAGCGCGCGCACGGCGGCATCGGCGAGCGCCGCGTAGCCCTGCGGTGCCCACTGCGGGTCGGCGTAGATCTCGAGCGCGCGCAGCGCCTGCCGGGTGAGCGACTGCATGACGCCGATGTCGGTCTCGTGCTCGGCCCCGGCCACCACGAGGGCGACGTAGTCGCGCGTCGGCAGCTCGCCGTCGCGGGTCATGTCCCATGCCGCCGACCAGCACAGCGCGCGGGCCAGCGGCGAGTCCAGCTTGGCGATGCCGCCGTCGAGCAGCGTGCGCAGGCTCTCGGCGCCGAGGCGCTGCTTGCAGTAGGTCAGGTCGTCGTCGTTCACCAGCAGCAGGCCGCCCTCGGGCGGCTGCTCGCCGACGAGCTCCGGTACCGGCGTGCGTTCGCCGACGACGTCCATCTCGACGCGGGCGGTGCGCACGAGCCGGCCGTCCCGCGGCTCGTAGCAACCGACGGCGAGCCGGTGCGGGCGCAGGGTGTTCGAGGTCGCGACCTCCGTCGGCGCCGTCTGCACGATGTCGAACGACGCGTACCGGCCGTCGGCGTCGAGCGTGAACTCGGGCCGCAACGTGTTGATGCCCGAGGTCTCCAGCCACAGCTTGGACCACTCGCCGAGCTCGCGTCCCGAGGACTTCTCGAGCGCGCGCAGCAGGTCGGCCAGCGTGGTGTTGCCGTAGGCGTGCTCGGCGAAGTAGTCGCGGACGCCGGCGAGGAACTCGTCGACGCCGACGTAGGCGCTGAGCTGCTTGAGCACGCTGGCGCCCTTGGCGTACGTGATGCCGTCGAAGTTGACCTCGGCGGTCTGCACGTCGGGGGCGTCGGTGGCGATCGGGTGCGTCGAGGGGAGCTGGTCCTGCCGGTACGCCCACGTCTTCTCGGCGTTGGCGAAGGTGGCCCACGCGTCCGTCCACCGCGTCGCGCGGGTCTGGCACAGCACGGAGGCGAACGTCGCGAACGACTCGTTGAGCCAGAGGTCGTCCCACCAGCGCATGGTGACGAGGTCGCCGAACCACATGTGCGCCATCTCGTGCAGCAGCGTCTCGCCGCGCCGTTCGTAGCGGGCGTCGGTGACCTTGCTGCGGAAGACGTAGTCCTCGCGGAAGGTCACGCAGCCGGCGTTCTCCATCGCGCCGGCGTTGAACTCGGGGACGAAGAGCTGGTCGTACTTGTCGAAGGCGTACCGCACGCCGAAGTTGGCGTGATACCAGTCGAAGCCCTGCCGGGTCAGCAGGAACAGCTCGTCGGCGTCGAGGTGCTCGGCGAGGGTCTTGCGACACCACAGCCCGAGGTCGATGCCGTCGTGGTGGTCGCGCACGACGTGGTACGGCCCGGCGACGAGGGCGGTGATGTACGGGCTGATGCGCGCGGTGGTGGCGAAGTGCAGGAGCGTGCCGGCGGGCAGCTCCTCGGTGCGCTCCACGCGGCCGTTCGAGGAGACCTCCCAGTGCTCGGGCGCCGTGACGTGGAAGGTGAAGGTGGCCTTCAGATCGGGCTGGTCGAAGCAGGCGTACATCCGCTTGGCGTCGGCGGTCTCGAACTGCGAGTAGAGGTAGGTCTCGCCGTCGATGGGGTCGACGAAGCGGTGCAGCCCCTCGCCGGTGTTCGTGTAGAGGCAGTCGGCGTCGACCACGAGCGTGTTCTGCTCGGCCAGGCCGGCGAGCCGGATGCCGTCCTCGTGGCGGTAGCCGCTCACGTCGACGGCGGCGCCGTTCAGGGTGACCTCGTGGAACGCGTCGGCGATGACGTCGACGAAGGTCTCCTCGCCCGCGCGGGCCGAGAACACGATCGTCGTGGTCGAGCGGAACGTCCGCTCGGACGGCTTGCCCCCACCGTCGGTGAGGTCGAGCCGGACGTCGTAGGACTCGACGTGCAGCAGGTCGGCGCGGGCCCGCGCGTCGTCACGGGTCAGGTTCGGTACGGCCACGCGGGCGCTCCTTCGGGTGTGTCCGGTCGGATAGCGGGGACGTGTTCGTCCCGATCGCCGCCGCTGGATCCGCAGCGGACGCGATTGGGACGAGTCTGTCACGGGCACGCGCCGCGGCGTCCGCGCGATTACGGTAGGGGCATGCGTGAAGGCGACGAGGTTCCCGATTTCGAGCTCCCCGACCAGACCGGCACACCGCGCCGGCTGTCGACGCTGCTGGCCGACGGCCCGGTGGTGCTGTTCTTCTACCCGGCGGCGATGACCGGCGGCTGCACGAAGGAGGCCTGCCACTTCCGCGACCTCGGCGCCGAGTTCGCCGCCGCCGGCGTCCAGCGCGTCGGCATCAGCGCCGACGCCGTCGACAAGCAGAAGGCGTTCGCCGACGCGAACGGCTTCGACTACCCGCTGCTGGCCGACCCCGACCGCGAGGTGGCCGGCATCTTCGGCGTCAAGCGCGGCGGGCTGCTCGGCAAGCTGGGCCCGGTCAAGCGGCACACCTTCGTGATCGGTCGCGACCGCCGGATCGGCAAGGTCATCCAGTCCGAGACCAAGTTCGAGCTGCACGCCGACGAGGCGCTCGCCGCCGCCCGCGCGTCCTGACCGGATCGTGGACCCGTCTGCTCGGCGGCTCGGCATGTCGGTCCACGATTCGGTGGGGGTACGTTGGGTGACGTGACCACTATTTCGTCTGAGCCCCGCCCGGTCGTCGACTTCTACTTCGACCCGCTCTGCCCGTTCGCGTGGGTGACGTCCCGGTGGATCCTCGAGGTCGAGAAGCAGCGCGACCTCGAGCTGACGTTCCGGGTGATGTCGCTGTCGGTGCTCAACAGCGGCCGTGACGTGCCCGCGAGCTACCGCGAGATGCTCGACCGCGGGTGGGGGCCGGTGCGCATCTGCATCGCGGCCGAGCAGCAGCACGGCACCGCCGTGCTCCGCGACCTCTACACCGCGCTCGGCACGAAGCGGCACAACGAGAAGCGCGACTTCGGCCGCGAGCTGTACGTCGAGGCGCTGCGTGAGGTCGGCCTGCCCGAGAGCCTGGCCGACGCCGCCGAGTCGACCGAGTACGACGAGGCGCTGACCGAGTCGCACCACCGCGGCATGGACCCGGTCGGCAACGAGGTCGGCACCCCGACGATCCACATCGACGGGGTCGCCTTCTTCGGTCCGGTGCTCACCCGCATCCCGCGCGGCGAGGACGCGGTCAAGCTCTGGGACGGCTCGCGGCTGGTCGCCTCGTACCCGTACTTCTTCGAGCTCAAGCGCAGCCGCACCGAGGATCCTCGTTTCGACTGAGCGCGTCCCGACCGCTCAGCGTCGGGCCGCGGCGGTGCCGGGTGCGGCCTGGTCGTTGGCCAGGTCGAAGCGGACGGACTCGGCGAGCGGGTGCGGCGTCAGGTCGAAGGTGCGCCGCGCGAGCGAGCTGTCGAGGACGTAGGGCCGGCGGAACTGGTGCTGCGTCTCGCGCAGCTCGCGCACGAAGGGATTGGCGACGCCGGCGAGCCACACCGCGGCGTAGGGCAGCGAGCGCACCCGGTTGGGCACGCCCAGCTGACCCGCCGCGAGCGTGGTGAGCTCGCGCAGGGTGACCGGCTCGTCGCTGGGGACGTGCCACGCGTGGCCCCAGGCCCGTTCGTCGCCCACCCCCGTGACGAGCAGTGCCGCGACGTCGCGGACGTCGGTGAAGGTGTGCTGCACGTCGAGGTCGGCCGGCACCCACGCGGTGCGGCCCCTGCGCCACGCCGGCGTGACGACCGTCGACAGGTAGGAGTTGCCGCCGAGGTAGTCGCTGCCACGCACCTCGAACGCGCGCACCCGGCCGGCCTCGTGCGCGGCCAGGGCGTCGGCCCACATCCGGTTGCGGACGCGGCCCTTCGTGCCGGTGGCGGCGAGCGGGGTCGCCTCGGTCATGGGGCCGTCGACCCGGCCGTAGCCGTAGAGATTGCCCGTGGTGGCGAGCACCGCACCCGACGCCTCGGCCGCGGTCAGCAGCGCGGCGGCGATGCCGGGCCACTCCTGCGCCCACTTGTCGTAGGGCGGGTTCACGCAGTTGTAGATCGCGTCGCTGCCGGCGGCCAGCTCGGCCAGCCGGGCGCCGTCGTGCGCGTCCGCGCGGACCCGGTCGGTGCCGTCCGGTCCGCCGCCGCTGCGGGTGACGACCCGGACCTCCTCGCCGCGTGCCAGCAGCTCCGCGGCGACTGCCGACCCGACCGGTCCGGCGCCGACGATCGTGTGCTTGCCCATGACATCCTCCGTTGTGTGAGCACTGCTCTCTGTTATTGGAGAGCATTGCTCTCGGGATCGGTCTTGTCAAGAGCAGTGCTCTCGGTTGTGCCACACTGGCCCGATGGCCGACACACCCCGCGCCCGTGCCCGCGTCGAGACGACCGAGCAGATCAAGGCGATCGCCCGACGGCAGCTCGCGACGGAGGGCCCGAACCTCTCGTTGCGTGCGGTGGCGCGAGAGCTCGGTGTCGTCTCGTCGGCGGTGTACCGCTACTTCGCAAGTCGTGACGAGCTGCTGACCGCGCTGATCCTCGACGCGTACAACGCGATGGGTGAAGCGGTCGAGCGGGCCGAGGCCGCGGTGCCGCGGCGCGAGCTGGTCGCGCGGTGGGCGACGGTGTGGCGCGTTACCCGGGAATGGTCGTTGGCCCGGCCGGCCGAGTACGCGCTGGTCTACGGCAGCCCGATCCCGGGGTACGCCGCGCCGCAGGACACGGTGGCGGCCGCGCAACGCCCGTTGGACGTCGCGATGACGGTGCTGCGCGACGGCATCGAGCGCGGCGTCCTCGAGCCGCCCACTGACCGGCTGCCCCGCCCCGTCCGCAGCGACGTGGAGACCATCGCGACCTTTCCCGGGATCGAGGGGATCCCGCCGACCCTGCTGGCGCGGGCCATGACGATGTGGGCGATGCTGTTCGGGACGATCAGCTTCGAGCTGTTCGGTCGCTACACGAACGGGGTGACCGACCTGGACACCTACTTCGAGCACCAGGTGAAGATGTCGACGCGCTATCTGGGGTTGAGCTGACATGCGCCTGTTCCATCTCGTCACGCCGGTCGCGTGGGCCGAGGCGGTCGCCGCGGGTTCCTACGCGCCGTCGTCCCTGGCCACCGAGGGATTCGTGCACTTCTCCTTCGCCGACCAGGTGGGCGGCACGGCGAACCTGCTCTACCGCGACGTCGCGGAGCTGGTGGTCGTCGAGATCGACCCGGAGCGCACCGGCGCCGAACTGCGCGTCGAGGACAGCTACGGGACGGGCACGCAGTTCCCGCACCTCTACGGCCCGGTGCCGGTGGCCGCCGCGGTCGCCGTCCACCCGATCGCACGTGACGAGGCCGGCGACTGGACCTTCAGTCCCGGCGCTTGAGCCGCTGCTGCATCGACGGGTCGCTGAGCCACCACGGCTCGTCGGTCTCGGCGCCGCGGGCACTGCGTTCGGCCTCGAGCACCGCGTCGACCCGCGCCGCGTCCTTCGCGTCGACCCGGAGCCACCGCCGGAAGACGAGGAGCAGGAACGGCAGGTCGATCAGCTCGGCGATGCACCAGACGATGGCACCCGCGATCTGCTGGTCGTGCAGGGCGTTCGGCGACCAGTCCAGCGCCGCCCGATGATCGAAGAACGTGGTCGCCAGCTGCGTGCGCAGCCGCAGCACGATCCCCGGCAGGGCGTCGATGACCAGCTCGAACGAGCCGATCGCGAGCCCCAGCCCGACCGCGAGCGAGCTGACGTCGTCGTCGACGCCCACGAGCGGCAGCACCATGATCGCGCCGATCGCGACCAGCACCAGCTGCAGCAGCCAGCCGACCACCGGCGTCCCGATCGACCAGCCGGGCAGCGGTCCGAAGAACAGCGCGAACGACAGCAGCGGGACCAGCGCCGGGCCGACCAGGGGGTTCGACACGAACCGCACCGGCCGCGAGCGCAGCAGCCGGTCGACGCGGCCGCCCCGTCCGCCGAGATCGCGGGCCAGCTGCAGCGGCGCGCCGGACAGCACGACGATGGGGACGACGAGCCAGAGCGCCAGCTGCTGCGACGTCCACACCCAGAACAGCGAGTAGGCGTAGGTGCCGAGGAACCCGCAGCTCGCCCACAGCAGCAGGGCGAGTCCGACGCCGAAGGTGACCGACCGGCCGACCGGCCAGGCGCGGCCCGCCCGGGTCGAGCGGCGCACGCCGCGCACGTACCACGCGGCGAGCGCCACGACCGCGACGACCGCGAGGGGCTGCAGCGTCCACTGGGTGAACACCGCGCCGATCGAGGGGCGGTCGAGAGCTGCGGTCACACGTCCATGGTCCCAGGCGGCCGTGGGCTGCAATGATCGCCTCATGCGCGTCTACCTCGGCAGTGACCATGCCGGCTTCGAGCTGAAGGCCCGGCTGCTCGACCACGTCGCGGGCCTCGGCCACGAGGTCGTCGACTGCGGCGCCGCGACCTTCGACCCCGAGGACGACTATCCCGCGCCGTGCATCACCGCGGGCGCTCGTGTCGTCGCCGACCCGGGCAGCCTCGGCATCGTCATCGGCGGGTCGGGCAACGGCGAGCAGATCGCCGCCAACAAGGTCGACGGCATCCGCGCCGCGCTGGTGTGGAGCGACGAGACCGCGCAGCTCGCCCGCGAGCACAACGACGCGAACGTCATCAGCCTCGGCGCCCGCAACCACCCCGAGGCCGACGCCGTCCGCTTCGTCGAGATCTTCCTCGCCACCCCGTTCTCCGGTGTCGAACGGCACGCGCGACGCATCGCCGAGCTGGCCGAGTACGAGCAGACCGGGGCGATCGCCGGCCAGCAGACGAGCTGACCGGCCGCCGTGCTCAGGGTGACGCTGCGGGGGTCCGGTCTGCCCACCGCCGTCCTCGGCTCGGGGGAGACGCTGCTGTTCGGCCGCTCGCCCACGGCCGCGCTGCCCGAGGTCGAGGCCGAGCAGCAGCTGCGCTACACCGCGCTGCCGCTGCCCCGCTGCGCACCGCACGTCTCGCGGCTGCTCGGCGAGCTGGTCGTGGGGGAGGAGATGGTGCGGCTGCGCTGGCGCGGCGGCGTCGAGGCGCAGCTGTCGTCGCTGTTCGACGCCCCGGGCGGCGCGCGCCGGGTGACCCTCGTCGACGCGATGTCCGCGCTGCTCGACGAGGGTGAGAACCGCCTGGTCGTGCTGCGCGGGCGGCAGCAGGACGACGGCAGCTACGGTGACCTCACCCTCGCGATCGACGTCGCGGCGTCGCAGGAGTCGACGGGCGGGCCTGCCGAGCCGGCGCCCGCGGCCGCGGGGGACGCCGATGCGAGCCCCACCGCCACCGCGCCCGGCCTCGCGCCCGGCACCCGGGAGTGGTTCGTCGCACTCGCCCTCGCCGAGCCGTGGCTCTCGGGGGCCGACGACTACCCGCGTCCGCCGTCCAACCGCGAGGTGTACGAGCGGGTGCGGCACTGGCACGGGTACGCCTGGAACCTGGAGCGCCCGCAGCGGGTCGACGACGCGATCCGCGCCATCGCCGGGGTCGCCTTCGGCCCCAAGGACGACCCGTTCCGCCGCACCGGCGGCGGCCGGGTGCAGAACGTCCGCTTCGCCGTCGGCCGACGCGCGGCCGAGGTGCGCCTCGTGACCGTCGACGACCTCGACGCCGCCGAGCAGGCCGCCGCCGCCCGCGACCGCTCGGCCTGAGCCCTCCCGGATCCATCGCCTTCCTCGGCGAGTTGGTCGCATTCCGGGGGCATTTCGCCACCAACTCGCCGAGGAAGGCGGGAATCGAAACGGAAGTTTCCGGCGGTCGAGGGCTGGTCGGACATGTCCGGCGCTGCCTAGCGTCCTCGCCATGAGCTACCAGGGCTTCGAAGGCATGGACACCGACTACGCACGGTCGGCGGCCCACAGCATGGACGGCGGCGTGAACGCCATCCGCGGGGTCGTCGGCAACATCGGCTCGCTGCTGGAGAGCACGCAATGGTTCGGCGTGTACGCGCAGCAGTTCCTCGACGAATGGCACGGGGCGTTCGCGCAGCAGCTCGGCGGTGCCACCGACGCGATCACCCACCACGCCGCACTGCTGCGCCAGCGGGCCGACATGCAGGACGAGGCCAGCGCGTCATGACCGAGCTGGCGACGACGACCGGCGCCGCGGTCGCGACCGGGGGCAGCTTCCTCGGGGCGGACGTCGACGGCCTCGACCACCTCGCGAAGGAGTTCGAGGGGGCCGCCGAGATCGTCGACATGGTCAAGACCGCCTGCGAGGTGATCGTCGCCGCCGCGTCGATCTTCGGACCCTTCGGCGCGGCGTTCGTCGCCTACCTCAAGAGCACGGTCATCCCCTGGCTGAGCAAGATCTCGATGGCGCTCAAGGCGATGGCGAAGCTGTTGAGCGTGCACTCGCAGGCGCAGCGGGAGACCTCGTCGAGCACCACGTCGCTGAACAACACGGTGACGATCACGCTGCCGAGCTACCCCGGCACCCCGAACCTGCCGACGACGAGCACGGCCGCCCCCACCCTGCCGGCCGCGGTCACGCCGACGACCCCGGCGCCACCGACGACCACCACCCCGGCCGGTGCCGGATCCGCGGTCGCGACGCCACCGACCATCGGCGCGACGACGGACACCCCCGCCGCCGCCAGCACCGGCGCCACCACAGGCAGCACCGCGACGGCGGGTGCGGGAACCACGCCGTTCGTGCAGGCCGTCACCGCGCTGACCGGGCTCGTCACCGCCGTCGACCATCTCGTCCACCCCGGCGCGACCGCCACCACCACGCCCACCACCCCGACGACGGACACCCCGACCACGGACAGCCCGACCACGGACAGCCCGACCACGGACAGCCCCGGCACGACCGACCCGGTGACCGCGACGCCCCCCACCCTGGGGGGCACGGGCGGCAGCGGCGCGCCCGCGGTCGGCGGCATCGACCTCAGCACGCTGCACCCGCTGCACCCCGGCGACACCGTCGGCGTGCTCAGCATCCCGGTCGACGTCGCCCCCGACGGCACGGTGACGCCGCTGCTCACCGGCGCCGGCGACACCCCCGCGCTGCCGGGCGCCGGTGACACCGGCAGCACACCGGCGGCGGACGCCCCGACGGCCACCGTGCCGTCGTCTCCCACCGACACCGGCCCCACCGACACCGGCCCCACCGACACCGGCCCCACCGGCACGCCCGGCGCGGCGAGCGGCGACACCGGCGGCGGGACGGGCGGCGGCTCCGGCGGCAGCGCGGCACCCGACACGACGCCCACCTCGACAGCCGACCCGACGGGCACCACCGACCCCGGCGCCACCGCGGTCACCACCGCGGCCCACCCGGCGGCGGCCCACCCGACGACCCAGGCCGACCCCCAGCTGCGCACCGAGCGCATCGGTTCGCACGACGGCCTGTTCGGCGGTCTCGGCCAGGCGGCCGGCATCGGCGCCGGCGCCGCGGCCCTCGCCCGCGCCGTGCTCACCGAGGCCAGGCAGGGCGGGGACGGGGCGCTCCTCGGCGCCGTCCCGCTGCCCTTCGAGGCCGGCGCCGACGACGCCGCGCAGGCGCAGATCTACCAGGGCGCGATCGGCTGACCGGCCGCGCGCCGCACCACCCCCCGACGTCCGGGCGCACCGCGTCCCGGCGGTCCGTGACGACCAGGACCCGATGCACGACCCCGAGCACCACCCACACACCCAGGAGGAAGACATGACCGGCGTTCTCGGAATGGACATCGAGCAGGTGCAGGCCCTCGCCACCTCGATGCAGACCAACTCCGACGCGATCGCGCAGGCGACCGCGCAGCTCACCAGCCAGATCGACGCCACGCACTGGACCGGCCAGGACCAGATGAAGTTCCGCAGCGACTGGGACTCGATCTACGCCGTCCAGCTGCGCAACGTCGTCGAGCAGCTGCAGGACCGCTACACCCACCTGCGCGCCGAGGCCGACCAGCAGGCGCAGGCCTCCGGCAGCTGACCGCGTGCGGTCCGTGCCCCGCCGCCCGCCCCGCGGGGCACGGACCGTCCCGACCTCACGACACAGGAGCCACCAGCCATGCCCGAGTTCACCCACGAGTCCTGGGCGCGCGACCTGCTCACGCGCATGGGCTATCCGGTCACCACCGAGAACATGACCTCGGTCCTCGCCTGGGAGTACCAGGAGGGCGGCCACTTCAAGAACGCCGCCACCTTCAACCCGTTGAACTCCACGCTGGGGCACAAGACCTACGGCTCGATGAACGGCGTCGGCGTCGCGACCTACCCCGACTACGAGACGGGCATGACGCAGACGATCAAGACGCTGAAGCTGCACTACTACGACAAGATCCGCGCGGACCTGCAGGCCAACGCCGACCCGGCGACGACGACGGCGGACATCAAGGCGTCGCCGTGGGGGACGTGGCACGGCGGCGCCTCGACCGCGGGTGCGCTGGGCCAGGCCCGCAAGAACGTGGCCGCGCACCCCGTCGGCACCCCCACCCCGGCCACCACCCCCACCCCGCGCACCACCCCGACCAGCGCGGCCGCCCCGCTCGTCGGCGCCGCCGCCGGTGCGGCGGGCGGCGGGTTCCGCGGTGCCGACGTCGACGGCCTCGACCGGCTCGCCCGGGAGTTCGCGCAGGCCGCCGGCGTCACCGACGAGGTCAAGCAGGCCTGCGAGGCCATCGTCGCGGCGGCGGCGATGTTCGGGCCCTTCAGCGCCGCGTTCATCGCCTACCTCAAGGGGACGGTCATCCCGTACCTCACCCGTATCGCCGCGTCGCTGCGGGCGATGAGCACGCTGCTCTCGCAGCACTCGCAGGCCCAGCGCGACGCGAGCGCCTCGGCGACCTCGCTGCCCAGCTACACGCCGCCCAGCAGCACGGTGACCGCGGGCGACACCCCGGCCACGGTCACCTCGGTCGCCACCGCGACGCCGGTCGCGCCGGTGACGCATGCGCCGGCCGCCGTCGTCGGCGCCGTCCCGCTGATCGGCGCGACCGCGTCATGACCGCGGCGCCGGTGCGCGGCTGGACGGTGACCGTCCGACCGTCGGCCGAGAGCGGGCTGCAGCCGGCCGACGTCACCGTCGACCCGCGCCCCGGCGCCACCGTCGGCGACCTCGCCGCGGCGTTGGGCGAACACCTGACCGGCGGCCGCCACGGTGTCCTGGTCGCCCCGCTCGAGGAGGGGCGGCCGTGGCCCGCGCGCCGACCGCTCACCGACTGCGGGCTCGCCAGCGGCGACGTCCTCGACGTCGTCACCGTCCCCGCCGGCTGGGCCGACCAGCCCGCGCGCCCGTCGCGGCGGCGCGGGCTGCTGCGCGTCGTGGCAGGCCCCGACGCCGGGACGAGCCACGCGCTGACCGCGGACGCGGTGACGATCGGGCGCGACGACGACTGCACGGTCACGCTGTCCGACCCGCTCGTCTCGCGCCGCCACGCGTCGGTCATCCTCGGCACCCAGCCCGTCATCACCGACGAGGGCTCCGCGCACGGGACGCTCGTCGACGGCGCCGCGATCACCGGCCCCACCGCGCTCGAGTGGGGCCGCGCGGTCCGCCTCGGCGACAGCGCCGTCGTGGTCGACCGCGCCGCCGGCGACGTCACCGGCCGCTCGGCCGCGGTGCTGCGGCCGCCGCGCTTCGGCGAGCCGCAGGCCGCGGGGTCGCTGGACGTGCCCGCCCCGCCGAGCCCGCCGCGACCCCAGCCGCTGCAGTGGGCGATGTTCGCGATGCCGCTCGTGTTCGGCGGCGCCATGCTCGCGCAGACCCGCAGCACGTTCAGCCTCGCCTACATCTGCGGCTACCCGGTGATCATGCTGGCCGCGTGGTGGCAGCAGCGCCGCCGCGCCCGCAAGGAGCACCGCGAGGCGCTGCGGCTGTGGCGTGCGGACGTCGACGAGCTGATCGCCGGCCTGGACCGTGCCGGCGCCGCGCAGCGGGTGCGCGCGCAGGAGGACCACCCCGAGTTCCGCACCCTGGTGGCGCGGACCCAGCTCCGTTCCCGGTCGCTGTGGACGCGTCGGCCCGGCGACGCGGACTTCCTCGCCTGCCGCACCGGCACCGGTCCCGTCGCCGCGACGCTCGACGCGACGCTGCGCGACGGCGGCGACCGTGCCGCGGCCGCCCGGGCCCGCGACGACCTCGCGCTGCGCCGGGTGCTCGACGGGCTCGCCGTGCCCGTGTCGCTCGCGACGTCGCCGGTCGTCGCGGTCGCCGGTCCGCCACCCCGCGTCGACGCCGCCGTCCGCGCGCTGGTGTCCCGGCTGGCCGTCGACCATTCGCCGGCCGATCTGACGATCACCGCCGTGCTCGGCCGGCACCGGACGCACCACGAGACCTGGCTGCGCTGGCTGCCGCACGCCGGCCGGCGCCCGGGCGGCCTCGCCCCGGTCGCGATCGGCGCCGCCGACGGCGCGACGCTGGTCGACGCGCTCGCCGGCGAGGACCGCGAGCGCGGCGTGACCCTCTGCCTGGTCGACGAGGACGCCGCCGTCCCCCGACGGTTGCTCGAGGCGGCCGCGGCCAGCGAGCTCGTGGCCGACGGGCTGCTGCGCTTCGTCTGGCTGGGTGGCGCCGCGGGCGGTGTCGACACGGTGCCCGCGGCCACGTCGACGCTGCTCGACCTCGGCGCCTCGGTCCCGGCACCCGACGCGCGCGCGGCCGCGGCCCGCCCCGACCGGCCCGCGCCCGAGCCCGTCGCCGTGCTCGCGCACCGCGACCGGGGCGGCGTCCAGCTGCTCACCGAGGTCGACGAGGTCGGCCTCGACGAGGTCTGGCGCCTCGCCCGCGCGATGGTCGAGTGCCAGGACGAGGTCGCGGTCGTCCCGGCCGCCACCGCCCTGCCCGACGTGACCCGGCTGCCCGACCTCGTCCCCGACCTCGCCGACCCCGACGACGCGGCGGGCATCCGGCAGCGCTGGGCGTCGCGGCGCGGGCTGCGGGCGCAGCTCGGCGTCGGCGCCGGGGGCGTCGTCTCGCTCGACCTGCGCGAGGACGGTCCGCACGGCCTCGTCGCCGGCACCACCGGCTCGGGCAAGAGCGAGCTGCTGCAGACGCTCATCTGCTCGCTCGCGCTCAACAACCCGCCCGAGCGGATGACGTTCCTGCTCGTCGACTACAAGGGCGGCGCCGCGTTCCGCGAGTGCGCCGACCTGCCGCACACCGTCGGCTACATCACCGACCTGTCCCCGGCCCTGGTGCAGCGCGCGCTGACGTCCCTCGGCGCCGAGATCACCGCCCGTGAGACCCTGCTCGAGCGCTACGGCGCGAAGGACCTCGCCGCGCTGGAGGCCGCGCACCCCGAGGTCGCACCGCCGAGCCTGCTGATCTGCGTCGACGAGTTCGCCGCGCTCACCGCCGAGGTGCCGGACTTCGTCGACGGCGTCGTCAACATCGCGCAGCGGGGCCGGTCGCTCGGCATGCACCTGCTGCTCGCGACGCAGCGGCCGGCCGGCGTCGTCACCGCCAACGTCCGCGCCAACACCGACCTGCGGATCGCGCTGCGGGTGTCGTCCGTGGACGACTCGTCCGACGTGATCGACAGCCCGGAGGCGGCCCGGATCTCGCGCCGCACCCCCGGTCGCGCGTGGATCCGCCGGACCGGGCACGGCACGGCCGAGCTCGTGCAGACCGGCTGGGTGGGGGCGCGGGCCGAGCTGCCGACCGGACGGGCGCCGGTCGGCGTCCGTGCCTTCACCGCCACCGGGGTCGAGGCGGCGGCGCCCGCCGGCACGCTCGACCCCCGCACCGACCTGGAGCGGCTGGTCGGGGCGGTGCGCGAGGCGTTCCGCAGCTCCGGGGCGCCGCTGCCGGCCAAGCCGTGGCTGCCGGCGCTCGGCACCGAGACGGTGCTGGAGTGCTCCGAGCGCGGCACCGTCACCGTCGGCGGTGCGGCGGCGGCGACGCGGCCCGGCCAGGTCGTGATCGGCGTGCTCGACCGGCCCGCCGCCCAGGCGCAGGGCCCGGCGCTGCTCGACTACGCCCACGCCGGCAACGTCCTCGCCTTCGGCGCGTCCGGCAGCGGCAAGACCGAGCTGCTGCGCACGGTCGCGGTGTCGGCCGCCCTCACCGACGCGGTCGCGCCGTCGGTGTACGCGATCGACTTCGGCGGCGGGGCGCTCGGCACGCTCGCGACGCTGCCGGTGGTGGGCGCGGTGATCGGCGAGGGCGAGCCGGAGCGCGTGATGCGCCTGCTGCGCATGCTGCGGGCCGCGGTCGCCGACCGGAACCGGCTGCTCGCGAGCCACGGCGCCGCGGACGTCGGCGCGCTCCGCGCGACCGGGCTCGCGCTGCCCCGCATCCATGTGCTGATCGACAACCTGCCCAGCCTGCTCGAGACGCTGGAGGCCGGCGGCGCGGCCCGACGCGTGCACGCCGACATGCTCGCCGGCATCCTGCAGGACGGCCGCCGCGTCGGCGTGCACGTCACGGCGACGTCGCCGCGGCGCACCGGTATCAGCAGCGGCCTGCAGTCGGCGTTCGGGCAGCGGCTCGTGCTGCGGATGCCGACCGACGACGACTACCAGATGCTCGGCGTGCCCGCCGGCGTGCTGACCCAGGATGCGGCCCCCGGGCGCGCCCTGCTCGGCCGCCACGAGCTGCAGGTCGCGACGATCGGCGGCGCGGGCACCCCGGCCCAGGCCGACCAGCTCGGCAAGCTCGCGGCGCTGCTGGACGGGGACGCGCCGGCCGTCGGCGTGCCGCCCATGCCGCCGCGACTGCCGCAGCAGGTCATGCCCCGACCGCAGGGTGACGCCCTGCCGCTGGCCGTCGACGCCGACTTCGTCGCGGCGGTCACGCTGCCGCTGCGCCGCACGCCGCTGCTCGTCGCGGGCCGGTCGGGGTCGGGCCGGACCGGGCTGCTGCTCGGGCTGGCCCAGCTCGCCCGCCGCTCCGACGAGCCGCCGTGCGAGATCGTGCTCGTCGGCCCTCGGGCGAACGCCGTCCTGGCCGGCGACGGGGAGCTCGACCGTGTGCTGCACGACCCCGCCGACGTCCTCGCCTGGGCCGCGACCCCGCCCCCGGCCGTCGGCTGGCGCCTCGTCCTCGTCGACGACGCGCACGTGTGGGAGCGGGACTGGGAGAAGAACGGACCGGCCCGTGAGGTCGCGGTCGCACTGGCCGACGTCGTCGGTGCCGCCGCGGTCGCGTCGCACACCGCCGCGGTCGTCGTCACCGACACCGACGACGCCCGGACGCGGCAGCACGTCGCCGGACCGACCCAGGTCGCGCGGCGCGCTCGCGTGGGCGTCCTGCTGCAGCCCGACCTGCCCGACGGCTCCGTGCTCGGCGCGTCCGTCCCGACGCAGACCGTCGAGCCGTTGACCGGTCCCGGTCGCGGGTTGTTCTGCGAGACAGGACGCGTTCGTGTTGTGCAGGTAATCTGCGCGGGAATGTCCGGTGAGGGTGGGGGATAGCGGAATGACCGTCGAGTCCTTGCGGCGCCGGGCGCGCGGCATCGTCCGCGGCCGGCGCGGGTCGGCCCAGCTCGGGTTGCTGCTCGCCGCCGCGGCGGCCGCCGGGGGCATGACCCTCGGCAGTGGCGTCGCGAGCCACGACGCCAAGTCCGGTTACGACCTCGCCTGGCTGCCCGACGGCACCCGCGGCCAGCTCGTCCAGGTCGACCCCGTGCTCGGCCGGGCGAACGTCCGGCTACAGGTCGCCGACCCCGGCAGCACGCTGACGATCCAGCAGGGCAACGGCCAGCTCGTGGTCGTCGACCGCAAGACCGGCAAGATCACCAGCATCGATCTCGGGACGCTGCTCGTGGGCGGGTCGCGCACCGAGCGCGCCGGCGGCGGCGTCAAGGTCCTGCTCGCCGGCACGCGGCTCTACGTCGCCGACCTACCGCGTGGCACCGTCCGCGCGGTCGACCCCGCCACCCAGGCCGACGTCGGCCGGCCGTGGTCCGCGGGCCGGCCGCTGGTCGACATCGGCGTCGACGGCGCGCACGACGTGTGGGCGCTGGACGACTCGCAGCACCTCGTCAACCTGCACTGGCGCGGCAGCTCCCTCGCGCCGGTCTCGACGCGCACCGTCCAGGGCGCCGGCCCCGGTTCGGTCATCGTCGGCCACGACCGCGGCGTCACCCTCGTCGGCTCGCGCGGCGCGATCGTGCGCGTCGGCACCGGCCGCGACGCCCGGTTGGACGCCCCGAACATCCACGGCCCGCTGCACGGGCCGCAGCGCAGCCCCGACGGTCTCGTGCCGGTCGCCGACCCGGGCACGTCGTCGGTGGTCATCGTCGGTCCGCAGGACGCCGTCGTCGACGACGTCTCCGGTTACGGCTGCACCCACCCGCTCACGCCCACGGTCTTCGACGGCAAGGTGTACGTGCCCTGCTCGGGCGCCCGCCGGGTGCTCGTGCTCGACGCCGACGGCAGGCAGGTCGGCGCCGCCATCCCCACCCCGGCCGGCGGCGACCCGCAGCTCACCGTGAGCGGCGGGCGACTGCTCATCGACGTGCCGGGCGCCGGGCGGGCCACCGTCGTCGACCGGTCCGGCAGCAGGCACGACTTCCCGACCGTCGCGCCCGGCATCGGCGTGCAGAACCCGAACACGCCGCCCCCGGCGCCGCCCGCCCCGCCCAAGCCCGAGCCGCCCAAGCACACGAA
The DNA here is from genome assembly GCF_900129455.1 of Jatrophihabitans endophyticus. Taxonomy (NCBI): domain Bacteria; kingdom Bacillati; phylum Actinomycetota; class Actinomycetes; order Jatrophihabitantales; family Jatrophihabitantaceae; genus Jatrophihabitans; species Jatrophihabitans endophyticus. The sequence goes on from NZ_FQVU01000004.1 coordinate 214,177, forward strand.
TAGCGGCGGCCACGACGACGGTCGCGACGGCGGTCACGACGGCCCGCGCGGTGTCTCGCCGCGCGGCTCGGGCGGCCGCGACGGGGAGCGACCCGGCAGCGGCCGGCCGAGCGGCGCGCCGGTCTCCGACGGACCCGTCGCCGAGGTCGGCGCCACGGCCAGCGTGCGACCGGACGGTTCGGTCCTCGTCCGCTGGGACGCCGAACCCGGAGCCGGCGCCACCGTCGTCACCGCCACCGCGTCCGGCGACGACGTCGCGACCGTCCCGGTCGGCGGTACGTCGGCGACCGTCACCGTCCTCGACCCGGGGACGACGACGTCCTTCCACGTCCACAACGCCAAGGTCGACGTCACCACCAACGTGGTGACCACGTCCACGACGCCGGGTGCGGCGTCGGGCGTCACCGTCACGCCGCAGGGCGTCAGCAACGGGGCGGCGACCCTGGCCGTCACGTGGACGGCGGCGACCGCGAACGGCGCCCGGGTCAGCTACGCGGTCAGTGCCGGCGGCTCGGCCACGCGGACCACCGGCAACCTCAACACGACGCTCACGGTCCCGTGCGCCGACGGCTGCACCGGCACCGTCACGGTGACGCCGCGCAACGTCGCCGGCGGCGGCGCCGCCGCGTCGGGCACCTACACCGTCAGCGCGCAGACGCCGGCGCAACCGCCGGCCCAGCCGCCCGCGCAGCCGCCCGCGCAGCCGCCGGCCCAGCCGACGACCACCGAGGCGCCGCCGCCCCCGCCGCCGAACACGCCGGCCCCGGTGGCCATGCCCGCCGGCGGCGAGACGCTGATCACGACGACGGCCACGACGGGGAGCGACGCCAGCAGCACGCCCGCGATCGCACATCTCACGATCACGGCGCCGGCCGACTGGGCGGCGTTCCCGGGCACGTGCACGCTGTTCGCCGACGGCACCGACGAGGGCACCGTCCCGTGCAACGCCAACGGCGAGACGCGCGACTACCAGTACCTGGACTCCGAGACGCACGAGTTCTGGGTGGTGGCCTCGGACAGCGGTCGCAGCGTCGAGTCCGCGCACGCGCAGCAGAAGGTGCGGTACAACCAGATCTGCCTGAACTCGGTGCACGAGCGGTCGCTCACCGGCGCACCCATGCTGCGCCCGGTGTGCGACGGCAACGAGCCGCCGCGCTGCCCGAACTGCCAGATCCCGTTCAAGCAGGCGCCGCTGCTCCCGGCGGCCGACCGGCCCGCGCTCGGCGCGTGGCTGCGGAGGACCCGGTGACCGCGACCGTCGAACCCCGCGGTGCCGGGCTGGCCGAGTCGGACGTCGCGGCGTTCCGCACGCTGCACGCCGAGGTGGCCGAGGCCGTCGAGATCGCCGTGCGGGGTAAGCGGCTGACGATCGAACTGGTGCTGACCGCGCTGTTCGCGGGCGGCCACGTGCTGCTCGAGGACGTCCCCGGCACCGGCAAGACGACGCTCGCCCGCTCGGTCGCCGCCGCACTCGGCGGGCAGTCGCGGCGGGTGCAGTTCACGCCCGACCTGCTGCCCTCGGACGTCACCGGGACCGCCGTCTACGACCCGCGCACCAGCGACATCGCGTTCCGCGCCGGCCCGGTGTTCGCCAACGTCGTGCTCGCCGACGAGATCAACCGGGCCGCGGCCAAGACGCAGTCGGCGCTGCTCGAGGTCATGGAGGAGCGGACGGTCACCGTCGACGGCGTCCCGCACGCCGTGCCGGACCCGTTCCTCGTCGTCGCGACGCAGAACCCGGTCGACCTCGACGGCACCTACCGGTTGCCGGAGGCGCAGCTCGACCGCTTCGCGATCCGCACGGCGCTCGGCTACCCCGACGTCGAGGACGAGATCGCCGTGCTGCGCCCGGGCGGCCGGGCCGGTGCCGTCGCCGACGTCCCGGCGGTGACGACGCCCGAGACGGTCGCCGGGCACAGCGCGCGCCTGACGCACGTCCACGTGGCCGACCCGATCCTGCGCTACGTGCGCGAGCTCGGCGCGGCGACGCGGGACGACGAGCGGTTGCGCCTCGGGGTGAGCACGCGCGGACTGCGCACCCTCGTCCGCTGCGCGCAGGTGCGCGCCGCGGCGTCGGGCCGGCACTACGTGGTGCCCAGCGACGTGCAGCAGCTGGCCGGCCCCGTGCTCGGGCACCGGGTGCAGCTCACCCGCGCTGCCGCGGTCGGCGGAGCGGACACCGCCGAGGTGCTGGCCGACGTGCTCGCCGCGACGCCGGTGCCCCGTCCCACCGCGGACTGACGGCGGTGACCGAGGAGTCGGCCGGGTCGGGGCTGCGGCTGTCCCTGCGTCCCACCGCCCGGGGGGTGCTGGCCGCGGTGCTCGGCGCCGCGCTCCTCGTCGGCGGCGGCTGGGGCCGCTACCCGGGACTCGTCGCGTTCGGCGCCGCGCTGCTGCTGCTCGTCGTCGCCGCGGTCGCCTCGGTGCTGCTGCCCGCCCCCGTGCTCCCCGAGCGGCGGGTGGCGCCGTTGCGGGTGGCTCGCAACGCCGCATGCACGGCGACGCTGCGGGTACGCAGCGGCGGCGAGCGCTTCGCGGTGAGCCTCGACGCGCTCGAACGCATCGGGGACCGGCAGGTGCCGGTGGTCGTCCCGCGACTGCGTCCCGGCGCGGTCGTCGAGGCGCGCTACGACATTCCGACGAGCCGGCGCGGTCGGATCGAGGTGGGCCCGTTGCGGCTGCGGCGGGTGGGGGTGGCCGGCCTCGCGGTGGCGCAGGGCGTCGTCGGGTCGGCGGTGACGGTGCACGTCCTGCCGCGGGTGCTGCCGGTACTCGGCCTGCCCGCCGGGGTCCGGCGGGGACACGTCGGTGCGGACGAACGCGTCGAACGCGGCGGGACCGATCTCGTCGCGCTGCGTGAGTACACGCCGGGTGACGACCTGCGCCGCGTGCACTGGGCCACCAGCGCGCGCAGCGGCACGCTGATGGTGCGCGAGGACGCCGATCCCGCCCGGCCCCACCTGACCGTGGTGGTGGACGACCGGGCGGACCGCTACGCCGGCGAGCAGTTCGAGGACGCCGTCGAGGTCGCCGCGTCGCTGGCCGCCACCGTCGTGGAGGCCGGGCACCCGATCCGGCTGGTCAGCGTCTCCGGCGAGCTCGACGTCGACGTGCCCGCCGCGCCGCCCGGCATGCTCGCGCCGGGCGCGGAGCTGCTGCTGCGCGGGTTGGCCGAGCTGCGGGCGACGGCGACGGACGGCCCGGGGTCACCGCCCCTGCGCGACCTCGACGTGGTCGTCGTGGTGACCGGTGCGCGGGCGGCACCGGACGCGCTCGTCGCCGACGCGGCCCGGGCCTCGCTCGGCGTCGCGCTCGTGCTGGACGCGCACTCGACCGAGGTCTCGGCGCACGGCGCCGTGCTCGTGCTGCGCGGTCCCCGTGCGGAGGACCTGCTCCAGGCGTGGGACGCGGTGGTGTCGTGAGCGCGGGCCGCCCGACACGGGTCCGGGCCGGCTGGGCGGTCGCGCTGCTGGCGGTCGCGGCGCTCGGCTTCACCGCCTCCGTCGCCGGGTTCGCGGCCGTCCTCGTCGTGCTGGTCGCGGTCGGCCTGCCGTTCGGCGCGGTCGCGCTCGGGCAACGGACCCGGCTCGGGGCCAACGGGGCCGCGCTGGTGGTGATCGCCGCGTCGACCGCGCTGGCGTGGTGGTTGCTGCGCCGCGACGGCGTCGGGCTCGGCGACGCGGTGCCGCGGCTGCTGACCACCGCCCGACCGGCGCCCGCCGACGCCGTCCTGCTCGTGCCGCCCGCGCTGCTGACCGCCGTGGTGGCGGCCGTGGTCGCCGCGGCCGTGCTGACCCGTGCGCCGGCGGCCGTGCCGCCCCGCGCCCCGGCGACGGGGCTGCTCGCGCCGGTCGCCGGTGCCGCGCTGCTCTACGCCGCCGCCCAGCTGCTGTCGGCGGGGACGGCCGATCCGCGTGGGATCGTCGCGGTGTGTCTCGTGGTGATGATCGTCGCCGGCTGGTCGCACCCGTGGTTGCGTGGCGGCGCCGACGGGCCGGCATGGCGCCCGGTGGCCGTCGTCCCGGTGCTGGTGGTGGGCGCGCTGGCGCTCGGGCTGGCCGCCCTCGTCCCGACCGGGGCGTTCGACCCACGCCAGCACGTGACGCCGCCGACGGTGCGGCTGCCGCAGGCCAGTCCGCTCGTCCAGCTGCGCACCTGGACCGCCAACCCGACCGTGCGCATCCTGCGGGCCCGGGTCACCGGCACCGACCGCCTGCATCTGGCCACGCTGTCCACGTTCACCGGCGCGGCGTGGGAGGTGGACGCGCGCTACCGCCAGCTCGGGCTGGCCGGCGGCGGCGACCTGCCCCGGCCGACCCGGGACGTGGCCGCGCGCGCGACCGTCCGGCTCGACCGGCTCGGCGGCCTCTGGCTGCCCGCACCCGGCGTGGCCGCCGCGTCCTCGCTCGACGACGTGCTCGTCGACGCCGACGACGGCACCCTGGCGCGCCCCGGGCAGGTACGGCCGGGGCTGCAGTACGAGGTCGCCGGGCGCGTCGCCGCCCCGACGCGGGGGCAGCTCGCCGCGGCAGCGGTGCCGACCTCGGTGCCGCCGCGCTACCTCGCGCTCCCGCGCGCGCCGATCGCCTTCGCCGAGTACGCCCGGGCCGCCGTCCGTGGGGCCTCGACGCCGCTCGAGGAGGCCATCGCCCTCGAGAACGCGGTGTCGGCGAAGCGCCGGGTCGAGCCCTCGGCGCCGACCGGCTCGTCCTACGGTCGGCTGTCGACCTTCCTGTTCGGCAGGGCCGGGACGGCCGGCGCCGGTGTCGGCACCGCCGAGCAGTTCGCCGCCGCCTTCGCCGTCCTCGGTCGCGAGGTCGGACTGCCGACCCGGCTGACGGTGGGTTTCGACCTCGGCCGCCCCGCCGCCGACGGCACCGTCGTCGTGACGGGCGCGGACGCCACGGTGTGGCCGGAGGTCTACCTGGCCGGCGCGGGCTGGGTGGCGTTCGCGCCCACGCCCGGCAGCGACGACTCCGGCCCCGGCGGCAGCCTGCGCGACGACGTGCTGCAGCGGCTGTCGAAGGCCGCGGCCACGGCGCCCGACGACCCTCCGGTCCGCCCCGGCAACACCGGCGCGATCACCCCCGGCCACCGCGCCCCGGGCGCCACCGCCGCCGCAAACCGCACCGGCCCCGCGACCTGGGTCGTCGCGGTGGCGCTCGCCGGCGCCGTCCTGGTGGTGCTGATGGGACTGCTGCTCCTGCTGCGCGCGCTGCGCCGGCGACGTCACCAGCGCGCCGGCGCCCGGGGCGCGTGGGCGGAGATCGTCGACCTGCTCGTGCTGGCCGACCACCGCCCCGCCCCCGGCCGTCCCGCGCCCGAGGTCGCGGCCGACGCCCGCGACCTGTTCGGCGACGACGGCGCTCACGCCGCCGCCGTCGTGGCCGCGGCCGCCGATCGGGAGGCCTTCGCCCCGGACGCCGCCGTGTCGCCCCCGGTGTGGGGGCACGTGCGGGTGCTGCGTCGCCGGGCCCGCGCGGGCGTGCCCCGCTACCGGCGCCCGCTGCTGCCGCTCGACCCGCGCCCGCTGCTGGCGCGTCGTCGCTGACCCGACGCCGTTACCGCCCTCGGGCGCGGTGTAGGACAGCCCGCGTGCAGCCCGTGTGCAGCCCGTGTGCAGCCCGTATGCAGGTCGTATGCAGCCCGTATGCGGTCCGTACACGGCGTGCACACGGGCCGTGTGACACCGCGACCACTCACCCCGCCGAGCTGCGTCAGCGGGCGGTGCACTGCTGTCGGGACAGGCCGAACACGGTGTCGCCCGTGGCGGTCGTGGTGACGGCGGCGAGCCGGACGCAGTGCCGGCCGCGGGGGAAGCCGGCGAGGGTGATGCTGTGCCGGCCGGCGGGCACGGTGGCGAGCGCGCGGCGTCCGGACCCGTCGTCGAGGAAGACGACCACCGGGGCCGCGCCGCCGCTCGCGGGCTGGCGCCAGCGCAGGTCGACGCGCGCGCCGTCGCGGGTGAGCCGGGTGATGGTGGGGGCGAGTCGGGTGTCGAAGACGGCGCTGCCGCTCGGCCCGGTCGGTGTCGCCGTCACGCTGGGGACCACGACCACCGGCTGCGTCGACCGCGTCGGCGTGGGCGTGGCGGAACTGCCCGTCTGCCGGTCGTCACCCCCGCCGCGCAGGATGCCGATCAGCACGCCGGCCACCGCGGCGACGGCGACGACCGCGCCGGTGATCGCCCACCGCCGCGTGGCGCCGGAGCCGGCGGACGGGGTGCCGGCGGGGGCGGTGCCGGCGGGGGCGGCCACCGGCTCGGTGGGCCGGGCCGCGGTCGCCTCGGGGTCGCCGGTCCCGGTCGGGCCGGCGAGGTGGGCGAGGGCCGAGACGGCCACCGGCTGCGGGTCGGGCTGCGGGTCGGGCTGCGGGTCGGGAAGCGCCGTCGTGGGCGGCGGCGCGACGGGTGTGTCGAGGGCGGGTGTGTCGGGGGCGGGTGTGTCGGGGGCCGGTGTGCCGGGAGCAGCGGGCGCCCAGCTGCGGGTCTCGGTGGGAACGGCGGCGAGCGCGTCGCGCAGCTCGGCGGCGGTGGCGAAGCGGTCCTCGCGGCGGCGGGACAGGCAGCGGGCGACGACGGCGGCCAGCCCGACCGGGACGTCGTCGCGGGTGAGGGGGCGCGGGGTCGCCGTCCGGGCGCGGCGCAGGTATCCCAGGGCCGAGTCCTCGTCGGGGTCGTCCGCCGCGAAGGGGGCGCGACCGTCGAGCAGGGTGAACAGCGTCGAGCCGAGCGAGTAGACGTCGTCGGCGACGGTGGGCGGCTCCCCGTCGAGGATCTGCGGCGAGGCGTGCCGGTAGGAGAAGCGTTCCAGCGAGGACGAGTGTCCGGCGTCCACGGCGCGGGCGAGCCCGAAGTCGGCCAGCACGAAGGACGTCGGCAGCACCATCACGTTCTGCGGCTTGACGTCGCGGTGCAGCACGCCCTGCTCGTGGGCGAAGGAGAGCGCGTCGGCCACGACCGAGCCCGCGGCGACGACCTCGTGGACGGGGAGCGGCCCGTGCTCGCGCAGCCGGTCGTGCAGCGAGCCGAGCTCGACGTAGTCCATGACCAGGCACGGTTGGCCGGCCACGGTCGTGGCGACCGCGAGCACCGTCATGATGTGCGGGTGCTGGCGGCCGAGCCGCACGGTGATCTCGAGCTCGCGACGGAACCGGGCGAGCGCGGCGGCGCCGTCCTCGTCGCCGGCGTCGGCCAGCTGCACGACCTTGATCGCGACGTCGCGGCCCGCCGACTTCTGGTGCGCCCGGTAGACGACGCTGTCGCCGCCGCGGGCGACGATCACCGCGTCGCGGTAGCCGGCGAGCAGTGGCGGTGCTCCCAGGCGCTCGGCCGTGCGTCGGGGCGCCCAGGCCTCGTCGTCGGCGCCGCCCGCGCCGTCGTCCTGGCTCACGTCGTCGGCTGCCAGTTCCGGCGGACCAGCTGGACGTCGCGCTCGGCGGCGGCGAGCTCGTCGTCGGTGGGGCGGTGCAGGTCACGCGCCCGCAACGCCCGGCTCGCCGACAGCTGCGACGCCCCGGACCCGACGACGTCGCGGAGGGCCCGGTCGGCAGCCGCGTCGCGTCGCTTCCCGGACGGCGACGGAGGGGGTGACGACGGCGTCGACGACGCGGCCGGCGCGCCGGGGGCGGTGCTCGGGCGCCGCCGCCGACGCCGTCGCGGCCGCTCGTCGTCCTGCGTCATCCTGCGATCTTCGCGCACCGACGCGACGATCGTCAGTGGGGGATCGTCGTGCGGGAGGTCAGCCCGGGATGAAGTCGAAGGTGTCCGGGTCGGGCCCGGTGCGCTCGTTGCGGTTCACCGAGCTGATCGTCTCGACGTCGTCGCCGGCGAGCTCGAAGTCGAAGATGTCGAAGTTCTCGACGATCCGCTCGGGGGTAGTGGACTTCGGGAAGACGATGTCGCCGCGCTCGATGTGCCAGCGCAGGACGACCTGCGCGACGGTCTTGTCGTACTTCTGCGCGACGGCCTTGATCACCGGGTCGTCGAGGACGGCGCCCTGGGCGATCGGCGACCAGGCCTCGACCGCGATCTGGTGCTCGCCGCAGAACGCGCGGACGTCGTCCTGGGTCAGATAGGGGTGCACCTCGATCTGGTTGATCGCGGGCACGATCTCGGCCTCCTCGTGCAGCCGGCGCAGGTGGTGCGGGTTGAAGTTCGAGACGCCGATCGAACGGGCCCGTCCCTCGCGGTAGAACTCCTCGAGCGTCTTCCACGTCGACACGTAGTCGCCGTCGTAGCGGGTCGGCAACGGCCAGTGGATGAGGAAGAGGTCGACGTAGTCGCTGCCGAGCTTCTCGAGCGTCTCGTCGAACGCGCGCTTGGCGTCGTCGGGGCGGTGGAAGCCGTTGTTGAGCTTGCTCGTGACGAACACGTCGCCACGGTCGATCTCGTAGCGCGAGACGGCCTCGCCCACCTCGCGCTCGTTGCCGTACATCTGCGCGGTGTCGATGTGGCGGTAGCCGGCGTCGAGGGCGCGGGTGGTGGCCTCGACGGTGTCCTTCGGCTCGATCTGGAAGACGCCGAACCCGAACTGCGGGATGGTCTTGCCGTTGTTGAGCAGGATGTCAGGTACTGCACTCACGTGGGGTTGTCTCCTTCGTCGAAAGTCTCCGTCCGATGGCCTACCCGCCCCTCGGTCGGGGCGAACCAGACGTCAGCCCAGCGCGAGCAGCTCGATGAACGTGCGGGCCGCCTGCCCGCCGTCGTCCAGGGCGATGGCGAGCGCTCGGGGGACGTCGAGGTCGTCGAGCAGCGCGGCGGGGACGGCCGCGGCGCCGGGAGCCGAGCCGGGGCTCGCCGCGGCGCCGTACAACCGCTCGAGCGTCTCCTCCGCGCGGACGAGCTCGGCGGCGCTGTACTCCCACGGATCGCTCCAGCGCCGGTTCAGGCACAGCAGCCGGACCGCTCCGGGGGAGTGGTCGCGCAGCAGGTCCTGCACCAGCACGAGGTTGCCCGTCGACTTCGCCATCTTGCGGCCGTCGACGGAGACGACACCGGCGCGCAACCAGCTGCGCGCGAACGGCGCGACCCCGGTCGCCGCCTCGGCGAGCGCGGCCTCGCACGCGTGGTGCGGATAGGCGAGATCGCCGCCGCCGCAATGGATGTCGACGGTCGGGCCGAAGAGCGCGAGCACCATGGCGGCGCACTCCGCGTGCCACCCGGGTCGACCCTCGCCCCACGGGCTGGGCCAGCTGACGTCGTCGTCGGGGCCGCTCGACTGCCAGACGGCGATGTCGAGCGGATCGTCCTTGTCCTGGTCGTCGGGCCGGTCGTGGAACTCGGTCGCGCGGGCCAGGGCCGTCTCGTGGTCGAAGCCGACGTGCGCGTACGCGCCGGACGTGCGCGCGTACACGGTGCCGTTGCGCTCGTACGCGGCCCCGCGGTCGAGCAGGGCGGCGGCCAGCTGGATCACGTGCCCGATGTGCTGGGCGGCGCTCGGCGACAGGTCGGGTGGACGGACCTGCAGCGTCGCCATCGTCCCCTCGAACGACGCCCGCTGCAGCGTCGCGAGCATGGTGTGCGACTCGCCGCGACGGCGGGCCTCGGCGAAGAGCACGTCGTCGACGTCGGTCACGTTGCGCGCGACGGTGACGTGGTGACCGTGCCACCGCAGCACCCGCTCGGCGGCGTCGGCCCAGATATAGGTCGCGGCGTGACCGAGATGGGTGACGTCGTAGGGCGTGATGCCGCAGACGTACATGCGCACGCGGCCCACCATGGGCAGCAGCGTGCCGGCGAGACGGAGTCGCATGGGCGGGCCGGTGAGGCGGGACGGGTTCACGCCTCGCATCCTGCCAGCGTCGCGTGCGGTGCTGTCCGGTACGCGAAGGAACGCCACCGCGAAGCGCGCCGTGTGGCCGTTCCGTGATCCGGGATCGGCATGATCCGGGACGTGGTCGACCCGGATGCGCACGTCGCCGCCCTGGTGGCGGGGTCGCAGGACGTCCACGCGGCCCTGCGCCGCCTCGACCCGACGCAGACCCGGGTGCTGCGGATGATCTACTTCGAGCGGCGCACCCAGGCGCAGGTCGCCGCCGAGCTCCAGCTGCCGGCCCGCACCGTCGCCGCGACGACGGCCAGCGGCATGCAGGCGTTGGCGGTCTTGGTGCTCGGTGCCCAGCTGGACTAGGTAGGCTGACCGCGGCGTTCCCACGTCACGCGGGCGTAGCTCAATGGTAGAGCCTCAGTCTTCCAAACTGATTACGCGAGTTCGATTCTCGTCGCCCGCTCCCCTCCCGTTCCTCGCCCCTCACGCGGCGAGGAGGGCGAGCACCTCCTCGACCGGCGCACGGTCGGCGACCGCCGAGCGCAGCCGCATGACGTGACGCGCGGCGGAGAAGCCCACGAGCGCGGTGAGTCGGCCCGACCGGGAGTAGACGAGGACGGTGCGTCCGCCGGGGCTCGCGACGTGCACGTCGTCGGCGGGGTCGACGAAGCCGAGGGCCTGGATCTTGGTGTCGAAGACGTCGCTCCAGAAGTACGGGACGTCGGCCGGCTCGTCGGCCTCGCCGGTGGCGACCGCGCGGCCGACGACGGCGGCCTGGTCGACGACGTTCGTCCAGTGCTCCAGCCGGACCCGGCGCCCGGCGAGCGGGTGGTGCCACGCGGCGGCGTCGCCGACCGCCCAGACGTCCGGCGCGGTGGTCCGGCCGACGGCGTCGCACACGATGCCGTCGCCGGTCTCGACGCCGCTGCCGGCGAGCCAGTCGAGGTCGGGGACGACCCCGAGCCCGAGTACGACCTCGGTGGTCGCGAGCTCGGTGCCGTCCTGGAGCCGGAGACCGGCGACGGCGCCGTCGCCGGTCACCTCGGCGACGCCGGTGTTGCCGCGCACGTGCACGCCCTGCTCGACGAGCAGGTCGGTGACGAGCTGCGACCCGATCGGGCCGAGCACGCGGGCGAGCGGCGCGGGCAGGACCTCGACGAGGTCCACCTCGGCGCCGAGCAGGCGCGCGCTCGCCGCGACCTCGCAGCCGACGAACCCGCCGCCGACGACCACGAGGCGTCGCGACCGCTCGACCGCGGTGCGCAGTCGCAGCGCGTCGTCGATGGTGCGGACGACGTGTACCCCGTCGAGGCCGGCGAAGGCCGGCAGCGTCCGGGGGACGGCGCCGGTCGCGAGGACGAGGGACTCGTACCCGAGCTCGGTGCCGTCGTCGAGCCGCACGCGACGGCGGGCGGTGTCCAGGCCGGTCGCCCGTCGGCCGGTACGCAGGTCCACCCCCAGCTCGGCGAGGTCCGCGGGCAGCGTCGTGTCGTCGACGGTGCCGCGGAGCACGGCCTTGGTCAGCGGCGGCCGGTCGTAGGGCGCATGCGACTCGGCGCCGACCATCGTGATCGGGTCGGGGCAGCCGTGGCGACGTAACGCCTCCGCGGTGCGCAGGCCGCCGAGCCCCGCGCCGATGACGACGACGCTCATGTGCGATCACCGCGGACGATCGCCGCGCCGGGGATCGCGATCGTCGTGCCCGTCTGCCTTGTCGCATGCGCCACGTGCGCGTCTCCCGTCGCTCTGCCGGTCGTCGACCGTTGCGGCACCGGGTGCCGCAACGCGCAGCAGACTACGGTTGCGGCATCCGGTGCCGCAATGGCCCGCGGTCGGTTACCGTCGCCGCGTGCTCATCCGCGATGTCGAGGTCGACTGGCGACGGGTCGACGTGCGCGTCACCGCCGGCGCGATCGCCGAGATCGCGCCCGGTCTGCCCGGGCCGGCAGAGCTGGACGGGCACGGGGCGGCGCTGCTGCCGGGACTGCACGACCATCACCTGCACCTGCTGGCCACCGCCGCGCACGCCGACTCGCTGCGGGTGGGGCCGCCACACGTGACGACGCCGCACCAGTTGGCCGCGGCCCTGCACGTGCGCCCCCTCGCCGGCTGGCTGCGATGCGTCGACTACCACGAGAGCGTGGCCGGGCTGCTCGACCGCGCCGCCCTCGACGACCTCCGCGCCGACGTCCCGATCCGGGTGCAGCACTCCAGCGGGGCGCTCTGGATGCTCAACACGGCTGCCCTGCGCGAACTGGGCATGACCGACGACGCGCACCTGCCCCCGAGCGTCGAGCGTGACGCGCGGGGTCGCGTCACCGGTCGGGTGTGGCGGGGGGACGCCTGGCTCGGCAGGCGTGTGCGGTCGAGAGCGCGGGCACGCGTCGAACCGGACCTGCGCGACGTCGGCGCCCGGCTCGCCGCGTTCGGCGTCACCGGGGTCACCGACGCGACACCGCACCTGGACGACGCCTCGCTCGCGACGATCCTGCGGGCGCGGGCCGACGGCTCCCTGCCGCAACGCGTGACGTTGCTCGCCGACGTCCCGGCGGCGGCCGCCGGCGACTGCGTCCTGGGGCCGGGCAAGATCGTGGTCGCCGACCACGATCTCCCCGCGCTGGCCGAGCTGGTGCGGCGCGTCCGCGCCGTCCACGACTCCGGCCGGCCCGTCGCCGTCCACTGCGTCACGTCGGCCGCGCTGATGCTGACGGTGGCCGCGCTGGACGAGGCCGGTGCGGTCGACGGCGACCGGGTCGAGCACGCCGCCGTCGCCGCGCCGCAGTCGGTGGCCCGGCTCGCCGACCTCGGCGTGCGGGTCGTGACCCAGCCGTCCCTGCCGGCGCGGCGGGGCGACGAGTACCTGGCCGGCACGGACGAGTCGGAGCGCGACCAGCTGTGGCCGTTCGGCTCGTTGCTGCGCGCGGGCGTGCGCGTCGGCTGCTCGAGCGACGCGCCGTACGGCGACCTGGATCCCTGGGCCGCGATCCGGGCGGCCACCGAGCGCAGGACGCCGTCCGGTCGCGACATCGGGCCGTGGGAACGGGTGTCGGCGCAGGAGGCGTTGCGCGGGTACCTCGGCCGGCCGGACGATCCGGGGGGTCCACCGCGGCGCGTACGGGTCGGCGCGGCGGCCGACCTGGTGCTGCTGGACGCACCGCTCGCCACCGTGCTCGCCGATCCGAACGCCCGACGAGTGCGGACGACCGTGCAGGCCGGGCGGGTGGTGCACGATGCCGAGCGTCACGACCACGAGGAGAGCCAGTGAGCGACCGAGCCACGAACAGCGCCACGAACAGCGCCATCGACAGCGCCGAGAGCAGGATCGAGAGCAGGGTGCGTGACGGCGTCCTGGAGGTCGTGCTCGCCCGGCCCGCGGCCCGCAACGCCATCGACACCGCGCTGGCCGTCGCGCTCCGCGAGGCGCTGAGCGACACCGGCGGCGTCGGAGCCGTCGCGGTGCTGGCGCGTGGCGAGCACTTCTGCGTCGGCGGCGACGTGCGCGCCATGGCCGCGGCTGCCGATCCGGGCACGTTCGTGACCGGGCTCGCCGAGCAGTTCCACCGCAGCGTCGTCGCGCTGGCCGAGGGGCCGCCGGTGGTGGCCGGCGTCCGCGGGTGGGCGGCGGGGGCGGGGCTGAGCCTGGTCCTGGCCGCCGACGTCGTGGTGGCCACCGAGCAGGCGTCCTTCCAACCGGGGTACGCCGGGCTGGGCGTGACGCCCGACGGCGGGCTGTCCTGGTCGCTGCCGCGCGCCGTCGGCGACCGCCGGGCGCGGGCGCTGCTGCTGAGCAACCGCGTCGTGGGCGCCGCCGAGGCGCAGCGCATCGGCATCGTCGACGACCTGGTCGCCGACGAGGAGCTCGAGACCACCGTGCTCGACGTCGCGCGACGCCTCGCCGCCGGGCCGCGACGGGCCGCCCGCGCCACGAAACGGCTGGTGCGCGAGGGCGCGTCCCGGCCCCTGACCGCGCAGCTGGCGGTCGAGGCCGGGCTCATCGGCGCGCACGCGGCCGCCGCGGACGGCCAGGAAGGGATCGCGGCGTTCCTGGCGCGGCGGGCGGCAAGCTTCGGCGGCTGACCGCGCGTGTGATCGGTCACGAGTGAGGAGTTGCCAATCGAATACTTGTAAAGATTGCCGTTATGGAGACGGCGCTGACCGAGCTGGCCGGAATCGAGCACCCGATCGTCTGCGGCGGGATGATGGGCGTCGGGACGGCCGAGCTGGTCGCCGCCGTGGCCGAGGCCGGGGCGCTGGGGTTCCTCTCGGCGCTGACCCAGCCGGATCCGGCGGCGCTGGCCGCCGAGATCCGCCGCTGCCGGGATCTCACCGACCGTCCCTTCGGCGTCAACCTCACGATCCTGCCGACGGTGCACGACACGCCGTTCGCGGAGTACCTGGCCGCCGCGCTCGACGGCGGCGTCCGGATCGTCGAGTCGGCCGGGCGCAGCCCGGAGTGGATGCTGCCGGCGATCCGCGCGGCGGGGGCGACGGTGATCCACAAGGCGACCTCGGTCCGGCACGCGCTCAGCGCGCAACGGCTGGGTGTCGACGCGGTGAGCATCGACGGCTTCGAGTGCGCAGGTCATCCGGGCCTGGACGACGTCGGGGGACTCGTCCTGATCGCGGCGGCCACCGCCGCGCTCCGCGTCCCGGTGATCGCGAGCGGGGGGATCGCCGACGGCCGCGGCCTCGCCGCCGCGCTCGCGCTGGGCGCGTGCGGGGCGAACATGGGCACCCGCTTCGTCGCCACGGCCGAGGCCCCGGTGCACGACAACGTGAAGCGGCGCATCGTCGAGAACACCGAACGCGACACCCGTGTCGTGTTCCGTCCGTTCCGCAACACCGCCCGCGTCGCGAGCAACGCGGTGTCCGAGCGGATCGCCGATCTCGAGGCGGGGCCTGGCGCGACCTTCGCCGACGTCGCCGAGCTCGCCTCGGGATCGCGAGGTCGGCAACGGGTGCTCGCCGACGGTGACCTGGACGGCGGCATGTGGTGGGCCGGTCAGTCGCAGGGGCTCGTCGGCGACGTCGTCCCGTGCGCGGAACTCGTCGGCCGCATCGTCCGGGAGGCCGAGGACGTGATCGCGGGGCTGAGCGACCGAATCGGTCAGAGGGTGGCGAGCCGGGCGATCGACGGCGCCGCGTCGGGGTGATCGACCATGCGGCCGTTCCCCGAGCGTCGGGCGGTCACGTCGCGCAGGCCGCGCACCGCGCGCGGCGACGAGGCGTCGACGACACGGTCGCCGAACTCGGCCACGACCCGCTTCTGCGTGGCGATCAGATGCGAGCGCGCGGCGCGCTCCGCGGCCGCGGCGTCGCCGCTCAGGATCCGGTCGGCGATCCGTCGGTGGGCGTTCAGGACCGTCCGCTGCTCGGAGTCGGTCGGGTACTGACCGACCTCCGCGGCCTCGTGCGCCCACGTCTCCTCCTGGGCCGACCACACCGCGACCAGGCTGCGCACGACGAGGCGCGTGGTGGCCTGCGGCGTGCTGGCGACGACGAGGTCGTGGAACTGCCGGGACCAGTGGGTGAACGCGGGGCCGTTCCCGAGCGAGGCGGCGGCGCGCGCCAGGTTCTCCTCGAACTGCGTCGCGAGCGCCGCCCGGGTCGCCGGGTGTCCGGCGCAGCTCGCGGCGCACTGCGGTTCGAGGTTGGCGAGCAGCTCGCCGACGTCGCGCAGATGCACGCGCTCGGCCTGCAGGGTCATGCCGATCGCGTGCGACACCGAGCCGCCGTCGGGCAGGTGGATGACCGCGCCGCCGACCTTGCCGCGCCGCACCGTGATCAGGCCCTCCATCTCGAGGATGCGCAGCGCCTCGCGCAGCGGGGGAGCCGAGACCCCGAACATCGCGACCAGCGCCTCCTGCTTCGGCAGCAGGCCGCTGTAGGTCCCGTTCAGGATCCTCTCGCGCAGCTCGGCTGCGATGCTCTCGGCGATCCGGGGCTGTACGCGGACCCGTCGAGGAATGTCCCCGTCGACGTTCACCCTGCCTCCCAAACTTGCAATCGTTGTAACAATACCTAACGATCGAATCCGTCGCGCCGCTCGCCGGACGGCCGCCGGCACGGTGGGGGACGGGCCCGTCGTCATCTCAGAGATCGAGCACGAGCCGGGCGCAGCTCGCGCGTGACACGCAGATCATCATCGTCTCGTTGGCCGTCTGCTCCTCGGGCGTCAGCAGGGAGTCGCGATGGTCGACGGCGCCGTCGAGGACGACCGTCTCGCACGACCCGCAGGTCCCTTCGGTGCACGAGGAGAGGACGTCGACACCGGCGTCGGTGACCACGTCGAGGATGGTGCGCTCCGGCGGCACCGACACGACGAGCCCGCTGCGCCGCAGCTCGACCTCGAAGGCGTCGGAG
The DNA here is from genome assembly GCF_900129455.1 of Jatrophihabitans endophyticus. Classification (NCBI taxonomy): domain Bacteria; kingdom Bacillati; phylum Actinomycetota; class Actinomycetes; order Jatrophihabitantales; family Jatrophihabitantaceae; genus Jatrophihabitans; species Jatrophihabitans endophyticus. The sequence continues at coordinate 230,307 of NZ_FQVU01000004.1, forward strand.
CGGACCGGCGCGCCGACGTCCTTGGGGGTGAAGCGTTCGGTGTGCAGCGCACCCGCGGGCCAGCCGGCACAGCTCGCCTCCACCGCTTCGAGCAGGCCGCCCGGGCCGCAGGCGTAGACGACGGTGCCGGGCGTCGGCTCGCCGAGATGTCGCGGCAGGTCGATGACGCCCACCTCGTCCTGCGGGTACACGGTGACGCGGTCCGGGGCGAGCGCCTCGAGCTCGGCGCGGAAGGCCATGGAGTGACGGGTGCGCCCGCCGTAGACCAGCTCCCAGTCGGCGCCGCGCGCGATCACCTCGCGCAGCATCGGGACGATCGGGGTGACGCCGATGCCGCCGGCGACGAAGACGTAGCGGTCGGCCTCGACCAGCGGGAAGTGGTTGCGCGGTCCGCGTGCGCGGACGACGTCCCCCGGGCGCAGGGCGTGCGCCAGCAGCGACCCGCCGCGGCCGTCCGCTTCCCGCAGGACGGCCACCCGCCACCGTGCGCGGTCGGCCGGTTCGCCGCACAACGAGTACTGGCGGACCACGTCGTCGCGCAGGACGAGATCGACGTGCGCGCCCGGGGTCCACGCCGGCAGCGCACCGCCGTCGGCGCGGGCGAGCTCCAGCAGGACGACGTCGCGGCTCGGCTCCGTCCGGTTCGTCACCAGGACGCGCAGCTCCTGCTCGTCGATCGACTCCGGCATCAGTGAGCTCCCTGCGTGCGGGCCGCCGACCGGTGGCGCGTTCCAAAGGCGCAATCTTTTAGATGATAACGGCCGAACCGGACGGTGCAAGGACGGTCGCTCGCGTGCTCACAGCAGGACCTGCACCGTCTTCGTGGTCACGAACTCGAGCACGCCGGCCAGCCCGCCCTGTTTGCCGTAGCCGCTCTGCTTGCGTCCGCCGAACGCGATGTGCGGCCCGGCGGGCGCACCCCCGCCGTTGACGCCCACGTTGCCGGTGTCGAGCTCGGCCGCCACCCGGAGCGCCCGCGACAGGTCGGTGCTGAAGACGTAACCCGCCAGGCCGTAGTCCGAGTCGTTGGCGATCGCGACCGCCTCCTCCTCCTCGGCGAAGCGCTGCACGCCCACGACCGGCCCGAACACCTCGTCGCGGGCCAGTTCACCGGTGTTGTCGGGCAGGGCGACGACGGTCGGCTCCACGAAGTACCCGTTCCCGAGCTCGCCGCCGACCCGTGACCCGCCGGTCAGGACGGTGCCGTACGAGCGTGCGCGGTCGACCATGGCGACGATGCGTTCGACGGCGGGCTCGTTGATGACCGGCCCCATCGCGACCCCGTCGCCGAACGGGTCACCCTGCCGCACGCCGGCGAGGGCGGCCTGCAGCTGCTCGACGAACCGGTCGTGGACGGCGTCGTGCACGAGCAGTCGCGAACCGAGGGTGCACACCTGGCCCGAGTTGCCGGTCATCTGCACGGCGGCCGCGACGGCCCGGTCGATGTCGGCGTCGTCGAAGACCAGGCTGGCCGACTTGCCACCGAGCTCGAAGACGCAGGGCGTGAGCTGCGGCGCGGCCGCCGCGGCGATCCGTCGCGCCGTGGCCGGGCTGCCCGTGAACGTGATCTTGTCGACGCCCGGATGGGCGACGAGCGCCTGCGAGGCCTCGACACCGGCGGTGATGACGTTGAGGACCCCGGCGGGAACGCCGGCCTCCAGCGCGAGCTCGCAGACCCGGATCGCGCCGAACGGTGCGAGCTCGGACGGCTTGGCCACCACGGTGCAGCCGGCGGCCAGTGGAGCCCCGATGGTCATGCCGAAGGCCCCGCTCGACCCGTTCCACGTGGCGAGGGCCGCGACCACGCCCACCGGCTCGACGGTGGTGTACTCGTGCACGGCGCGCACCGACAGCGGCGTCGTCTCGCCGTGCAGCCGATCGGCCCAGCCGGCGGCCTCCTCGAGCCAGTCCGCGGCCCAGTGCACCACGTACGGCGTCTGGGTGATGGGGGCGCCCATCTCCAGCGAGGCGATCGTGGCCAGCTCCTCGACGTGCTCGCGGACCAGGTCGGCGAACCGCGTGAGCACGCGACGTCGCTCGACGGGGTTCCACCGGCGCCACCCGGGCAGGGCGGCCCGGGCCGCGGCCACCGCCCGGTCGACCTCGTCCGGCCCGGCCAACGGGACGGACGCCTGGGCCCGGCCGGTGCTCGGGTTGACGTGCTCGTACGTGCCGCCCGACGCGGTGTCCGGCCGCTCGGAGCCGATGACGAGCCGGCGGGGCAGGACCGTCGTGCGGTCCGACGTCGTGGTCATGCTGGGTCTCCTGTCTGCCGTCGAACGGGGTCGCGGCGCGTCACCGGGGCGCGCCGTGGCGACGCAGGGTTGCCGCCTGCGCCTCGAGGCGGGCGTAGGTCTGCTCGGCCGCGGCGCCGGTGAACCGCTCGCGGTGGCGCGCCCCCTCGAGCTCCACGTAGTCGCCCAGCGTCATCGTGCGGGCGTCCACCAGGTTGCGTTTGAGCCCGCGCACGGCCTCGGTGTCGCGCCCGGCGAGCTCCGCCACGATGCGGTCGAGCCCCTCGGCCCACTCCGCGTCGGGGACGACGCGCGCGACGAAGCCGATCCGGGCGGCGGTCTCGGCGTCGAACCGGTCGGCGAGGAAGAGCAGCTCGTTGGCCCGCGCCGCGCCGAGCAGGCGGGGCAGCGTCCAGCCGATGCCGAGCTCGCCCGAGACGCCCACCGGCAGGAACGCCGAGGCGAACCGAGCCCGGCTGCTGGCGATCCGGAGGTCGCAGGCCGCGGCCCACGCGAAGCCGGCGCCGGCGCACCCGCCGTTGATCGCGGCGACGGTGAGCTGGGGCATCTCGTGCAGCAGGCGGGCCGACTGGTAGGACTCCGGTGCGGGCACCTCACGGGTCGATCGCCCGGGCCGGACGTCGGCGCCCGGGCAGAAGGTCGAGCCGGCGCCGGTGAGGACGACCGTCGACAGCTCGGGGCGCTGGGCCAGCCGACTCAGCACCTCGTGGAGCTCCTCGACCATGCGCGCGGTGACGGTGTTGTGGTCGGCCGGCCGGTCGAGGACCACCCGCGCGACGGGTGCGGCGACGTGGACGGAGACCGTCTCCAGATCCGTGCGCAACGCCGTCATGTGACTCCAATGTTATAAAGCTTTATGGTCATTGGAACAGCCCTGTCAAGAGGTGGGCGGGGCCCGGACGAGGGGTTGGGCAGGCATGGTGGACGCGGTCGTCGTCGATGCGGTGCGCACGGCGAGTGGCAAGGGTAAGCCGGGTGGTGCGCTGTCGCGGTTGCACCCCGTCGAGATGCTGTCGCAGGTGTTGCAGGCGCTGATCTCGCGCACCGGTCTCGACCCCGCCGTCGTCGACGACGTGATCGTCGGGTGTGTCGGGCAGGCGGGCGAGCAGTCACTGAACATCGGCCGGAACGCGGTGCTGGCCGCGGGGTTCCCGGAGTCGGTCCCGGCCACGACGCTCGACCGGCAGTGCGGTTCGAGCCAGCAGGCCGCGCACTTCGCCGCCCAGGGGGTGCTCGCCGGTGCGTACGACGTCGTCATCGCCGCCGGCGTCGAGTCCATGAGTCGGGTGCCCATCGGTGCGGCGGTGGTGGGCGAGGACCCGTACGGGCCGTCGGTCGCCGCTCGGTACGACCTCGTCAACCAGGGTGTGTCGGCCGAGCTGGTCGCCGCTCGCTGGAAGCTCGACCGCGACGTCCTCGACGAGTACGCGGCGCGCTCGCACCGCCTCGCCGCCGACGTCGCCGCGGCGGGCGGGTTCGACGGCGAGATCGTGCCCGTCCGGGTGCCGGACGCGGCCGGCGGCCAGGTCGAGCACCGGGTGGACGAGACCGTGCGGGCCGCGACCACCGTCGAGGGGCTCGCGGCCCTGCGTCCGTCGTTCCGCACCGAGGACATGGCGCGGCGCTTCCCGGAGATCGACTGGAAGATCACGCCCGGCAACTCCTCGCCGCTGACCGACGGCGCCTCGGCGGTGCTCGTGATGTCGGCGGCGAAGGCCGACGAGCTGGGCCTGCGACCCCGCGCGCGGTTCGCCGGCTTCGCGGTCGCCGGGGACGACCCGGTGCTCATGCTGACCGCGCCGATCCCGGCCACGCAGAAGCTGTTGGCGCGCACCGGCGTCGCGCTCGACGACGTGGACGCCTACGAGGTGAACGAGGCGTTCGCCCCGGTGCCGCTGGCGTGGGCCCACGAGTTCGGCGCCGATCCGGCCCGGCTCAACCCGCGCGGCGGCGCGATCGCCCTCGGTCACGCCCTGGGCGGCTCGGGGACGCGACTCCTGACGACCCTGCTGGGCACGCTGGAGGCCACGGGTGGGCGTTACGGCCTGCAGACGATGTGCGAGGGCGGCGGCATGGCCAATGCGACCTTGCTCGAACGGGTGTAGCGAACTGGCCAGCTTTTGTTGTAATCCTTGCAAAGATAACTAGGTCGTGTAAGCATCGTGGCCGCCGTCACACGTCGTGACGGCGGCCACGGTCGCTCTCGGACCGTGCTCGGCCCAACCGGATCGCCGGAGGCACAGTGCACGAATATCTCGCGCTCATCGTCGGTGGGATCGCGAACGGCTCGGTGGTGGCCATCGCGGCCATGGGACTGGTGCTGTCGTTCAAGGCATCGGGCATCTTCAACTTCGCCCACGGGGCCGTCGGCGCCGTCGCCGCCGGCATCTTCTACCAGCTCCGCGTGCTCAACGGGGTGCCGTGGGGCCTCGCCCTCGTCATCACGCTGCTGGTCGCCGGCGTCGGCCTCGGTCTGGTCATGGAGCGCGTCGCCTTCTTCGTCTCCGCGGCAAGCACCACGATGAAGGTCGTCGCGACCGTGGGTGTGATGATCTCGTTGACCGCGCTCTTCACCCTGCGCTTCGGTGGGGTGAAGAAGCAGTTCCCGGCCTTCCTCCCCGACTCGGGGTTTCGCGTCGGTGGCGTGAACGTCGGGTGGGACCAGCTCGTGGTGGTCGTGATCGGGCTGGCGGCCGCCGTCGGGATGACCGTGTTCTTCCGCCGCACGCTGCTGGGCCGCTCGATGCGGGCGGTCGTCGACGACCCGGTCCTGCTCGCTCACCTGGGCGTCGGCCCGTCGAGCGTGCGGCGCTGGGCGTGGATCATCGGCACGGTCTTCGCCTCGGTGGCAGGCGTTCTCATCGCCCCCAGCCTCGGGCTCGACGGCACCAGCCTCACGCTGCTCGTCGTCGAGAGCTTCGGCGCGGCCGCCATCGGCGGTTTCGCCAACCTCCCGCTGACCTACGTCGGCGCCGTTCTCATCCAGGTCGGCGTCGCCGTCACCACGAAGTGGGCGTCCGGTACGGACTCGCTGCGCAGCCTGCCCACCGTCCTGCCGTTCGTCGTTCTGTTCCTGGTGCTGTTGCTGACCCCGAAGCGGCGGTTGGTGGAGGTCGGGGCGTCGCTCCAGCAGCGGGTCTCGATGCTGCCCTCGCCGTCGTGGCGCATGGGCGCTGCCCGGCTCGTGCCGCTGGTCGTGCTGCTCGTCGTGCTCCCGGAGCTCGTGGGTGATCACCTGCTGGACTGGATGCAGGGCGTCGTCTTCGTGATCCTGATGATGTCGCTGAGCCTGCTGGTGCGGACCTCGAACCAGATCTCGCTGTGCCAGATGAGCTTCGCCGCGGTCGGCGCCGTCGCCTGCTACCACCTGCAGGACATCGGCTTCCCGTGGCCGCTGGCCGTCGCCGGGGCGGGCCTGGTGGCGATCCCCGTCGGCTGCATCGTCGCGATCCCGGCCGTCCGACTCTCCGGCGTCTACCTGGCGCTCGCGACGCTCGCGTTCGGCATCGTCATGGAGACCGCGGTCTACCAGACCTTCCTGATGTTCGGTGCCGACGTCACGCCGCTCACCGCCCTGCGCCCGTCCTTCGCGCAGTCCGACCGGGAGTACTACTACGTGCTGCTCGTGGTGCTGGCGGTGGCGTTCGTGCTGGTCCGGCTGCTCGAACGGTCGCGGCTGGGTCAGCTGTTGCGCGGCAAGGCCGATGCCCCGCAGGCGCTCGAAGCACTGGGCATCAGGAACTCCGTGCTGCAGACGGTCGCCTTCAGCGCCGCGGCGTTCTTCGCGGGGCTCGCCGGCGCTGTCATCGGGCCGATCTTCTTCGTGGTCGGTGTCGGGAACTTCCCGACGATTCCCACGTCGATCATGCTCGTGGCGTTGCTGGTGCTCGGCGCCCGCAACCCCAGGCTCGGCACGCTCGGCGCGTCGGTGCTGGGGGCGGTCGGCCTGGTCGTGCTGCCGCAGTACATCGGCAACAGCACGGTGCTGTCGTGTCTGAACCTGCTGTTCGGGCTCGCGGCCGTCGAAGCAGCGGTCGCCTCGACCCGGGCCCTGCCGCCGACGTCACGCGCGAGAGCGCGGCTACGAGCGCTGCTCGGTCGACCGGTCGGACCTGCTGCCGACACGGCGGCACCGGCGGCCGCGGTCCGCTCGACGCCCGACCGTGTCCTCGTCGCGGCCGAGTCGGCCGCGCCGACCCGCAAGGGCGTGAAGTCGTGAGCGCGGGACTCGTGGTGCGCGGGCTGACCGTACGCTACGGCGGCATCACGGCGGTCGAGGACGTCGACCTCGGCGTGCCGGCCGACTCGATCACCGGCCTCATCGGACCCAACGGCGCCGGCAAGTCCAGCCTGTTCAACGCGTGCGCCGGCACGGTGCGCGCGAGTGCGGGCACGGTGGAGCTCTTCGGTCGTGACATCTCCCGGATCGGGCCGGCCCGCAGGGCACAGGCCGGCCTGGGGCGCACGTTCCAACGCGTGCAGCTGTTCCGCACCCTGACCGTCCGCGAGAACGTCGCCCTCGGTCACGAGACGGCCTATGCCCGGAGCCGGCCGTGGTCTCTCTTCCACGCGCTCCCGAGCGAACGCCGCAAGACCGCCGCGGTGACGGCGGAGGTGCTCGAACACTGCGGTCTGACCGGCATCGCCGACAAGGTCGCCGGCGGGCTGTCGACCGGCGAGCAACGGATGGTCGAGCTCGCCCGTGCCCTCGCCAGCCCGGCTCGCATGCTGCTGCTGGACGAACCGTCCTCCGGTCTCAGCTCCGACGAGCGCGGCCGCTTCACCTCGATCCTGACCGAGGCGGTCGAGGCCATGGGGCGCGGGGTGTTCGTCGTCGAGCACGACATGGACCTGGTGGCTGCCGTCTGCCAGCGGGTGTACGTCCTCAACTTCGGGCACGTGATCTTCTCCGGCTCGATGGCCGAGGCGTTGCGCAGTGACGTCGTCCGGCAGTCCTACCTGGGCACGACCGAGGCGGGCGCGTCGGACACCGAGCTGGAGGTCACCGGTGCTTGAACTGGACTCGGTCGCGGCCGGTTACCCCGGCAATCAGGTCCTGCACGACGTGACCCTCTCGGTGGGCGCCGGCGAGGTCGTCGCCCTGCTCGGTCCGAACGGCGCCGGCAAGACCACGCTGCTGCGGGCCGCGGCCCGGGCCCTCGTGCTCCGCGACGGCAGGCTGCGGCTGGACGGCCGGGACGTCACGAGGTCCTCGCCGCAGGCCGTGGCCAGGGCGGGGATCTGTTACGTGCCCGAGGGGCGCGGCATCTTCCCGGCCCTCACCGTGCGCGACAACCTGTTGCTGTTCGGCCGCGGCCTGAAGGGCAACGACGCCGTCGATCGGGCGGTGGAGGTGTTCCCGTTCATCACGCACCGGCTGGCCAACCGGGCCGGGGACCTGTCCGGAGGCGAGCGGCAGATGCTGGCGCTCGCCCGCGCGTGGCTGACCCGGCCCAAGGTCGTCCTGCTCGACGAGGTCTCCATGGGGCTCGCGCCGCTGATCGTGGACGACGTCTACGCGTTCGTCAGACGCATCGCCGCCGAGGGCATCGCGCTGCTGATCGTCGAGCAGTACGTCAATCGCATCCGCGAGTTCGCCGACCGGGTGCACCTGCTGCGCGGCGGCCGCATCTCCTTCAGCGGGACCGCCGACGAGTTGGGCAGCGACGAGGAGATCCTCGGCCACTACCTGGGCGCGACGCTGCCCGCCTGAGAACGTCCGTCCGCGCCGCGGGCGAGGCATCACGAGCCGACGCCGAAGTCGGCCCAACAAGATTGGGAAGGGTCCCATGCAACGGATCGCACTGCGTAGTGCCGTGGCCGCCGGCGCGATCGTCGCCCTGGCCGCCGCAACGGCAGCCTGCTCGAGCTCGGACAGCTCGGGTTCCGGCGGCGGGGGTGCCATCAACATCGGCCAGGTCGGTGGCTACACCGGCCAGGTGCCGGGCCTCGACGGGGAGGGTTACGGTCTGCAGGCGTGGGTCTCGTACACCAACGCCCACGGCGGCATCAAGGGTCACAAGATCAACCTGTACACCGGCGACTCGAAGGGCGACCCGACCACCGAGGTGTCGCAGATCGTGCAGGTCGCGAACCAGCACAAGGTGGTCGCGTTCGCCGGCATGGGCACCTTCAACCTCACGTCCTCGATGTCGTTCATCAAACAGAACAAGATCCCGGTCGTCGGCGGCAACATCTCCGACGACGTCTGGAACAAGGAGCCCTACCTCTATCCGCAGGGCTCGGCCAACATCCCGCTGACGGCCCTGGGCTTCGGCCACGTCCCGGCCGGCGCGGGCAAGGTGGGCGTCGTGTACTGCAAGGAGTCGCCGGGGTGCACGCAGGTCTACAACCTGCTGGTCAAGAACCGGCTCAGCAGCGCCTTGGGCGGCGCGGTGGCCTACTCGGCCGAGGTGTCGTTGGCCGCACCGAGCTTCACGGCGCAGTGTCTCGCCGCGAAGGCGGCCGGTGTGCAGACGTTGCCGGTCGCCTTCGACCCGGTGAACATGATCCGGCTCGCCAAGAACTGTCAGCAGCAGGGCTTCCACCCCGTCTACACGATGAGCGGCACCGTGGCCGCCGACTCGCAGGCGAGCTCCGGCCTGTTCGACAAGGCCGTGGCCGCGATCCCGAACGCGCCGTGGTTTCTCGACGAGGGACCCGTCAAGACCATGCGCGCGGCGATGGCGAAGTACAAGCCGGGCAAGACGATCGACTCCACCACGACGGAGGGATGGGCCTCGGGTGTCGTGCTCGGCAAGGCCATCGAGAACGCCCTGGCGAGCAACGGTGGCAAGGTGCCGACCCGCCAGGACATCCTGACCGGGCTGGGCAAGATCAAGAACGAGACGTTCGGCGGGCTGACTCCGCCGCTCACGTTCACGTCGAGCGGGGTGCAGCCGTCGGTGTTCTGCTACTTCGCCGCGACGGTGGCGGGAAGGAAGTGGACCGCGCCGAACGGCTTCACGGCCGCCTGCCCCAGCCCGGCCCAGAAGCAGGCCATCGCGGCCGTGCAGAAGAGGATCCTCGCCGGCTGACGGCGTCACGGTCGGGTGGGTCCAGCCGCCGCTCGGGCCCACCCGGCCGCCACCTCTTGTGGTAAAAATTATAAAGATTAGGCTTGCGGAGAGGGTCGAGAGAGGAGACGAGCATGAGACTCGAGAACAAGGTCGCGATGATCACCGGAGCCGGTTCCGGACTGGGTCGGGAGTCCTCGCGCCTGTTCGCCCGCGAAGGCGCCAAGGTCGTCGTCACGGACGTCTCGGAGAGCCGTGCGAAGGAGACCGTCGCCCGCGTGCACGAGGACGGCGGCGAGGCCATCGCCGTCAAGGCCGACGTCACGGTCGAGGCGGAGATCGAGGCGGCGGTGCGCACCACCGTCGACACCTACGGCAAGCTCGACGTGATGTTCGCCAACGCGGGCATCCCGGCCAAGGACTTCGGGCTGACCCCGTTCGAGGACGTCACCGAGGCCGAGTGGGACGAGACCCAGGACGTCGTCCTCAAGGGCGTGTTCTTCGCCGTCAAGCACGCGGTGCGGGCGATGAAGGAGAACCCCGACGGCCCCGTCGGCGGTTCCATCATCTGCACGTCCTCCGCAGCGTCGATCGTGGGTTACCCGGGCTTCCCGCAGTACGGTGCGGCCAAGGGCGGGATCAACGCGCTGGTACGGATCTGCGCGGCGTGGGAGATCGGTCGCTACGGCATCCGCATCAACGCCATCGCGCCGACGCACGGGATGTCGGCCAACTTCATCCTGCCCGCCGACGCGCCGGTCCTCGGCAAGTCGCACGAGGAGATGGCCGGCGAGTGGATCCCCGAGCACTCCCCGATCCCGCTCAAGCTGCCGCGCGCCCCGCGCATCCTCGACAGCGCGTACCCCGCGCTTTTCCTGGCCTCCGACGAGTCGATCTACATGTCCGGCGTGACGCTGCCGACCTGTGACGGCGGCACCCTCGCGCAGGTCGCGATCCCCTTCGGCCCGAACTGGCGCGAGAACCTGAACGAGAACGCGCGCAAGGGCGACTTCAATGGCTGAGATCAGGGTGTTCGCCGTCGACACCGAGATCTGCGCCGGCCACGGTCGCTGCTACGCGCTGGCCCCGGAGTCGTTCGAGCCCGACGACAGCGGCTACGCCGAGCCGACCGGGCGCGACGAGTCCGGCCGTCCCCAGACCGAGATCGACCAGATCATCGGCACCTGTCCCGAAGAGGCGATCTCCGTCGCGAGCGCGCCCGTCGCATCCGAAGCCTGAGGAGGCTCTGCCGCGATGACCGACATCTCCGACCCCGACACGGCGCCGGTGGACCTCGAACGACTGCGCCGCGAGCACGAACGCCAGTACGAGGTCTATCACCGGGTCTCGATCCAGGAGCACCTCGACGACATGGCCGACCGTCGGGAGAAGTGCCCGATCAGCTTCTCGCCCGACGGCGGCTTCTGGGTCCTCTCGCGCTACGACGACATGAGCACCGTGCTGCGCAAGAACAACCGCGGCGTCGTCAGCTTCCCGAACATCCCGGACGGCAAGCCGGCGTTCGGGCAGAAGAAGACGATCCCGATCGAGCTCGACGGCTCGGTGCACAGCCAGTACCGCAAGATCCTCGACCCGCTGTTCTCGCCCGCCCGGGTGAAGGAGCTCGAGCCGCGGATCCGGGAGGTGGCGCGTGACCTCATCGCGGGGTTCGCCGCCCGGGGCGAGTGCGACTTCGTCGAGGAGTTCGCGATGCCGTTCCCCGGCTCGATCTTCCTCGCGCTGATGGGCTGGCCGATCGAGGACACCGCGAGGATGAACGCGTGGGTCAACACGATGCTGCACGGGGTGGAGGGGGGAACGGAGGAGGAGACCCTGGCCGCACGCGGGCAGGCTGCCGGCGAGATCCGTGCGTACATGAACGAGATCATCGCCGCGCGGCGCGCCGAGCCCCAGGACGACATCACGACCATCCTGCTGCGGGCCGAGATCGACGGTGCCCCGATCCCCGACGACGACCTCTACGACCTGTTCGTCCTGATCATGCTCGCCGGGCTCGACACGGTGCAGAGCGTCCTCGCCCAGAGCATGTCCTACTTCGCCCGGCACCAGGACACCTGGGACTCGATGTTCGCCGACCCCGCACGCATGGGCGACGCGGTCGAGGAGCTCGTCCGCTGGTGCTCGCCGGCCGGCCCCTCGCGCACGATCACCTCGGACACCCTCGCCGTCGGCGAGCTGACCCTGCCCGAGGGCGAGCGTCTCTACTGCCCGCTGAGCGCCGGCAACCGTGACCCCAAGTACTTCCCGGAGCCGGACGAGGTCCGCTTCGACCGGGACGCCAAGCCGCACCTGAGCTTCGGGCTGGGCACCCACCGGTGCGTCGGCCTGCATCTCGCCCGCACCGAGCTGCGCATCGCGTTCGAGGAGCTGCGCGAGCTCATGCCGCGCTTCGACCTGACGGCGGGCAGGGAGCCGCACGAACACGTCGGGCTCACGTGGGGCGTCGACAACGTCTGGTTGACGTTCCCCCCACGCAGCTGACCCGCCCGCAGCGGACCGCGACGGTCGAGCACCGTCGCGGTCCGCGGCCACCGACCCGGCAAGGACCACGAATGCCCGAAGTCCAGTTCGAGCCCGACCCCGACACGCACGTCGCCGTCATCCGTCTCGACCGTCCCGAGGCGCGCAACGCGGTCACCGGTGACATGGCCGAGGCCATCGAAGCGGCGCTGGACACCGTCGAGGGCGACGACCGGCTGTGGGTCACCGTCGTCACCGGCACCGACGACGTGTTCTGCTCCGGCGGGGACCTGCGCGAGGTCGCCGCCGGCGACCCGCGGATGCGCACCAGGCGGGGCGGATTCGCCGGGATCGTGCGACGCGAGCGGCGCAAGCCGCTCGTCGCCGCGGTCGAGGGACCCGCCGTCGGCGGCGGCACCGAGATCGTGCTCGCCAGCGATCTCGTGGTGGCCGGCGACGGCGCCACGTTCGGGCTCCCCGAGGTCCGCAACAGCCTGCTGGCCGCGGCCGGCGGGCTCTTCCGGCTGGGGCGGCACATCCCACCGACCGTGGCCATGCAGTGGGCGCTGACCGGCGACTACTTCCCCGCCGCCCGGGCCTACGAGCTCGGACTGATCAACGAGGTCGTCCCGGCCGGCGACGCGCTGCGGGCGGCCCGGGAGCTGGCGGCGCGGATCTGCCGGAACGCGCCGCTGGCCGTCCAGCACTCGCGGGCCGTGATGCTCGAGGCCACCTGGCTGCCCGAGGACGAGGCGTGGCGGCGCAACACCGAGGCCATGCGCGAGCTCGGCCGCACCGCCGACTTCCACGAGGGCATGGCGGCGGCGGCCGAGAAGCGTCCCCCGAAGTGGACCGCGTCGTGACCGGACGGGCACGAGCGCAGCAGGTCGTCGTCATCGGGGTCGGCCAGCTGCGCCACAACCGCGACCGCACCGTCGACGACGCGCGCGAGCCGATGGACCTCCTCCTGACCGCCGCCCACCGCTGCGCCGCCGACGCGGGTCTCGACCCCGCCGTGTTGCGCGAGCTCGATCTGCTCGACGTCGTGCAGATCGTGTCGTGGAACTACCACGACGCGGCCGCCGCCGCGGCCCACCGACTCGGCGCGACCAACGCCGTGACGTCGACCAGCGGCGTCGGGGGTCACCAGCCGGTGGCGCGGCTGCTCGACCTCGCGCGGCGGCTCGGCGACGGCGAGGGCGGCCTGGCCCTGCTGGCCGGTGCCGAGGCGCAGTCCTCGCTCGACGCGCTCGCCAAGGCCGGGGTGGCCAACCCGTGGCCCCGCGACCCCGGCGGCATGCGGGAGTTCCCGCGCGAGGTCGGCGGAACCGAGCGCATGTGGGACCTCGGTCTGGTGGCGCCGATCCGCGTGTACCCGCTGTTCGAGAACCGGTTGCGCGCCGAGCTCGGGCAGAGCTTCGCCGAGTCCCAGGACTGGTCGGCCCGGCTCTACTCGGCGTTCAGCGAGATCGCGACCACCAACGACGCGGCGTGGAACCCGACGCCGGCCACCCCCGCCGAGATCCGCACCGTCGGGCCCGACAACCGCATGATCTGCTTCCCGTACCCGCTGCGGATGAACGCCTTCGCCGGGGTCGACCAGGCGGCCGCGGTGCTGCTGGCCACCGCCGAGACGGCCGACGCGCTCGGCGTGCCCGCGCACCGACGGATCGCCGTCGTCGCCGGCGCCGAGGCCGCCGACAGCGAGGACGTCCTCGACCGTCCCGGCTTCGGTGCGTCGCCGGGACTGGACGCGGTGCTGGACCGTGCGCTCGCGCGGGCGGGCCGCGACGTCGCCGACCTCGACGTGATCGACCTGTACAGCTGCTTCCCGGTCGTGCCCAAGCTCGCCGCCCTGCACCTCGACGCCACCGACCGCCCGGTCACGGCGACCGGCGGGCTGTCCTCGTTCGGCGGCCCGCACAACGACTACTCGACCCATGCGCTCGTCGCCACCGTCCGCGCGTTGCGGGCCGCCAGCGGCACCGGCCTGGTGTACGCGAACGGGGAGTACCTGACCCGGCACGCCGCCGTCGTGCTGTCCTCCGACGTCACCGCGACCGGCGCGCCGGTCGTGGACCCGGTGGACCCGGCGCCGCCCGGTCCCGCGGCGCCGGCCTACCTCGACGGGTACACCGGGGCGGTCACGGTCGAGACGTACACCGTCGAGTACGACCGGACCGGCGAGCCCGCGCGGGCCTACGTCGTGGCGCGCACCCCGCGCGGCGAGCGCACGGCGGCCCGGGCGTCGCGCGCCGACGCTCACACCCTCGCGATGCTGGTCGACGAGGACGTCGAACCGGTCGGCCGCGGTGGCTCGGTCGTCGCCGTGGACGGCCGGCGCACCTTCGTCGCGGACCGGAGCGCGTGATGGAAGGCGATGCGCGGGACTTCGGCTTCCTGCAGGTGTGGGACGCGGTCGCCGCCGCCGTGGGCACGCGCGAGTGCGTGGTGCAGGGCGATCGTCGCTCGACCTGGGACGAGACCGCCGAGCGCAGCCGACGTCTCGGCTGGTGGCTGACCGGCCAGGGGTTCGGTGCCCGTGGCGAGGTGGCGTCGTGGGAGTCGCCCAACGACACGGTGGGCATCCTGCTGCGCAACCGCGCCGAGTTCCTGGAGACCACCCTCGGCTGCTACCGGGCGCGCTGCGCGCCCTTCAACGTCAACTACCGCTACACCGGCGAGGAGGTCGCCTACCTGCTGCGTGACGCCGGCGCCGCCGTCCTCGTCTACCAGCGCGAGTTCGCCGCCGTCGTCGCGGACGCGGTCGGCCGGCTCGCGGACCCGCCCCGGCTGGTCCTGGTCGAGGACGGCTCGCCGACCGAACCGGCGGCCGCCTCGGTCGAGTTCGAGCAGGCGCTGTCCGACGCGGTCCGCCCGTCGGTCGAACCGGTGCCCAGCCCGGATGACGTGCACGTGCTCTACACCGGCGGCACCACCGGCATGCCGAAGGGCGTCATGTGGCCGCTGCGCGAGCTGGTGAGCGGGGCCACCGGCGCCGTGGTGGCCTCGCCGGCCGCCGCTGCGACGAAGGCTCCGGGGCGTGGCTGGCTGCGCGCGTTGCCGGCGCCCCCGCTGATGCACGGCGCCGCGCTGTGGTTCGCCTACAACGCGTGGACGCGCGGGGCGACCATCGTGCTCGACCCCATCGTCGACCGCTTCGACGCCGACCAGGCGGTCGCGCTGATGCGGGCGGAGTCGGTGACCTGGCTGGCCGTGGTCGGCGACGTCTTCGCCACCCCGCTGGTGGCTGCCCTCGACCGCGCCGCGGCCGACGGCGGCGTGCCCGCCGCGCTGTCCTACGTCTTCTCCAGCGGGGCCGCGCTGGGCGAGACGGCCTGGAACGGCCTGCTGCGCCACTACCCGAGCCTGGCCGTCGTCAACGCGCTCGGCTCGTCCGAGACCGGGCCGCAGGCCTTCCAGACCGGCGCGGACCGGACCGCGGCGTTCCGTCCCGGGCCGGACACGGTCGTCGTCAGCGAGGACCATCGGCGCATCCTCGGCGCACACGACCCGGGCGTGGGCTGGCTGTCCAACGGCGGGACGCTGCCGCGCGGCTACCTCGGCGACCGGGCGCGCACCGAGCAGACCTTCCGCGAGGTCGGCGGCCGTCGCGTCGCGGTGTCGGGGGACCGGGCCGCCGTCGCCGCCGACGGTGCCGTCACCTTCCTCGGCCGCGCGTCGAACGTCATCAACACCGGCGGCGAGAAGGTGTACGCCGAGGAGGTCGAGGGTGCGCTCGCGCGGCATCCGGCCGTGGCCGACGCCGTGGTGGTGGGCCGACCCAGCGAGCGGTGGGGCCACGAGGTCGTCGCGCTGGTGGCGGTGTCGCTCGACGTGGACGACGCCGAGCTCAAGCAGTTCTGCGCCCGGGACCTCGCCGGCTACAAGATCCCCAAGGCCTTCCTGCGGGTGCCGGCGATCCGTCGCGCGCCGAACGGGAAGGTGGACTACACGTGGGCACGCGAACACGCGACGGGTGAGCCGTCGCCGCGAACACAGGAGGTCGAGCGGTGAAGGTCGCAGTGGGCCAGCGGTTGGCGAGCACGGTGTGCGACACCGAGGTCATCGTGCTGAAGACGACCGGCGCGGAGGTCGCCCTGCGCTGCGGGGGCGCGGCCATGACGGACGCCGGCGGCGACGCGGCGCACGCCGGCCCCGGGGTGACGCCGGACGGCGACGGGACGCTGGTCGGCAAGCGGTACGTCGACCCCGGCCAGAGCGTCGAGCTGCTGTGCACCAAGCCCGGCGCCGGTGCGTTGAGCATCGGCGACGAGCCCCTCGTCATCAAGGCGGCCAACGCGTTGCCGTCCTCGGACTGAAGGAAGGTCGACCAGTGACCTCGGTGGAGACCGATCGGATCGAACTGATCAACCCGGCGACGGAGGAACGCCTCGGCGAGGTGCCGGCCGCCGGCGCGGCGGAGGTGGACGCCGCCGTCCGCACGGCGCGGACCGCGCTGACGGATCCGGCGTGGGCGTCGCTCGGCCCGGCCGAGCGAGCCGGCTTGCTGCGGGCCCTCGCCGACGTCCTGCACGGGCGCATGGACGAGCTCGCCGAGCTGATCACCCGGCAGAACGGCATGCCGCTGAAGATGGTCCGCTGGGGCAACGTGTGGGGCCCCATCGCGGCCTACCGCTACTACGCCGACCTCGTCGAGTCGATGGCCTTCGAGACGCTGCGCGAGTCGGCCTACGGCCGCACGCTCGTGCGCCGCGAGCCCGTCGGGGTCGTCGGGGTCATCGCGCCGTGGAACGGGCCGCAGGTGCTCGCGGCGTGGAAGCTGGCGCCCGCGCTCGCCGCCGGCTGCACGGCGGTGCTGAAGCCGGCGCCCGAGACCAGCCTGGACGCGCTGCTGCTCGCCGAGGCGTTCGAGCAGGCCGGCTTCCCACCCGGGGTGTTCACCGTCGTCACCGGCGGTCGGGAGACCGGCGAGCTGCTGGTCGACCACCTCCACGTCGCCAAGATCGCCTTCACCGGCAGCACCGCCGCGGGCAGGGCGATCGCCGCCCGCGCCGGGGCCCAGCTCAAGTCCGTCGTGCTGGAGCTCGGCGGCAAGAGCGCGGCGATCCTGCTCGACGACGCGGACGTCGCCGGTTTCGCCGACCAGGTCGTGCGGCTGTGCAGTCCGAACTCGGGGCAGGTCTGCTACTCCTGCACCCGCATCCTGGCGCCCTCGTCCCGCTACGACGAGGTCGTCGACGTCGTCGTCGAGTCGATGCGCGGCGCGCACGTCGGCGATCCGCTGGAGCGCGCCACCAACTTCGGCCCGCTCGTCAGCGCGCGACAACGCGCCCGGGTCGAGGGCTACATCGCCACGGGGCAGGCCGAGGGCGCGGACCTCGTGAGCGGCGGCGGCCGGCCGGCCGACCTCGGGCGCGGCTACTTCGTCGAGCCGACCGTGTTCCGCAACGTGGACAACGGCATGCGCATCGCCCAGGAGGAGATCTTCGGCCCGGTGCTGTCGGTCATCTCCTACGACGACACCGACGACGCCGTGCGCATTGCCAACGACTCGGAGTACGGGCTCGGTGGTGCCGTGTTCACGGCCGATCCCGAGCGAGGCCTGGCCGTCGCGCGGCGCATCGAGACCGGCTCGATCGGCATCAACGGCTACGAGATCGCGATGGACGCGCCCTTCGGCGGCTACAAGAGCAGCGGCCTGGGGCGCGAGCTCGGGCCCGAGGGCATCGAGCCCTACCTCGAGACCAAGTCCATCTACAACCCACCGGAGGCATCGTGACCGCGCCCGCCGACGGCACCGTCGGACCCGTCGGCGATCGGGACGGCTGGGCCGGCAAGGTCGCGCTGATCACGGGCGCGGCGCGCGGGCAGGGTCGCTCGCACGCGCTCGCGCTCGCCGCCCGTGGCGTCGACGTCGTGGCCGTCGACATCTGCGAGCAGATCGAGACGGTGCCGTACCCCTTGGCCACCAAGGACGACCTCGAGCAGACCGCCGCCGACGTCGAGCGCGCCGGCGCACGCTGCCTGCCGGTGGTCGCCGACGTCCGGGATCGCTCCCTGCTGCTCGACGCGGTCGAGCGGGCGCGGGCGAGCTTCGGTCGCCTCGACATCGCCGTCGCCAACGCCGGTGTCGCGCAGGGATACCGCGACGACGACGGCACGACCCCGGAACAGCAGTGGTCGGACTATCTCGCGGTCAACCTCACGGGGGTCTGGAACACGGTGACCGCCTGCGCGCCCGCGATCGTGGACGGCGGCCGCGGCGGGTCGATCATCCTGATCAACTCGACCTCCGGCATCAAGAGCATGTCGCGTGGCGAGGCCCGCAGCGACGCCTACACCGCAGCCAAGCACGGTGGCGTCGGGCTGATGAAGGCCTACGCGATCGAGCTGGGGCCCGTCGGCGTGCGGGTGAACGCCGTGCATCCCACGGCGGTGGCGACGCCGATGACCGAGAACGACGCCATGCGGGCCTGGGTCGAGCGCAACGTCGACCGGGTGGCCAACGGGTTCCGGGACGCGATGCACGTGGGGCGGGTCCAGCCGGCCGACATCACCGAGGCGGTGCTCTGGCTGGCGTCGGACGCCTCCCGGTACGTCACCGGGGTCAGCCTGCCCGTGGATGCCGGTTTCACGATCGTCTGAGCACTTATTAAACTTACAAAGATTAGCTAGAATACGTAGGCCGCGTCCGACCGTTCGCGGCCATCGCGGACGATCGGTGGAGGCGACGTGGACTACACCACCTCGGCGCGCGGCATCGCCCTTCGGCAGCAGCTGCGAGATCTCGTCGACACCTCGATGCCGAAGAACTTCCTCGGCGCGTTCACGAGCAACCCGCGCGACCTCGACGTCGCCCAGGCGTTCTGCGCCATGCTCGCCGAGCACGAGCTGCTGACGCCGGCGTGGCCGGCGGAGTACGGCGGTACCGGTTCGGGCCCGTGGGAGCAGGCCATCGTCCGCGAGGAGATGTGGGCGCACTTCGAGCCGCGCGGCGCGCAGTACATGGGCGTCAACTGGGTGGGCCCGGCGATCATGCGCTTCGGGACCGACGCGCAACGCCGCGAACACCTGTCGCGTATCGCGAACGGCACCGTCATCTGGTGTCAGGGCTTCTCCGAGCCCGAGACGGGCTCCGACCTCGCCTCGCTGCGCACGGCCGCGCGCCCCGACGGCGACGGCTGGCGCGTCGAGGGCCAGAAGGTGTGGACGAGCTACGCCGGGATGGCGCAGTGGTGCTTCCTCCTGGCGCGCACGTCCACCGGCCCCACGAAGCACCACGGCATCACCGTCTTCCTCGTGCCCATGGACCGCCCCGGCATCCGGGTGGTTCCGATCGCCTCCATGCTCGGCCCGCACCACCTCAACGAGGTGTTCTGGGAGGGCGTCCGGGTCACGCGCGACGACGTGCTCGGCGAGGTCGACCAGGGCTGGTCGATCGTGCGGGAGGCGCTGGCCTTCGAACGGGTGGGTATCGCGCGCTACGCGCGCTGCGACCGCCTGCTCAATCTCGCGCCGGTCGCGTTGAAGGAGCGGTGGGACGAGCTGCCCGCCTCGTTGCGGCAGCGCTGGGCGGCCGCCCTCGTGCACACCCGCCAGGCCCGCCTGCTCGCCTACCGGGTGATCGAGCTGCAGGAGACCGGCGACGTCGACCCGGCCGACTCGGCCGCGTACCGGATCGCCGCGACCGGCGTGGACCAGGAGGTGGCCGAGGTGCTCATGGACATGGTCGAGCAGTACGCGGTCGGTGCGTCGGACCGCGAGCAGCTGTTCGTGCGCGCCGTCGACGACCACTGGCGCTACGCGCAGGCGGCCACCGTCGCCTCCGGAAGCATGGAGATGCAGCGGCTGCTGCTGTCGCGCTCGCTGCTGGGCAGCCGGTGAGGACGGTACTGGCCGACGAGGCCACGGAGTTCGCGGCCGTCGTCGAGCGCGCGGTCCGGCGCGCCGGCGGCTTCGAGCTCGTGGCCCGGGCCGAGCGCGGTGAGCCGGCGGCCGACGAGGTGGAGCGCGCTTTCGCCGAGCTCGGCGTGTGGGACCTGCGGGCCCGGGACGGTGACGTCGACGCCGAGGTCGCCGCGGCGGTGTGCCGGTCGGCCGGTCGGTGGGCGCTGCCGTACCCGGTGGCCGAGCGACTGGCCGGCCACCCCGCCGCCGGCTACGACGCGGTTGCCCTGGCCACCGCGCGCGGGCCGCGGATCAACCTGCACCGGGACGGCCTGCGCTGGCTCGTGTCCGACGGGTTGACCTCGACCGCTCCCGTCACCTCGGTGGGCGAACCGCTCGGGACCAAGCTGGGCTCGCTCGTGCGCGACGCGGAGGTCGGTGCGTGGAGCGAGGACGCCGACGTGGCGCCGCTCTCGCACGTGTTCGGCTGCTGGGTGCTGCTGGGGATGTGCGAGACCGCGCTCGATCTCACCCGCCAGCACCTGCTCGACCGTCACCAGTTCGGCAAGCCGTTGGCGAGCTTCCAGGCGCTGCAGTTCCGCCTGGCCGACACCGCGGCCGCGCTGCAGGGCTTCGGTGAACTGGCCAAGTACACGTTGTGGTCGGTGACCACCGCCCAGGTCGGCCGCGCGGGCGACGCGCTGGCGCTGCGGCTGTCGGCGCTGGAGACGGCCGAGACGGTGTTCCGCACCGCGCACCAGCTGCACGGGGCGATGGGGTTCTGCGACGAGGTGCCGCTGTCGTGGCTGTCGCGCTACAGCCAGCCGATCCGCCGCCTGCCGTGGGGCCGCTCCGAGACCGAGGTACGGCTGCTGCAGGCCATCGAGACCGTCCCCTTCGCCGGACTGTTCAGCTCCGGCGACGCGGGCGCCATCCTGGTGCAATGAGCGAGCCTGTCGGGGACGGGCAGTGCCTGTCCGGCGTCGCCGTCGTGGACCTGACGACGACGCTGTCGGCCGCGGTCGCGGCGCGGCTGCTCGCCGAGGCGGGCGCCGACGTCGTCCGGGTCGAGCAGCCGGGCGGGGACGAGTTGCGGGCCGCCGCGCCGGTCGGCGCGGCGAGCTGGAACCGCAGCAAGCGGGTCGTCGCGCTCGATCTCGCCGGCGGGTCGGACCGCGGGCAGCTCGACATGTTGCTGCGGCGCGCCGACGTCCTCGTGCACGACCTCACGCCGGCCCGCGCGGCCGAGCACGGTCTCGACGCCGCTGCCCTCGCCGCGGGCTTCCCGCATCTCGTCGTCGGCACCGTGACCGGCTGGCCGGCCTGGCATCCGCGCGCCGAGGACCCGGCCGAGGAGATCCTGGTCCAGGCCGCGTCCGGCGTGATGGACGACCAGCAGGGCAACCGGGAGGGGCCGATCTTCACCCGGATGCCCTTCGCCAGCTGGTGCGCCGCCTTCCTGCTCACCGGTGGCATCGCCGCCCGGCTCGTGCAGCGGGCCCGCACCGGCGTCGTCGGCAACGTGGCCACCAGCCTCTTCCAGGGCGTCCTGGTGCCGGCCGCGCTCTACCGGCAGCGCAGCGACCGGCTGCCGGCCGTCATCGAGCAGCCGCACACGCTGCCCAAGGTCTGGCCGGGCGCGTCGCTCAGCCTGTTCGAGTGCGCCGACGGCGTCTGGCTCCAGCTCGCGGGGTCCCTCGGGGGATGGGTCGAGTCGGCCCCGGTGCTCGAGCAACTGGCGCTCGCCGACGCCGTCGACCTGTCCGAGAGCGGCGTGACCCTGGTCAACCTGCCGCGGTGGCAGGCGATCTTTTGCCGGCAGGACTCCGACACCTGGTTCGCCGCCTTCAACGAGGTCGACGTCCCGTGCATGCTCGTACGCGACCTCGGTGCGTGCTTCACCGACGAGCAGGTGCGCGCCAACGACTACGTCGTCGAGGTCGACGACCCCGAGCTCGGCCGGACCGTCCAGGCCGCCGCCCCGTTCACGTTGACGCCGCCGTGCCGCGTGACCGGCCCCGCCGGCGCCCGGCGCCTGACCGCCGTCACCGACTTCGGCCACGACGACGCCGCGGGCGGGCCCCGGGCGACGGCGGCCTCCGCCGCGCCGCTGGACGGCATCACGGTCCTGGACTTCGGCTCGATGATCGCCTCGCCGTTCGGCGCGCAGTGCCTGGCCGACTTCGGGGCGCGGGTGGTGAAGGTGGAGCGTCTCGACGGCGACCGCGGCCGCACGCTCACCCAGTTCGGCGGGGCCAATCGCCACAAGCAGTCGCTCGCCATCGACCTGAAGCACCCCGACGCGGCGGAGCCGCTGCGCCGGCTGATCGCCGCGGCCGACGTCGTCGTCCACAACATCCGCGCCGGGGCCGCGCGACGGCTGGGGCTGGACGAGGCGTCGCTGCGGGCGGCGAACCCGCGCGTCGTCTTCGGCCACGTCTCGGCCAACGGGGGACGCGGACCGATGTCGGGCTACCCCGGTTACGACCCGACCGCGCAGGCCCTCACCGGGTGGGAGCGGATGAACGTCGGCGACGGCCAGGACCCGATGTGGATGCGCAACTCGGTGCTCGACGTCGGCGGCGGCCTCGCCTCGTTCGTCGGCACGCTCCTCCAGCTGTACCGGCGCGAGACGACCGGCCTCGCCGGATCCGCCGGCTCCTCGCTGCTCGCGACCGGGCTGACGATCGCCAGCGAGACGGCGCTGGGGCCGGACGGCACGGCGTACCGCACCGCGCAGGTGGACCCCGAGCAGACCGGCACGGGGCCCGATCACCGCATCTACCGGACGCGCACCGGCTGGGTCGCGGTCGCCGCCCGCACCGACGCGCAGCGCCGCGCCCTGCGCGGGATCGCCGGCGTCCCGCTCGGCGACGGTCTCGCCGGACTCGACGCCGGCGAGGCGCTCGCGCGGCTGGCCGCCGCCGGCGTCCCGGCCGCGCCCGTGCGCGAGGACCAGACGGCGGAGTTCTTCGACGATGCGCTGCACCGCCGGAACGGGGTCGCCCGTCGGCTCGACGCCGCCGACTACGGCTCGATCGAGGTGGTCGGCGGCTTCTGGACGATCGACGGGACCGCGACGGCGACGAAGGAGTCGATCCCGGCGTGCGGCGAGCACTCCGCCGAGGTGCTGGCCGGCGTCGGGTACGGCGCGGCCGAGCTGCAGCGGCTGGCCGCGGCCGGCGTGCTGGCGTCGCCGGCATGACGGCCGCGACCGCGACGTCGCGGCACACGAGCGAAGGGTGGCGTGCGTGAACATCGGGCTGCTGCTGGACATGGCCGCGCAGGCCTGTGCCGAGCGCACCGCGGTCGGGTCGCGAGGATCCGGCGCCACCTTCGAGACCCTGCACGGGGACGCGCTGGCGGTCGCGGCGAGCATCGCCGCGCGGGGCGCGGACCGGCTGGTGCTCGCGGCGGAGAGCTCGGAGCACTCCCCGGCGCTGCTGTTCGGTGCCGCGTACGCCGGGGTGCCGTTCTGCTCGGTGAACTACCGGCTCGCCGACGACCGGCTGCGGTCGGTGCTGGCGCGCACGGCGCCCGCGCTCGTGGTGGTCGACGGCGGGACGGCGGAGCGGGTCCGGGCCGTGCCGGGCCTGTCGGTGGTCACCGCGGCCGAGCTGGTGCACGAGCCCGCCGCCGACGGCGGCCCGGCCGCGGCCGGCGACCCGGCGGACCCGGCCGGCGACTCGGTGGCCATCACGCTGTTCACGAGCGGCACGACGGGGGAGCCGAAGAGCGTGCTGCTGCGCCACCGCAACCTGTTCTCCTACATCGTCGGGACGGTCGAGCTCGCTGCGGCGGGGGAGGACGAGGCGGCTCTGGTGAGCGTGCCCCCGTACCACATCGCCGGTCTCGCGGCGATCCTGTCCAACGTCTATCTCGGCCGCCGGATCGTCTACCTGCCGCAGTTCGATCCCGCGGCCTGGGTCGAGAGCGCGGCGCGGGAGCGGGTCACGCACGCGATGATCGTCCCGACCATGCTGGGCCGCATCCTCGACGTCGTCGAGGCCGGCGACGCCGACCTCGGGGCGCTGCGTCACCTGTCCTACGGCGGTGGCCGGATGCCGATCGCGACCATCGAGCGGGCGATGCGGTTGCTGCCCGGCGTCGACTTCGTCAACGCCTACGGGCTGACCGAGACCAGCTCGACCGTCGCCCTGCTCACCCCGCAGGACCACCGCGACGCGCTGGCCGGCGACGACCCCGCGGTCGCGGCCCGCCTCGGGTCGGTCGGCCGCGCCACGCCGGGTGTCCAGGTCGAGGTGCGCGACGCCGACGGCGCGGTGCTGCCCGCCGGCGAGATCGGCGAGATCCACGTGCGCGGCGAGCAGGTCGCGGGGGAGTACGAGGGCCGCCTCGCGCTCGACGCCGACGGCTGGTTCGCCACCAACGACCTCGGCCGACTCGACGAGGCCGGCTTCCTGTTCCTGGAGGGACGCGCCGACGACGTCATCGTGCGCGGGGGCGAGAACCTGTCACCCGGCGAGATCGAGGATGTGCTGCTCACCCATCCGGCCGTTGCCGAGGCAGCGGTGATCGGGGTCCCCGACGAGGAGTGGGGCGAGAGCCCCGCCGCGTTCGTGGTCCTCGAACCCGGGCGGACGGCCGACGCCGACGAGCTGCGGGCCTGGGTCCGTGGGCAGCTGCGCTCGTCGCGCATGCCGTCGCTGGTGGTCGAGCGCGAGGCGCTGCCCTACAGCGAGACGGGCAAGCTGCTGCGACGCGTGCTGCGGGCCGAGGCCGCCGCCCCGACGAGCCGCTGACGAGCCGCGCGCCGACGCGGGCCACCGGGGTCCGGTCAGTGCGCGGTCCAGCCGCCGTCGACCACCACCGTCTGCCCGGTGACGTAACTGCTCGCCTCGCTGGCGAGGAACAGCAGCGCGCCGTCGAAGTCCGCCGGCTGGCCGTGGCGCGGGATGAGGGTGTTGCGCAGGATCCAGTCCTGGATCTTCTCGTGGTGGATGACGCCGCCGGTCATCTCGCTCTCGAAGAAGCCGGGCGCCAGGCAGTTGGCCCGGATGCCGTGACGGGCCCACTGGGCCGCCCATTCGCGGGTGATCGCCTCCATGCCGCCCTTGGACGCGGCGTACACGGCCTGCGGGAAGCGGGCGATGCCGGCCCGCGCCGCGATCGAGGTGACGTTCACGATCACGCCTGCCCCCCGGTCGCGCCAGGTCGGGAAGAGCTCCTGCACGATGCGGATCGGGCTGACCAGGTTGACGTTGAGGGTGGCGGTGATGTCGTCCACCGACTCGTCCTCGGCGCGGACGCCACCGGCGATGAAGGCGGCGTTGTTCACGACGACGTCGATGTCGCCGACGGCGTCGACGGCCCGTGCCACCAGTCCGGGCACAGCGGCGACGTCGCCGAGATCGCCGGGGACGGCGACGCAGCCCGGCGTCCCGCCTGCGACCTCGGCCAGCAGCTCGGCGCGCCGGCCCACCAGCGCCACCCGGGCGCCGGCCTCGCCGAGCGTCTGCGCGAACCGGCGGCCCAGGCCGGCGGTCGCCCCCGTGAGCAGGACGGACCTGCCGGCCAGGGAGAAGAGGTCCGTGCTGCTCATCGCGACTCCGTGTCGGCTGCGGGGCGCGGTGGCCCGGGTGTCGAGAGCTCGGGACGCTCGCTCTCTTTTCTGTATAAAGATAGTATTCCTTCGGCCGCTCGTGCGAGAGGCCGTCGAACCAGGACGGAGCCAACGGTGAGCTCGGATTCGCAGTACGACACGATCCTCGTCGACGACCGGGACGACGGGGTCACCGTGGTCACCCTGAACCGTCCGGACAGGCTGAACGCGTTCGACACCGCGATGCGGGCGGACTTCCGCCGGCTGTGGGCCCGGGTCCGGGACGACGTCGACGTGCGTGCCGTGGTCCTGCGCGCCGCCGGGGAGCGGGCCTTCTCGACCGGGCTCGACGTCACCGAGCGCACGACGGACAACGACAGCCCGTGGGTCGACGTCACCGCGCCGTTCGCCGAGACCGAGGACCCCGGCCACGATCTGTCACCGAAGCGCAACCAGGTGTGGAAGCCGGTCGTGGCCGCGGTGAGGGGCATGTGCGCCGGCGGCGCGTTCTACTGGATCGCCGAGTGCGACATCGTGATCTGCTCGCCGGACGCCACGTTCTTCGACCCGCACGTCACCTACGGCATGGTCGCCGCCCTCGAGCCCATCGCGCTGTCCTACCGCATGCACATGTCCGACGTCCTGCGCATGTCACTGCTGGGTCTGCACGAACGGCTGTCGGCCGAGACCGCGCGCAGCAGCGGCCTCGTGAGCGAGGTGGTCGCGGCCGACGAGCTCGACGCGCGGGCCCTGCAGCTCGCGTCGGCCATCGCCTCGCAGCCGGCCGCGGCGGTCGAGGGCACGGTCAAGGCGATCTGGCAGTCGATGGACGCCGCACGGAACCAGGCGCTGTCCACGGCGCTGCTGTACACGCAGGTGGGCAATCCGGTCGGCACCGCGACCGTGGACCGCGCCGCGGCCAAGCCGTCGCAGTGGTGGCTCCGGTGACCGCCGTGGCCGACGACGAGCTCGAACTCGTCCGTGGTACCGCTCGTCAGATTGCGCAGCGTTGCGCGAAAGCAGGTCACGACGCGGACGCGCACGTCACGTGCTGGCAGGCGCTCGTCGAGGCGGGTCTGACCGAGCTGCGCGAGGGGGAGCCCGACAACACGCCGGCGGCACCCGCGGCCATGGCGGCGGCCGTCGTCGAGGAGCTGGCACGGGTGGTGTGCGGTGCACCGCTGCTCGGGCACTTGCTCGCGGCGGAGCTCGCCCGCCTCGGCGGTGTCGTGCTGCCCGCCGGCGAGGCCTGGACCGTCGCGCTCGACGACACGTGGTCCCGTCTCGGGAACGCGGTCGGCTGGGACGCGGCGCGGGCGACCGTCGCGCTGGCGCTGGACGGCGCCGGGACCGGCGGCGTCTCGGTGGTGACCGTCGGCGACCGCGACGTGACGGCGGACCCCACGCGGCGGATCGCCACGTGCGCCGGTCCGACCGGGCAGGGGGCCGAGGCCGGCATCGACACGATCGCGGCGTTCCACGCCTTCGCGCGCACTCTGGTCGCCGCCGATGCCGTCGGTGCCGCCGCCGGTGTGCTCGACGCGGCGCTGGGCTACGTCCAGGAGCGGGTGCAGTTCGGCGTGCCCGTCGGCTCGTTCCAGGCGGTGCAGCACCTGCTCGCCGAGGCCTTCGTGCGGCTGGAGGCCGCCCGCAGCTCGCTGACGTTCGCGACGCGGGCCCTGGATGCGACGCCGCTCGACCCCGCGGCCGCGACGCGGACGTCGCTGGTGGTCAAGGGCTGGACGGGCGACGCGGTCGTCGACGTGGTCGAGGCGGCGGTGCAGGCGTTCGGGGGCATCGCCATCACGTGGGAGCACCCGGCCCACCGGCACCTGCGTCGGGTGCTCGTCGACCGGCAGTCCCTCGGCGCCCCCGCCACCGTCGACCCGTTGCTCCTCGACGCGACGCCGCTCGACGCGGGCTCGACCGACGCGGGCTCGCCCGGCGCGGGCTCGCCCGACGCGACCGAGGGCGTCACGGCCGACGACACGGAGCTCGCCCGCTTCCGCCGGGACCTGCGCCGTTGGCTGCGCGAGCACGGCATCGAGCGGCGCGAGGACGAGGAGCACGCCCGCTTCCTGCAGCGCTGGCACCAGGAGCTGGCCGCCGGCGGCTGGGTCGGCCTGTCGTGGCCGCAGGAGTACGGCGGCCACGGACTGTCCGGCGTGTACGAGGTGGTCGTCAACGAGGAGATCGGACGCGCCGGCGCGCCGGACGCCCCTCGCGTCGGCTACATGGGCCGGGCGCTGCTCACGTGGGGCAGCGAGCAGCAGCGCACGCGCTACCTGCCCGGCCTGCTGCGTGGCGACGACTACTGGTGCCAGGGCTTCAGCGAGCCGGGGGCCGGCTCCGACCTCGCCAACATCTCGACGCGCGCGGTCCGCGACGGTGATCGCTACGTGATCAGCGGGCAGAAGGTGTGGACGAGCTACGGCGAGTTCGCCGACTTCTGCCTGCTGCTGGCGCGGACGTCGTCGGCGGCCGGACAGCCGAAGCACAAGGGCATCTCGGCGTTCGTGCTGCCGATGGACAGCCCGGGGGTGGAGGTCCGGCCCATCCGTGCCATCACCGGGCACTCGGAGTTCTGCGAGATCTTCCTCGACGACGTCGAGCTCGGTGCCGAGCAGCGCATCGGGGCCGAGGGCGACGGCTGGCCGATCGCGATGATGACCGTGTCCTACGAGCGGGGCGCCGCCGACGTCGGTTACCTGTCCAAGTTCGGCGCGGCCCTCGGGGAACTGCGGCGCCTCGTGGGCAAACGGGCCGACGAGCCCACCGTCCGGCTGGAGCTCGGCCGGCTGACGCGGCTGTACACGCTGCTGGGCCAGCACGTCGAGCGCCGTCTCGAGGACCGGCAGCGCACCCAGGCGGTGCCCGGTCCGGAGATGTCGGTGGACAAGGTGCTGATGACGCTCGTCGACCAGTCCCTGCACGCCGGGGCGCTGCGGCTGCTCGGGCCCGGGGCGCTGGCCGGCGGCGATCGCGGCGAGTGGCTCGAGCGCTACTTCTACTCGCGCGCGGCCTCGATCTACGGCGGCAGCCAGCAGATCCAGCTCAACATCATCGCGCAGCGGCTGCTGGGCCTGCCCCACTGACCGCCGCGCGAGGCGGCGCGATCAGAGGACGCTGTACCCCGCGTCGCTGCGCTGGTCGGTCGTGACGGAGCGCAGGCCACGGATCGCCCGCGACGACGCGGCGTCCACGACCCGGTCGCCGAACTCGGCCAGCACCCGGTCCTGCGAGGCGTGCAGGTGCGCCCGCGCGGACCGTTCGGCCCCCGCGGCGTCACCGTCCAGGATGCGGGTCGCGATCCGCCGGTGGGCGTTCAGCACGGTGCGCTGCTCCTGCTTGGTCGGGTAGTGGCCGACCTCGGACGCCTCGTGCGCCCAGGTCTGCTCCTGCGCCGTCCAGATGGTCACCAGGCTGCGGATGAGCAGGCGCGTCGTGACCGGTGTCGTGTACGCGACGACGAGCTCGTGGAAGGTGCGCGAGACCCGGGTGAAGGCCGGGCCGTCCCCGACGGCGGCGGCGCTCAGCTCGAGGTTCTCCTCGAAGCGCGGGCGCAGGACGTCCTTGCGGTCGGCGCGCTGGGCGCAGGCGGCGGCGCTGCGGGGCTCGAGGTCCCGGATGCTCTCGGCCAGGTCGTGCAGGTGCACCTGCTCGCCCTGCAGCGCCATGCCGATCGCGTGCGCCATGGAGCCGCCGTTCGGGCGGTGGACCACCGCGCCGCCCAGCTTGCCGCGACGCACGGTGATCAGGCCCTCGACCTCCAGGATCCGCAATGCCTCCCGCATGGGCGGCGCGCTGACCCCGAACATGACGACGAGGTCCTCCTGCTTGGGCAGCGCGCCCTCGGGGATGCTGCCGTTGAGGATGCGCTCACGCAGCTCGGCCGCGATCGCCTCGGCCAACCGCGGCTGGATGCGGGTGCCCATGGGGCCGAACGGTTCGGACACAACCACTCCGTCGTTTTGGCTGAAAGATTGTGAGACTTTACCGCGTTTCGTCCCGCAGCCGGGGACGCTCAGCGATTGCGCCACACGGGCGGACGTTTCGCGCGGAACGCGGCCATCGCCTCGGCGAAGTCCGCGCTGGCTTGCAGGGCCTCGACGGCGGCCGCGGTGGCGGCCCAGCCGGCGTCCGCCTCGTCGCGACCGAGCGTGTCCAGGGCGCGCAGCGTCTCGCGCTGCGCGATCGGCGCGTGCCGCACGATCTCCGCCGCGAGCCCGAGGGCGCGGTCCAGCGCCTCGCCCGGGGCGGTGACCTCGTTGACGAGCCCCAGCGACCAGGCCCGGCGAGCGTCCAGCCGGCGCCCGGTCAGCAGCAGCTCCCGCGCGACGTTCACCGGCAGCGCCCGCGGCGCCAGGAACAGTGCGCCGCTCGCCGCCACGACGCCGCGCGTCGTCTCGGGCAGGGCGAAGGTGGCGGTCTCGCCGGCCACGACGAGGTCGCAGGCCAGCGCCAGCTCGAAGCCGCCGCCGTACGCGTAGCCCTCGACCGCGGCCACCAGCGGGGTGGTTCGCCGCCGCCGCATCACCCCGTAGGTGCCGCCACGCTCGGTCGGCGCGCCGGGACCCGCGACCAGGTCGGTGCCGGCGCTGAACCCGCCGTCCGAGCCGGTCAGGACACCGGCCCACAGCTCCGGGTCGTCCTGCAGCAGGTTCAGTGCGGCGTCCAGCCCGGCGGTCACCGCCGCGTCGATCGCGTTGCGCTTGGCCGGCCGGCGGATGCGGACGACGAGCACCCGACCCTCGCGGGTCACCTCGACCGGGTCCGCGGGCGCGCCCTCGCTCACGGCCGGCCGAGCTTGCGGAAGTCCCAGCTCGTGACCCGCGACGGCACGACCTGCAGCCAGGCGTGCCGTCCGTCGTGCCGCATCGCCGGCTGTCCCGTGTACTTGCGCGAGAACTCCCGTTCGACGTCGACGAGCTCCGGGTCCGCGAGCCCGGTGCGCGGTCGCTCGCCCACCGGTCGCGCCGTGCCGCGCAGTTCGACGCCGCGCAGCTGGTCGTAGTCGTGTCCGGTGTCGACGATGACCGCCACCCGGGGATCGCGCTCCAGGTCGAGCCAGCGTTGCGAGCCGAACAGCGACGTCAGCCAGAGGGCATGGCCGTCCCAGTGGAACCAGAGCGGCGTCACGTGCGGTCCGGCGGTCGACGTCGTGGCCACCCGGCAGGTGCGCTCCTCGGCGAGGAACGCGTCACGCTCGGCGACGGTCATGGCGATGCGCCGGCCACGTCGCTGCGTCGGACCGGACGTGTCGCCCGTCATCGCTGCCCGCCGACGCGGCGGGACGCGGCACGTCCAGGGTGCATACCGTGGTCTCCTTCGATCGGTCTCACGGGGACGCGGCCGGAGACGCACCCCGGCGCGGCTCTCGCTACCGTCGCAGAAGGTTGTTATCTTTTCAAGGATAACTCGACCGGATGGGGTGGCATGGCGACGGAACGCGACCAGGTGGACCCGTTCGACCAGCGGGTCGACTTCCCGTTCTGGGACGGGCTCGGCCGCGGCGAGCTGCGGGTGCAGCGCTGCGTCGCCTGCCGGGCCTGGCGGTGGCCGGCGGACTGGCGGTGCCCGGAGTGCGGGTCGTACGACCTGGGGTGGGAGGTCGTCGAGGCGACCGGCACCGTCTACAGCTGGACGCGGACCCGGCAGGCCTTCGTGCCGGCCTTCGCCGACCTCGTGCCCTACGTCAACGTGCTCGTCGAGCTG
The DNA here is from genome assembly GCF_900129455.1 of Jatrophihabitans endophyticus. NCBI lineage: Bacteria > Bacillati > Actinomycetota > Actinomycetes > Jatrophihabitantales > Jatrophihabitantaceae > Jatrophihabitans > Jatrophihabitans endophyticus. The sequence goes on from NZ_FQVU01000004.1 coordinate 261,188, forward strand.
CCCCAGGCCGGTGGTGCGCGGCTGCTCGGGCTGTTGGTCGGTAACGCGGACGAGCGTGACGTCCGCATCGGGGCGTCCGTGATCGGCCACGTCGCCGCGCCGTCGGAACGCACGCTGGACCTGCCCGCGCTGCAGTGGACGCTGGCGGGTGGGGCACGATGAAGGCCGGTCAGGTCGCGGCGGTCGGATTCGGCACGACCCCCTACTACAAGCGCGGCCGGTCGCCGCACGCCGAACGCAAGCTGCTGCTCATGGCGATCGACGACGCGGCCCGCATGGCCGGCATCGACGCCCGCGACATCGACGGCTTCGTCTCCTACGGCGCCGACCTGCAGGAGGGCACCCGGCTGGCCGGTCCGCTCGGCACGAGGGAGCTGCGGTGGTCGAGTCTGGTGTGGGGCGGGGGAGGCGGCGGCAGTGCCGCGGCGATCGCGCAGGCCGAGGCGGCCATCGTGTCCGGCCAGGCCGAGACCGTGGTCGTCTACCGGGCGACCGCGCAGTCGACCAGCGGGCGGCTGAGCTCCGCCGTCATCCAGGGTGTGTTCGGGGCGCACTACCGCGTCCACGGCGTCGACTCGCCGATCCAGGCGCTCGCGCTGCGGACCCAGCGACTGCTCGAGGCCGAGGGGATCCCGCGCAGCGCGCTGTCGGCGATCGCCCGCGCCTGCTATCACCACGCCAACCGCAATCCCGGCGCCGTCGGTGAGACCACGTCGCTGACCGAGGACGTCTACGACGAGGCACGGCTGCTCGCCGATCCGATCCGCCTGTTCGACTCCTCGCGCGAGAACGACGCGGCGGCCGCGATCGTGTTCACCTCGGCCGAGCGCGCGCGCGACCTGACCGACAAGCCCGTCTACCTGCTCGCCTCGGCCTACGGCGCGCTCGGCCCGCGGTGGGGCGAGCTCGACGAGAACCACGAGCCGTACACGGCCTCGGCGCAGCTCGGCCCGGCGCGACGGGTCTGGGCCCGGACCGGTCTCGGCCCGGCCGATGTCGACGTCCTGCAGCTCTACGTCAACTTCACCGGGCCGGCCGTGGCGGCGCTGCTCGACCTGGGGTTCTGCACCCGCGAGAACGCGGCGGAGGTCCTCACCTTCGACAACCTCGTCGCGCCGTCGGGGCGGCTGCCGATCAACACGAGCGGCGGCGACATGGCCGAGGGCTTCCTGCACGGCATGGGCAACGCGGTCGAGGCGGTGCGTCAGCTGCGGGGCGAGTCGGCGAACCCCGTCCCGGGCGCCCGCATCTGCCTGTGCTCGGGCGGGCCGATCTCGGAGCTGAGCAGCCTGGCGCTGTTCGGCACCGAGCCGATGGACTGAGCCGCCGGTGCCTCAACGCAGCTGCAGCATCGGCCTAACGTGCTCGGCCAGCTGCACTGCGTGTCCGACCGGATCGGTCAGCGGCCAGCCGAGTCGCGGCAGGTCGAAGTACTCGATCGACAGCAGCCCGTCGTAGCGGCACCGCTCGAGCACGGCGAACACCGCGGCGAAGTCGACCGTCCCGCGATCGGCCGGCAGCTGGGCGCGTCCCGGTGCCGCCTGGCGCAGCTGCACGTGGTGGGCGAGCGGCAGCAGGGCGCCGAGATCACCGCCCCACGCGGTCACGTGACCGGTGTCCACGACGACGCGGACGGCCGGGACCCGGGCGACGAGGTCACGCACCGCGTCGTCGTCGCCGAACAGCGACCCGGCCCACGGCTCGACGTAGGGATCGGCGATCCGGCGCAGCCGGTCGATCTCCGCGTCCCGATCGGCTCCGCGCGGCGGGGCGGGCCACGCGCACCCCGCGCGAGGGGTCCGGGACAGCCGGACGCCGGTCGGCAGCAGGCCCGGATCCGGGTCGTCGGCGAAGACGTCGAGGTGCGCGAAGCGCAGGCGGGCGGCCTCGCGTGCGGCGGTGCCGAGGTCGGTCGGCCAGGCCAGCCGGCAGATGCCGAGCGGCCAGCGGGTCGACGTCACGGCCGCGCGGCCGAGTGGCACGCGACGAAGCGGTGCAGGTCGTCGCGGACCTCGCCGGCCGACCGGCCGGCACTGCCGGACTCGAGCCAGGTGACGCCGGCCTCGGCCAGTTGGCCGATCTCGTCGACGGCCCGGCCCTCGTCGCGCGTCCAGCCGGGGTCGGTGCGCACGAAGCACACGGCGGGCGACCGGTCGGGGTGATGGTGCGCGTGGGCCGCGCGGTACCGCTCGACCCGGTCGCGCAGCGTGCGCACCGTCGCCGCGGCGGTCGCGGCCGACCCCGCCCACTCCTCGGCCACCTCGAACGGCATCCACCCGCTGAACTCGCGGGCGGCCTGCGCCACGGCGAGACGGCTGTTGCCGCCGCGCCAGAGCGGGATCTCGTGCCCGGCGGGCGGCACCGGGCGCAGCGTGTTGCCGCGGGCCGTCCACCCCTCGCCGGCCAGCTGCACGGGCTGTCCCGTCCAGGCCGCGCGCATGGCTCGCGCGGTCGCCGCGGTCTGCCCCGACCGGTCGGCGTAGGAGGCGCCGAGCGCGTCGAACTCGCTGCGCACGTAGCCGGCCCCGAGGCCGGCGACGACGCGGCCGGCGCAGCCGGCGTCGAGGGTCGCGAGCATCGACGCGGTCAGGAACGGGTTGCGGTACGGCGCGACGAGCAGGCTGAACAGCAGCTGCACCCGTGACGTGCGGGCCGCCACCAGGCTCAACAGGACGAACGGGTCGTAGGTGTGGTGGGCGGGGGCGCCGCGTGCGACGACCGGGAAGGGATGGTCGCTCGCGGCGACGGCGGCGATGCCGAGCTCCTCGGCGGTACCGGCGAGGTCGAGCAGTTGCGGCAGGGTGAGCGTGCTGGAGCGGCGTGGCGCGGGCAGGTGGAAGACGAGCCGCACGTCAGGACCCGGTCCAGCGCGGGTCGCGACGCTCCAGGAACGCGTGGACGCCCTCACGGAAGTCGTCGGTGGCCGCGACGGAGCGCACGGCGGCGCGGGAGCGCTCCCAGCCGACCTCGTCCGGGGCGTAGGCGGTGTCGAGGACGACCGTGCGCGAGAGCTGTACGGCCAGCGGGGCGTTCGCGGTGATCCGGGCGGCGAGCGCGCGGGCACGGGTCACCGCCTGACCGGCCGGGCACACCTCGTTGACCAGGCCAAGCTCGGCGGCGACCGGGGCCGGGAAGGTGTCGCCGGTGAGCGCCCACTCCATCGCCTTGACCAGCGGGATGCGGCGCGGCAACCGGAACAGGCCGCCGCCGGCGGCGACGTTGCTGCGCTTCACCTCGACCAGCCCGAAGGTCGCGGTGGTCGACGCGACGACCAGGTCGCACGCCAGCACGATCTCCGTCCCCGCGGCAAGGGCCGGGCCCTCCACCGCCGCGATGATCGGCGTGGCGTGTTCGCGTCGGACGATGCCGGCGAGGCCGCCGCGGCGCGTCGTCAGGCAGCGGGTGTTGCCGGCACGGATCTCACGCAGGTCGGCCCCGGCGCAGAAGGCGGGCGGGGCGCCGGTGAGGACGGCGACCCACACCTGCGGATCGGCCTCGACCGCGTCGATCGCGGCCTCGATCCCCTCGGCCACCGCGCCGTTCACGGCATTCCGGGCCTCCGGCCGGTCGATGGTGATCAGCGCCAGGTGCTCGTCGCGATCGACCTCGTACCGGACCGCGGGAGCCGTCGTCATCGCTGCGCGCGGCCGCTCACGGCCGCGGTCGGACGGGCAGGCGGTGGAAGCCGTTGTTCACCCCGACGAGCTCGTAGCGCCGGATGCCCTCGGTCACCACCGCGTAGTCGGGCATGTGGTCGAGCAGCGTCTCGATCGCGGTCCGGAGCTCCATCTTGGCCAGCCAGATGCCGAGGCAGTAGTGCAGCCCCGCACCGAAGGACAGGTGCAGGCCGTCGCGGCGGCCGAGCTGCACCGCCGCGGCGTCGCCGAAGCGGTCCTCGTCCAGGTTGGCCGACGCGATGAGCGCCGCGACACGGTCGCCGGCGCGTACCTGCACCGCGCCGAGCCGCACGTCGTGCCGGGCGGTCCGGGCCACGAGCGGGGTCACGGCCGACAGCCGGGTGAGCTCGTCCACGGCGCCCGGGATCAGCGAGCGGTCGTCGCGCAGCCGCGCGCGCAGCTCCCGGTCGCCGTCGAGGTGCAGCACGATGTGGTCCATCGACGACGCCGTGGTGCGCACCCCACCGAGCACCATCGACAGGGCCAGGGACACGCACTCGTCCTCGGTGAACCCGGTCGCGGGGTCGACCAGGTGCGAGATCAGGTCGTCGCGGGGCTCCGCGGTGCGGGCTCGTACCACGTCGAGCACGTAGGCCGCGGCCTCCTGGTACTGCCCGGACACGGACGTGGCGAGCGCGTCCCGTTCACCCCCGGCCTCCGGGTCGATCGCGAAGGCGTCCTCGAGCATGAGGATGAACGTGCCCTTGTCCTCGATCTCGTCGAGCCCGACGAAGTCGAAGATGGTGGCGACCGTGAGTCGGAAGCTGAACTCGTGGGCGAAGTCGAACTCGTCGCGACCGGCGAGCTCGGCGGCCAGCTCGTCGGCGACGCGGCGCGCCACCGGGGCCACCCGCTTCTCGATGCTGCCCTTGGCGAACAGGGTGCGCAGCGGCCGGCGCAGCCGGTCGTGGGCCTCGCCGTCCAGGACCCCGGGGATGACGGACGGCGCGTGCGCCGCGGTCGGGATGAGCTTGCCGCCCTGGGTGCCGTCGGCGCTGCGCTCGACGGTGAAGTTGACGTCGTCGCTGATCACCTGCCGCGCCGTGTCGTACGTCGACGCCACCCAGAAGCCCTCGTAGTGTGCCGAGTGCGCGACCGGGCACCGCTCGCGCAGCTCGGCGAACTTGCGTGCGGCGTCCTGGCCGAACTCCGGGGTGTGGTGGTCGAAGTCGACCGTCGGCTCATGGGTGTCAGCCACTGCGGCTCCCTACTCCCGTTCCCCGGCGACGGCGTCAGGGCCGCCTCGCCACGATCGCCACCCTGGCACAGCCTTGTTATCTTTGCAAGGATTAGCGGGTGGGTGGGTCACCGCCCCTGCCACACCGGAGCGCGCTTCTCGGCGAACGCCCGAGCACCTTCGTGCGCGTCCTGCGAGGCGTTGACCGGGTCGAGGATGGGGCGTTGCGCCCGGAAGCCCTCGCCGAGGGTCCAGTCGGCCGACCGGGTGATGATCTCCTTGGTCGCCGCGACCGCGAGCGGTCCGTTGGGGGTGATGCGGCCGGCCAGCTGCAGCGCCGCGTCGAGGGCGCCACCGGGCTCGGTCAGCCGGTTGACCAGGCCGACGCGGTGGGCGTCCGCCGCCGGCAACGGGTCGCCGGTGAGGGCGAGCTCCAACGCGACGGACGCCGGGACGCGGCGCGGGAGCCGCAGCAGGCCGCCCCCGCCGGCCACCAGCCCCCGCTTGACCTCGGGGAGGCCGAAGCGCGCGTCGTCCGCCGCCACGATCAGGTCGCAGGCCAGCGCCAGCTCGCACCCGCCGGCGAGCGCCCACCCCTCGACGGCCGCGATGAGCGGCTTGGCGGGCGGTTGCTGACAGATGCCGGCGAGGCCCCGTTCGCCGATCTCGACGATCTCGCCCGCGAGATAGGCCTTGAGATCCATGCCGGCGCAGAAGTTGCCACCCGCGCCGGTGAGGATGCCGACCGTCAGCTCGTCGCGCCGGTCCAGCTCGTCGGCGGCCGCGGCCACCGCCGCAGCGACCGCGTGGTCGATCGCGTTGCGGGCCTGCGGCCTGTTGATGGTGATGACGCAGACCCGGTCGACGGTCTCGACCAGGACCTCCGGTGTGTTCACTCGTGACCTCTCCGATCGACGGTGCGTCGGGTCGCACCGGCACGTTGGCAGTGGGGTGTCAGGGGATGTCAGTGGCTACGCCGCGCGAGCGCGTCGGAGTCGAGTACGGTCACGCTCCGCACGTCGGTGCGGATCCACCCGCGCGTCTCGAAGTGCCGCAGTGCCTTGTTCACGGTCTCGCGGGTCGAGCCGGTCAGCTGGGCGAGCTCCCACTGGGTCAGCTCGTGGTCGATCACGATGCCGCGTGCGGTGTCGGTACCGAAGCGCTCGGCCAGCTGGAGCAGCTGCTTGGCCAGCCGGCTCGGCAGGGTCAACAGGGCGGTGTCGGTCGTCGTCACCGTGACGTTCCTGACGCGACGCGCCAGGCAGCCCAACAGGTTGAGGGCCGCGTCCGGGTGCTCGGCGAGCCATGCTCGTAGCGGCGTCCCCGGCAGCATGACCAGCTCGGCGCGATCGCTGAGCACCGAGGCCGTGAGCAGTCGCCGTCCGCCGATGAGCGCCCCGCTCTCGCCGAAGTGGTCCCCGCGGGTCATCACCTCGACCATCGTGGCCTGGGCGCCGCGGTGCTCGTAGGTCAGCGCGACCTTCCCGGCCAGCACCACGAACATGTCGTCACCCTGCGAGCCGGCGGTGAACAACTGCTGGCGACGTCCGGCCTGCCAGTAGCGCGAGCGGTCGAAGAGCGCGGCCAGCCGCGACGGCGGCAGGCCGCGGAACGCCGTGGCGGCGCAGAACTCGGCGAACCGGGCCGGGTCAGCGGCGACGGGGCGTGCGGAGGACCTCGCCACGTGACCTCCCTAGTTGACTATATAAAGATTACGAGGATGAGACGACGCTGTCGAGATGCCTCGTCGCGGCGGCGCCCGACGCGAACGACGTCGGCCCCCGAGACCGGGGTCTCGGGGGCCGACGGGGGTGGGGGTTCAGCCGTACAACGGATACGTGTTCGACACGTCGGTCGTGTTGGGGATGTCGAAGTAGCCGATGCGGTTGCCCGCGAACTCGCCGAAGTAGATCCGTCCCGGCACCGTGTTGTTCAGGTCGCACGGCAGCGAGACCGGGGTCGGCGTGTTGTACTCGTGGAACTCGGACGTCGCGACGTCGAGCTGGCCGATACGTCCGCCGCCGGAGAACGTCCCTTCGACGAAGTACAGCTTGCCGTCGCTGCCGAAGCGCATCTGGCCGGGGTTGGGCAACGGCGAGGCGAGGGCCAGCGTGTCGCCGAGCAGCTTCTTGCGCAGCGCGAGCAGGTCGTACATCGTGATCTTGCCGGTGGCCACGTCGATGCGTCCGATCTGGTTGGTGAGATCGGCCGGGAAGTAGATGTACTTGTCGTCCGGCGACACGGTCAGCCCGCCCGGGACGCTGGGGATCGCGGTCGGGATCGGGTACTCGACCCACTTGTGCGTGTAGACGTCGAAGGTGGCGATCTTGTTCGCGGTGCCCTCGGCGATGGCGATGGTGTTGCCGGTGCCCTTCTCCATGGCGATCGGCCCGGCCAGCGGCGTGGGGATGTCGTACTTGGCCCACTGCTTGGTCGTCGGGTCGTAGCTGCCGATCGCGTTGAGGCCGATCAGCGTGAAGTAGATCTTGCCGTCCTTCGCCCAGCTGTTGTCGAAGGGGATGCCGAGGCCGTTCTGCAGCGGGTTGAGCAGCGGGGCGTTCACGCTGACGCCCGCCCAGGGGAAGGGCAGGGTGGTGATGGTCTCGGTGTCGGGGTGCAGCACCCCCAGCGCGTTGCCGCCGGCCTCGACGAACCAGATGTCGCCGTTCGGGCCGCGGTTCTGGCCACCCGGCAGGCCGCCCGCGTTGGGGAGCTTGATCTCGCTCACGGCGCCGGTGCGGGGGTCGACCTTGCCGTAGCCGTTGCCGGTGAACTGGTCCGTCCACAGGTTGCCGTTGTTGTCGAGGGCCACCTCGCACGGGAAGCTCGCGGGCGTCGCGAACGGCTTGAACTCCTTGATGACGATCCCGCCGCTGCCGGTCGGGGCCGCGTGCGCGGCCGGTGCGAGACCGGCCGTCAGCATCACGGCACCGGCGATCGCGGCGGCGGCCCGCCACCGCTGTCTGGGCTTGTTGGTCGGCACTGACTCACCCTTCGCTGGTCGGTCTGATGAGTCGTTAACTTATAAGCATTATGAGATTAAGCAACCTTTGTCCGACAGCGCCTCCGCCACCGACTGGCGACCTTCCCAGCCGACTGGCGACTTTCCGGCCGACTGGCGAGGTACAGGTCGCCAGTCGGCCGGAAAGTCGCCAGTCGACGAGAGAAGTCGCCAGTCGACGGGGCGAGTCGCGGTCGAGGGGGGAGGCGCCGGTCAACGGCCCAGCCAGTCGGCGACGACCGCGCCGGTGTCCGAGCCGAGGGACGACGCGGGGGCCGGGAGCGGGCGGGACCGGGGTCGGGCCGCCCGGTGCTCGCCGGCGACCGACTGCGCGGCTGCGCTCTCGCGGGCGACGTCGTGCATCGAGACGTCGACGAGGGCTGCCCGGCCCCGCGCGAGACACTCGGCGGCCGCCGCGGCGGCGACGGCACCGGTGAGCGGGTCGGCGAGCGCATCGCCGGCGAAGACGGGACCCTGTTCGTCCCACGCGACCAGTCCGGCGCCGGCGGCGACGTCGTCACCGAACCCCACCCGGTGCTCCTGCTCGCGGCCGTACGCGGTGATGCTCAGCCATGCCGTCCCCGCCGCGACGACGTCGTCGGCGTCGAGCCCCCAGCGCCGCAGCGCCCGCGGACGTGACGCTTCGATGACCAGATCGGCTCGCGCGACCAATCGCCGCAGCAGCGTGCGCCCCGCCGCCGAGCCGGGATCGAGCGCGGCGCTGCGGTGCCCGTGGTGCAGCAGGTCGTAGAACCCGGCGTGACCCGATCGCGCGCCGTCCGGACGCATCGGGGACTCCAGCTTGACCACGTCGGCGCCGAGCAGGCCGAGCAGGTGCGCACACAGCGGCCCGGCCCACAGCGAGCTGAGGTCGAGCACGCGCCATCGGGCTCCGGCCGCGACGGTGTGGTCGCCCTCGCGTCGGACGACGCCGGGCCGGCCGCCGGTCTCGGGACGGTCGGGCACGCCGGCGGCCGCCAGGCCGAGCAGCGCCGTGCGTTCCACGACCTGGTCCCGGGTGCGGTGCGCACACCAGCGGGCGACCGCCTGCCACGGGTCGTCGGCGACGGCCCGCTCGGTCAGCGCCGGCACGAGGTCGACGTCCGAGGGGCGCGTGAGCGACAGTGCGACCCAGCCGTCCGCGGTCCGCAGCAGCCGGCCCGCACCACCCGCGGTGACGACGCCGCGGCGACCGAGACCGACGAGTGCCGCACGCTCGCCCAGGACTCCGACATCGGGCAAGGCGACGTCCGTCGTCCGGCGACGCAGCCGAGCGAGGGCGCGTTCGACGACTCCGGCGGGATCGCCGGCAGCGACGAGCGGCGGGCGGGTGGCGCGGCCGGTGAGCCACATGGCCCCGCTGCGCGCCCACGCCTCACTCACCGACGCGGTCCCCGAGGCCCCAGTCGAGCACGGTGCCGGCGTCGACGGCGCGGCCGGTGAGCCCGAGGAAGGCCACGCGCCACCGGCCGGTGCGGCGGGTGATCGACACCGTCCCGCCGGCGCCCGGTACGAGCCCCATGCTCAGCTCGGGCAACCGGACGGTCGTGTCCGGCGCCACGACGACGTCGGCGGCGAAGGCCGGCACCTCGATGCCCGACCCGACGCAGGCCCCGTGCAGGTAGGCGGTGACGCGGTCGCGACAGCGGTCCACGCGGGAGCCCACGCTGCGATCGATCCGGACGAGATGGGCGCTCGCCGGGTCGGGCGAGGTGCCGAACTCCGCGAGGTCGCCGCCGGCGCAGAACGCCGGTCCGCGTCCGCGCAGCTCGACGTGGGTGATGCTGTCGTCCGCCGCGACCAGCTCGAAGGCCTCGACGAGCCCGTCACGCATCGCGCGGTCGAAGGCGTTGCGACGACCCGGTCGATCGAGCTCGATGGTGAGCGTCCGGTCGTCGCGGGTGAGCAGGACCGCGGGTTCGTCGGGAGCGGGAACGGCGTGACGTGGACGGGTGGCGAGCCACGCCGCGAACTCGGGACCGGCCAGCAGCGTCGAGTACACGGCCGACTCGGCGGCGATGCCCGCGGTCGGGTCCAGCACCGCGGTCTGGCGCAGGAGGGCCACGAAGGCTGCCGTGGCACGCGGTGCTCGCGCGACGGTGGCCGCGATCTCGGCCAGTGCCGCGTCCGGATCGGCGACGGCCATCTGTGCGGGGGAGTCGGCCGTCCTCGCCACGACCGTGCAGTCGAGCTCCGCCACGATCGTGCAGTCGAGCTCCGCCACCAACGGGCGGAGCTCCGCGGCGACGCCGGCACGAGCCGTTCCGACCAGGACCCCGACCCGTCGCCGGCGGGCGGCGCGCACCGCGGCCGCGACCTCGTCCCGGTCCTGCGGGGTGCCCACGTCGACGACGGTCAGCGTGTCCACCGGCGTGCCGTCGGCGTCGAGGCGTAGGTCGGTGACCGGTGACCGGGCGGCGAACTCCGCGGCGGTGAGTGGTTCGGTCACCCGTCGGTCCTTCCCCGGTGCGTGCGGGAGGTCGATGCGTCCTTCGTGCCGTGGGATCCCACGAGGGTGAGCATGCTCGTCAGCGGAGAGTGAGCTCGACCCGCGGTCACTATCTTGTCCGAGATCTCGCTGAGTTGGCGGGCGACCCCGAGGAGGACGAAGTCGATCAGCCTGCCCGACGCGTGTGCGTCACGCGGCCTCTGCTGCGGCGCCGATCGCACTCGCCGTCGGCCGCGCGCGGTCGTAGCGCAACGGTCCGGACACGGGAGTCGGTCGTGCGGACCGCGTGCGCGATCATGGCGCCGTGGACGAACCGAGCATCCAGCAACGCTTCTTCCCCGACCTGCCGTGCTTCGGCTGCGGGCCCGCCAACGCCAAGGGGCTGCGCCTGCGCAGCGTCGATGCCGGCGACGGGGTCGTCTCGGCCGAGTTCCTGCCGTGGCCAGAGCACGACAACGGGCTCGGATACCTCAACGGTGGGATCATCGCGACGCTGCTGGACTGCCACGGCGCCGCGGCCGTGGCGCTCGCCTCGGAGCGTCTCGGGCTGCCGGCCGACGGCACGCTGCGGTTCGTCACGGCAGGCCTGGACGTCAGGTATCTGCGTCCCTCCCCGCTCACCGAACCGGTCGGGCTCGTCGGCCACGCGGTCGAGGTGGACGCCGAGCAGATGACGATCGCCACCGAGCTGAGGTGGCAGGACAAGCCGCGGGCGACCGCCACCGCGGTGTGGAAGCGCTGGCACCCCCGATCCGCGGGAGCCGGCCCGCGCACGCACTGATCACCGGGCAGCGGCCGCGTGTCCGGCCGTGGTGCGTCACGGCACCGCGGGCTTTCGCCAGAACGCCGCGAGCTGGGCCACGGCCCCGGTGACCCCCAGCCCGGCCGCCAGCAGCGCGCGCCGCCCGGGCGTGCCGACCCGGTCGAGGCCGACCAGTCGGTCCACGCTGTAACGTCCGCTGCCGAGCGCGGCCAGCGCGACGCTGACGGCACTGATGAAGCCGGTGTACTCCCAGCCCTCGGCCGTGACGAAGTACCCGTGGGGGCGGTGCACGGTCGCGATCGCGACGCTCATCGTGCCCACGACGGCGGCAGCGGACAGCGGCGTGACCGCACCCGCGACGATCGCGCTGCCGCTGCCGATCTCGACCACTGCCGAGAGCTTCGCCTGCAGCTCGGGCTGCTCGAAGCCGATGGCGCCGAACCAGCGGGCGGTGCCCTCGAGACTGCGGCCGTGCCTCACGCCGTGGGCGATCATCGTGCCGCCGACGGCGGTGCGCAGCAGCAGGCGGGCGAGATCGGCGGACTCCGGGAACGGGGCGCGACGTGTCATGGCACGACGCTAGGGCACCGGCGGTGCGGCACCGTCCCCGCGCCCGAGGTCGACATCGGTGTAGGAGAAGCGGTTGTCGTCGTCGTCGAGGTAGGTGTGCAGCGAGGGTGAGTAGGTGACGACGTCGATCCGCGACTGCGCGGGGAAGACGCGGAAGATCCGCAGGTAGCCCTGCCCGCCGCGCATGCTCTGGTAGTTGGTGAGGGTCTGGTAGACCGGCCGGCCCGCGTCGTTGGTGCTGACGAGCCGACCGACGGAGTAGGTCACGCCCGGCCTCGTCGGGGCGATGACGTGACCGCTGAACGCGAACTGCACGTTGGGGTGGGTCAGGACGAACCGGTCCCGGATGGCGGTGCCGTCGTTCAGCGTGGGGTTGTAGGAGCTGGGCAGGTACTTGTCGCCCGGCTCGCCGCGCACGGCGTCGTTCTGGCCGAGGTAGTCGTGAGTGAGCAGGATGACGTGCCGGGCGGGGTAACGGTCGGCGATCTGGCCGGCCCAGAGCAGCACGTCGTCCGGTGCGCCGAACGTCAGGTTCAGGACCAGGAAGTCGACCCCGCCGGCGCTGAAGAGGTGGTAGGTGTCGCGGGAGTCGTCCCGGGCGAAGCGCCCGTCGACGTGGTAGTCGGTCAGCTTCCCGATCAGCGCGTTGAACGGGGCGGTGATGACCGGGCGGGGATAGTCGTCCTTGCTGGTCTGCACGTCGTGATTGCCGGCCGCCACCACGAAGGGGATCTTGCCGCCGAGCTGGTCGAGGCCGGTGACCGCGTTCGACCACTGCCGCGAGTCGGTCAGGTCGTCGACCACGTCTCCCTCGTGCAGCACCATCGCCAGGTTCTGGTCGGCCCGGTTGGCGGCGAGCCACCGGGTCTGCGCGTTCAGGACCTGGGGCGCGTCCCGGACCTCGTACTGGGTGTCGGGCAGGACCGCGATCGAGAAGAAGTCGGTGCGGACGGATGCGGTGACCGAGTCGAAGGTCGTCGGGGCGCCCCAGGTGTAGAGCCCGAAGCGGCCGGCGGGCAGGGTGGCGTCGTGGGCCCGTGCGACGGTCGCGCCGTCGAGCAGGACGGTGAGGTCGGCACCCACGGCGACGACGCGGATGCGGTACGAGCGGCCGGGTCGATAACCGACGACGCGGCTCTGCGCCAGCGTTCGGTACCGCCCGCCCACCTTGGCGACGAGCCGGCGGTACTTGCGCTCACGGTCCATGCTGAAGCGGTAGTAGTTGTTGCGGTCGGTGTAGCGGAACACGACGCCGAAGGCGTCGTCGTCGGCCGTGTGGGCCGACACCGAGAAGTCGTAGTCGCGCCACCGCGGGCTGCCGGCGACGAACATCGTCCCCGGCTTGGCGATGCTGGTCGGCGCGGCCGAACCGCCGTAGACGTTGCTGGTCTGCTGCAGCGCCCCGTTGCGCGCCACCCACTTCGCCGGCCCCGCGGCGGTTCCCTCGGTGACCGCGGTCCAGCCGTCCGTGCGCCCGTTGTCGAAGGTGTCGGTGAAGCCGAGCGGATGCTCGATCGTCGGGAGGGGCGCGGCCGCGGCGGCGGTGGCCGCCGGGACCGCCGCCGTCGCGACGGTGGCTCCCACCACGAGCGCGATCACCGCGGCACGGACACGACCGGCCTGAAGCATGGCTCCCCCCCGAGCCCCCGTGCCCCCTTCTCCTGCGAAGGCCGGGCACGACGTCGGCGACACCCTATGTCAGGCGACGGGGGGCCGCGCGGCGAGTCCGGGCGGGCGGTCGGCACCGCCGAGTGGCGGGCCGCGCGAAAGGGTTCCGCACCGCCCGCCCGTGCGCTAACTTAGGCATGCCTAACCCGCGACCCCCGGTCGCGGACGGCACCGTCCTCACTGCGGCGTGCAGGCCGAGCGAGGACGGGCACCGCGGCTTTCGCCGTCCCGCGTCCGGTCGTACCGGGCGCGAGTGGTGCGGCTGCGGCCTGCAAGACCTCGCGCCGTTCAGCGCGGGCACCGTGAGAGGCCGAAGCGCCTCAATAGTAGGAGGGCTGTTCGCCATGCCGCAAAACATCTCGACCCCCGTCCCGGACGGCCGGCGTCGCCGCCGCACCGCCGCTCTCGGCGCCGGAGTTCTCGGTCTCGCACTGGGCGGAGCGCTCGTCGCCGCCCCGTCCGCGTTCGCCGCGGGAACGCTGACCGTCACCCCGTCCACCGGTCTCGGCAGCACGGCCAGCGTGACGGTCCGCGGGACCGGGTTCACGCCGAACGCGAGCCTCTACGTCGCCGAGTGCGACGTCACCGCCGCGGCGGGAACGGCCTGCAAGCAGGCGTCCTACGTCGTGGTCACCACCAACGCGTCGGGCGCGTTCGGCCCGACCACGCTGTCGGTGAGCAAGACGTTCACCGGCTGGAACGGCGCGACCGGCACCAGCGGTGCGACGGTGACCTGCAAGGGCGCCGCCACGGCGCACCAGTGCGCGGTGCAGACGTCCAACACGGCGAACGGGGCGGCCGACATCGCCACCCGCAACATCACCTTCGCCTGACCCACGCCGCACCGACGGTCGCCCGCTGCCCTGCGCAGCGGGCGACCCGGCGGCGACCCGCCCGACCCGACTCACCGCCCGAGAACGGACCCGCCCCATGTCAGCACCGCCCGTCGCCCGCCTCCTCGTCGCCGGCGCGATCACCGTCGTCACGGCGCTCGTCCCCGCGGTCGCCCCGGGGGTGGCGCGGGCCGAGAGCACGGCGATCACGACGGGGTCGTTGCACTGGGGGTTCAAGCAGTCGTTCCGCTCCTACGTCACCGACGCCGGGATCGCCACGAGCAAGCCCGCGACGCGAGCGGCGGACGGCGCCGTCGACTTCCCCCTGTCGAAGGGCACGTACGACGCCGCCTCAGGCACTACCAGCGTGACCTTCACCGGCGGAGTGCACTTCCGTGCCCACGCCGACGGCAGCGGCGGGTACCTGCTCGACATCACCCTGAGCAGCCCGCAGCTCACGCTCTCGGCCACAGGGTCGACGCTGACGATGGCGGTGACGAGCCGGCAGCTGCTGGCCGGCGACCAGGGCGGGCCGGTCAAGGACTACGGCCGCATCCCCGTCGCGAACCTCGACCCCGCGTCGGGGACGGTGCAGCCGGCCGCGGCCGCGACCGGCACCACCGCGTGGTCCGCGATCCCGGCGACGTTGACCGCGGACGCGGTGCCGGCGTTCCTCGCCTACCCCACCGGCACCGCGCTCGACCCCGTCGCCTTCCGCTACACGGGGCCGGGGGGCGCGCCCCGGTCCGACGAGGTGTTCACCGGTCCGGCGGCGCCACTGCTCGAACGCGCGGCCACCTGGTCGGACCCCAAGGCGCTGAGCCTCGACGCGTTGTACCCCGACCCGGCCCGCGGTCTCGTCTACGTGGTGCGCGGCAACAGCGTCAGCCACGCCGTCCAGGTGCTCGACGCGACCACGATGGCCGAGCTCGGTGGTGACGGCGCGCTCGGCACCTCGACTGCGTACCTGAACGCGTTCGATCCCGACACCGGCACCGTCTTCGCGTTGCAGGACGACGGCACGCTCGCCGCGGCCCGCTGGACCGGCAGTGCCTGGGCCACCGACACCGTCGCCACCGTGACCGACACGGTCACCGGCCTGGCCTGGGACCGGGCGCACCACCGGCTGCTGGCGATCGGCACGACCGACTCGGCGGCCGCGGTCGTCGGCTGGACGCACTCCGGCGGGCAGTGGGACGAGACCACCTACGCGCTGCCGGCACCGCCCGCGGCCAGCAGCATCGCCGACGGTTGGTACGGCCGGCCCCGCCAGGTCCGCAACCTCGCCGTCGACGGGGACGGCACGCTCGTGCTGGCCCGGACCTCGCTCGACTCCGGCACCGCGGCCCCGGCCGTGCTGCGCATCGCGGTGAGCGCGCCCGGTGCGGCGCGCGCCGGGGCCGCCGCGACCGTCAGCCAGCTCGCCGGGACCGCGTTCGCGGCGCCGGCCGGCGACCCCGCCCCCAACGTCGGGTACTCGCAGGTGGTGGCCGGCGGTGACGGCAGCCTGTACCTGCTGCGCAACCAGAACACCAGCACCGTCACCCGGCTGACGGCGACCGGCGTCGACCGGCAGGTGACGCTCCCCGACACCATCGTCGCCGGCATCGCCGTCGACGACGACGCGGTGATCTACGCCGGCGCGCCGAACAACAAGCAGCTGATCGCGATCCGCGACGGCGTGGTGCTGCGTCGGCAGGCGGTGACCGATCTCGGGTCCCGGCTCACCTTCGTCGTCGCGACCGGGGCAGGGCACAGCGTCTACGCCGAGACCCGCACCGCGTTCCCGCTCGGCGTCACCCGCTTCACCCGCGCCGGGCTGGGCCCGAGCGTCACCGGGCAGCCCGCCGCGGCCCACGTCGCGGTGACCGGGGCCGGCGACAGCGCGGGCGTGACCTTCACCGCCACCGGGGACGGCGACCCGCAGCCCACGGTCCGGTGGCAGGTCCGGACCGCCGGGGCGGCCGGTTTCACCGACGTGCCCGGTGCGACGGACGGCACGCTGAGCGTCGACGCGACCGCGACCGACGACGGCAGCGCCTACCGCGCGGTGTTCACCAACGCGGCCGGCGCCATCGCGAGCGAACCCGCCGCGCTGCAGGTCGACTCGCCCGCCTCGATCACCGAGTCCCCGTCGGACAGCACGGTGGTGGCCGGTCGCGACGCGTTCTTCGCCGTCACCACCGCGGGCGGCCCGGCGCCGACCGTCACCTGGCAGGCCGACAGCGGCGCGGGGTGGGTCGACGTCACGACCGCCACGCCGGGGTACCGCCTCACCGGCACCGCCCTCGCCGTCACCGGGACGAGCACGGCGCAGACGGGCCTGCGGGTCCGCGCCACCGCCGTCAACGCGCTCGCCACCGCGGTCTCGGACCCCGCGATCCTCACCGTCACCGCGGCGCCGACCCCGCCGGGCGGCAGTGCGACGGCGACCCCGTCGACCGGTGTCACCGCCCCCACGACCGCCCCCACGACGACCGGAGCCGACGCCGGTGCCGACACGGTGACGGCGGTCGCGGTGGACGCGGCCGGACCGGGCAGCGCGGCCGGCGCCACCGCCGCGACGGGCGTGGACGTGCGCGGCCTGCTGCTCGCCGGCGCCGTCCTCGCCGTGGCCGGCGCCGCCGTCACCGCGACGGCACGCCGTCGCGCCGCCCCGCGACGCCGCTGAGCGGCCGGCACCCCGTCACGGCCGCGCGCGTCACCGTGCGGCCGCCCGCCGGAACTCCTCGCGGGCGACCGTGCGGCGGTGGACGGCGTCCGGCCCGTCCACGATGCGCAGCACCCGGGCCCACGCGTAGAAGTAGGCGAGCGGGAAGTCGTCGCTGACGCCGGCGCCGCCGAAGATCTCGATGGCACGGTCGATGACGGCGGTGGCGACGGCCGGGGCCGCCACCTTGATCGCCGCGATCTCGGTGCGCGCACCCTTCGCGCCGTGCCGGTCGATCAGCCACGCCGTCTTCAGCACGAGCAGGCGGACCTGCTCGATCTCGATGCGCGAGCGGGCCACGAGCTCCTGCACGACGCCCTGCTCGGCCAGCGGCGCACCGAACGCGACGCGGGTGCGGGCACGGTCGACCATGAGGGCCAACGCCCGCTCCGCCATGCCGAGCGCGCGCATCGCGTGGTGGATGCGACCGGGGCCGAGGCGGGCCTGCGAGATGGTGAAGCCGTCACCCTCGGCGCCGAGCAGGTTCGCGACGGGCACACGGACGTCGTCGAGCACGAGCTCGGAGTGCCCGTGCTGGTCCTGGTAGCCGAAGATCGGCAGGTGCCGCGCGATGTGCAGGCCGGGTGTGTCCCGGGGGACGAGGACCATCGACTGCTGCCGGTGCGCCGCGGCGTCCGGGTCGGTCTTGCCCATCACGATGAACACCTCGCAGCGCGCGTCCGCCGCCCCCGTGATCCACCACTTGCGACCGTTCACGACGTAGTCGTCGCCGTCGCGCTCGATCCGGGTCGCGATGTTGGTCGCGTCCGAGCTGGCGACGTCGGGCTCGGTCATCGCGAACGCCGAGCGGATCGTGCCGTCGAGCAGCGGCTCGAGCCAGCGCTCGCGCTGCTCGGGCGTGGCGAACAGCTCGAGCGTCTCCATGTTGCCGGTGTCCGGCGCCTGGCAGTTGATGGCCTCCGGCGCGATGACCGGCGACCAGCCCGAGATCTCGGCGACCGCGGCGTACTCCAGGTTCGACAGGCCCGAACGGGCGGGCAGGAAGAGGTTCCACAGGCCACGGCGTCGCGCCTCGGCCTTGAGCTCGGCCATCACCGGGGGATGCGCGTGCTCGCCGTGCTCGGCCAGCCAGGCGCTCCACACCGGTTCGGCCGGGAACACGTGCTCGTGCATGAACGCCCACATGCGCTCGCAGGCGTCGTGGGCCGCGGGGGAGAGGTCGAAGTCCATGGCGTCTCCTGATCAGGCGGGAACGAGGCTGAGACCGCTCTCCGCGGTGGCGGCGATCTCGGCGCGGAGGTCACCGAAGTCCTGCCCGTCCATCGCACCGGCCTGCACGCGCCGGTGGATGCCCGCAGCGATGACGGCGAACTTGAAGTGCGCGAACGCGCGGTACCAGCCGAGGTCGTCGATCGGTATCCCGGTGCGGGCGGACCAGCGCTCGGTCACGTCGTCGACCGTGGGGAAGCCGGGCTGGTGGGTCACCGCCGCGATGAGGCTGGGGATGACGGCCGCGGCGTCGGCCCAGTAGAACGCGAACATGCCGACGTCGGTGAGGGGATCGCCCAGGGTGGACAGCTCCCAGTCGAGCACCGCGGCGATGCGGCCGTGGTCGTGCGCGTCCACGACGCAGTTGTCGAGGCGGTAGTCGCCGTGCACGATCCCGGCGGCTCGGCTCGCCGGGACGCGGGTCGACAGCCGCGTGCACAGCTCGTCGACGGCGGCGACCTCGTCGTCGCGGCTGGCCTCCCACTGCTGCCGCCACCGCCGCAGCTGCCGCGGCACGAAGCCGTCCGGCCGGCCGAAGTCGGCCAGCCCCACGTCCGCCGGCCGGACTGAGTGCAGGTCGGCGAGGGTGTCGACCAGCGCCGCGCCGACCGCGTGGCGGCCGGCCCTGGTCGGGGCGAACCCGGCCGGCAGGGCGTCACGCACGACGAGGCCGGGAACCCGCTCCATCACGTAGAAGGGCACGCCGAGGGCGTCGCCGTCGTCGACGAGCAGGATCGTCGCGACGGGGACCTCGGTGCCCGCCAGTGCCCGCTGCACCCGCGCCTCGCGTCCCATGTCGTGGGCCGTCGCCAGCACCGCGCCGTCGGGGGGCCGCCGCAGCACGAGCTCGCCCGCCTCGCTGGCCAGCAGGTAGGTCAGGTTCGACTTGCCGCCGGCGATGAGGGTCGCCCGCGGCCGTCGCCACCGCTCGTCGCCGGTGACCTCGGCGAGCAACGCGCCGACGACGTCGGGGCGCGTGAGCCGGTCGGTGGCCGGTGCGCTCACAGCACGGCGCGATCGTGCAGCAGCTCGCGCGCCACGATGTGACGCTGGATCTCGGAGGTGCCGCCGCCGATCTCCATGAGCTTGGCGTCACGCATGAAGCGCTCGACGGGGTACTCGTCGGTGTAGCCGTTGCCGCCCAGGATCTGGACGGCCTCGCTCGTGGCCTTCGCCGCGACCTCGGAGGTGAACACCTTGCACGCCGAGGCCAGTGCGGTGAGGCCGTCGCCGCGTCCCTCGTCGAGCGCCTTCGCCGTGGCGTAGGTGAGCGTGCGGCCGGCGGCGACGCCGGTGAACATGTCGGCGAGCTTGGCCTGGATCAGCTGGAACGACGAGATCGGTCGCCCGAACTGCTCGCGTCCCCGTGCGTAGTCGAGCGCGACGTCGAGGGCGCCCCGGGCGATGCCGACGCTCTCGGCCGCCATCACGATGCGCTCGCTGTTCAGCCCGGCCATCAGGATGGCGCGGCCGTCGGTGCCGGAGCCGATCACGGCGTCGGCGGGCAACCGCACGCGGTCCATGGCGAACTCGCCGGTGGGCGAGCCGCGCCACCCCATCTTGTGGAACGACCGGCCGCGCGACACCCCCTCGGCGGTGAGGTCCACGACGAACAGCCCGAGCTCCCGGGAGCCGGGTTCGCCGGTGCGCGCGTACACCAGCGCGAAGTCCGCTACCGGCGCCGTCGTGATGAACGTCTTGGCGCCGGTGATCTCCCAGCCGTCGTCGGTGCGCTCGGCACGGGTGCGCATCGACATCGCGTCCGATCCCGCCTCGGGCTCGGTGATGGCGAGGCAGCCGATGAGCGTGCCGTCGCACAGCCCGGGCAGGTAGCGACGCTTCTGCTCCTCGGTGCCGTGCCGGACGAAGCGGGCGACGACGAGGTCGGCCTGGTGCAGCAGGGTCGCCGTCGTGGACAGGCAGACGGCCGCCAGCTCCTCGCCGACGATGCACATGTCGGTGACGCCCAGCCCGCCGCCGCCGTACGCCTCCGGGGCGCACATGCCGAGGATGCCCAGCTTCGCCGCGTCGTCCCAGCTCTCGCGCGGGAACTCCTGCTCGCGGTCGAGGCGGCGCGCCCGCGGCGCGACCCGGTTCTTCGCGAAGTCGCGGACGGTGTCGCGCAGCGCGACCTGCTCGTCGGTGAAGTCGATGATCACGGCACGGACCCCTCTGGCTCTCGGACGGCCTACTCTATAGACTGACCGTCCGTACGGTAAGTGAGAGGAATCTCGTGGCGAAGTCGTCCGCGCTGGTCACCGGCGCATCGCGGGGCATCGGCCTCGCCATCTGCCGTGCGCTGGCCGCCGACGGGCACGCCGTCACGATGGTGGCGCGCAACCCGGTCGCCCTCGCCGCCGCGCGCGACGAGATCACGGCGCAGGGCGGGGAGGCGTACGACCTCACCGCCAACGTCGCCGACGAGGCGGACGTCCTGCGGATCGTCGAGGCGCACCGGGACCGGTTCGGTTCGCTCGACGTGCTGGTCAACAACGCGGGCATGGGCATTCCGTCGCCCCTGAACGGCCAGTCGGTCAAGCAGATCGACCTGCAGCTCGCGGTCAATCTGCGCGCGGTCATCCTCGCGACCCAGGCGGCGCAACCGCTGCTGGAGAAGAGCGCGGCCGCGACCGGTCGTTCGCTGGTGGTGAACGTGGCCTCGATCAGCGGCAAGGTCGGCTCGGCCGGTCTCAGCGTGTACGCGGCGGCGAAGCACGGCATCGTCGGCTTCACCGACTCGATGAACCGCGAGCTCTACGCCAGTGGCATCCGTTTCGTCGCGCTGTGCCCGGGCTACGTCGACACGTCGCTGAGCGACTACGTCAAGGAGCACCTGGCGCCGGCCGAGATGGTCCGCCCCGAGGACGTGGCCGAGTCGGTGCGCTTCCTGCTGCGGCTCTCGCCCGCCTGTCTCGTCCCCGAACTGATCTTCCAGGAGGCCGCGGCACTCGGGCTGCGGTCGATCCCGCTCGGCTGAGGGCGACACGTCACTCCCGGACGATGGCGGTCACGAGGTCGCGAACCCGCCTGTGCTCCAGCTCGGCGATGCAGTCGACCAGCCGTTGCAGTGCGTCGTCGCTCAGGCCGCGCTGGTCGGCCGCGTCGGCCAGGCGCCGGTGCACCTCGGCGAACGTCCAGTCGAAGCCGGGCGGCGTGGGCAGCGTGTCGCTGTCGTGTTCCGTTCCGTCGGCGTGGACGACGATGCGGCAACGACCCGGCGTCAGGTCCGGGTCCGCGACGACCTCGATGCGGCGCGCCAGCGTCGTCACGGCAACGTCGTCCACCGCCTCGAGCATGCCGCGGGTGACCGTGCCGTGCAGGATGCCCGCGGCGAGGCAGAACGGGGCGCTCATCAGCGCGCCGTTCGCGCTCGCGAACGGTCCACGACGATCCGTGCCCGGGTAGGCGGCCTCCGACGGCGGTAGCAGCACCCGAACGGCGTCGACCTGGTCACCGGAGTAGCCGAAGTGGGTGCCCATGGCGACCACCACGGTCACCGGCATCTGGTTGATCGCGCAGATCGGGTACGGCTTGTACGTGACATCCAGGACGCGCCAGCGCGTCCCGAGCGCCGCCGCAGCAGCGTGGGGCGTGCGCGAGCCCGTCAGGGCCGGGTAGAGCCCCGCGGCGCCTTCGAGCGAGTCGGGCGCCGCGATCGCACCGGACGCGGCCAGTTCGGCGGCGAGCAACCCGTTGCGGCCGGCGACGCCCACCTGGTACTGCCACTCGTCGGTGCCGGCGAGCCACGTCTGCCCGGTGCCACCCCCGAACGCCGCGGCGAGACCGATCGCGGACGCCGTCCGTCCTGCATCCAGACCCAGCAGCCGGGCCACGCCTGCGGCCGCCGCGATACCGCCCAGGACGCTCGACGGGCGGAAGCCACGAGCGGCGCACGCGGGCCCGACATCCACCCCGACCGCCGCGCCGACCTCGTAGGACGCGAGCAGCGCGGCCATGAGATCGGCACCCGACGAGTCCAGCGTCTCGCCCACGGCGAGCAGGGCGGGCAGGCTCGTCACGGCCAGATGAGCGATGGCCGGCAGGTAGGTGTCGTCGCGGGCGCTCGCGTGCATCATGGCGGCGTTGGCGACGACCGCGCGATCGCGATGGGTGCGGGTCCCGTCGTGCAGCAGGGTCGCCGCCGACGGACCGTCGTACGGCAGGGCGGCCGCCAGTCCGGCCGACGAGATGCCGGTGAGCGCTCCCGCGCGGAGCATTCCCAGGTTGTGGAGCAGGTTCGTCCGCAGCTTGGTCACGACCGCGGCGGGCGCTGCATCCACCCGCAACCCCGCGGCGAACCCGGCCAGCTCGGCACTCTGGTGCATGCGCATCCCCTCGTCGAGGCTTGCTCGCTGTCTCGTGCCGACACTATCTTCTGACCGTACGTACGGTAAGTAGATTCCTGCTCGTCGTGGGTAGTCGACACCAGGACGGGCGAACACCGAGCAGGAAGAGGCGCGATGACCGATCTGCCGAGCAGCGCGACCGGATACGACGTCGTGGCGGGCCGGACGTGGATCGCCTCGTTCGCGCGATTGGTCGGGGCGGACCCGGACGGCGTCGCCATCGAGGACGAGAGCGGCAACCGCCTCCTCCGGCGTCGTCTCGCGCTGCGCGCGGCCGGCGCGGCGGCGCAGCTGCGGACGCGCGGAGTCACCGTCGGCGACCGCATCGGGGTCCACCTGGAGAACACCCTGGACAACGCCGTCCTGGTGCTCGCGCTCGGAGCGCTCGGTGCGGTGTGCACCCCGGTGAGCCCGAAGTTCACCCGTCCGGAGATCGAACGCCAGGTGCGGGCGTGCCGCCTCCGGCTGTTCGTCACCGACGCCGCACCCGACGGCGAGCTGGTGTCGGGTGATCTCGGGGCGCCCGTGGTCGGCATCGCCGACGTCGTCGACGCCGTCGACACCGTCGACACCGTCGACACCGTCGACACCGTCGAGGCGGCCGAGCAGCGGTTGGCGGCGTTCCTCCGAGATGCGGACGCGCGTACCGCGGACGAGCCCGCCACGATCATCTGCACGTCGGGCTCGACCTCGGCGCCCAAGCCGATCGTGCTCTCGCACGGCAATCTCGCCTTCGCCGTCGCGTCGTCCCAGGCCTACTACGCGCTGAGCCCGCTGGACGCCGGCCTCACCGTCTTCCCGTGGTGCCACTCGAACGGCCACGTCAACCAGCTGCTGTGCTGGCTCGCCCTCGGCGTCCGGATCTGCGTCGCCGACCGGTTCACCGCGAGCGGCTTCCCGGGTCAGCTCGCCCGCTTCGACCCCACCGTGGCGCCCCTGAACAGCACGCACGTCAAGATGGTGCTCGCCAAGCTGCCCGCGGACGTCGGTCGCGTTCCCTCGCGGCTGCGCATCGTGCCCACGGCGTTGGATCAGGCGCCGGAGCTGGTCGAGCGGTTCACCGAGGTCTTCGGTGCGCTGCTGCGCAAGGTCTACTACCAGACCGAACTGGTCGCGCCGGTGACGGTCTGCGACCTCGTGCCCACGCGGACGACCGTCAACGACAATCCGATCGGCCACGTCGCGCTGTCGCACGAGATCCGCGTCGTCGACATCGACGGGAACGACGTCCGAGCGGGGACGCCCGGGGAGATGCTCGTACGCACCCGGGTCCGCTGGGGTGTCGCGTCCGGGCGCATGGACCTCGACACGGGCGAGCTGGTCCGCAACGACCCCGCAGCCTGGTGGCACACGGGCGATCTCGCGATCGCGGACCCGGACGGCTTCCTCTACTACGCCGGCCGCACCAGCGAGATGATCAAGCGCGCCGGCCACAACGTGGCCATCCCGGAGGTCGTCGAGACGCTGGTCGCGCACCCGGCCGTCCAGGAGGCCGCCGTCATCGGCGTGCCCGACCCGGTCCGCGAGGAGCAGATCGTCGCGTTCGTGGTCGGGGACGTGACCGAGGGCGAGCTCGTCGCCTTCTGTACCGAGCGGCTCGCGCGGTACAAGGTGCCGTCGGTGGTGGTGACGGTGTCCGCGTTGCCCCGCACGGACATCGGCAAGCTCGACACGAGATCGCTGCGACGACGGTGGAACGAGAACGACGCGGTGAGTCGATGAGCGCCGCCGCCGCCGTCACGGGGATCGTCGACAGCCCGCTCGGCACCGTCGCCCGCAGCACGATCCAGACGGCCGTCGACGTCGCCCGCGCGGCGGTGGCCGATGCCGGCCTCCGGCTGCAGGACATCGACGGCCTGATGAGCCTCGGCGTGCTTGCGGCCGAGAACGGCCGCGACGTGCACCGGCACCACGTCCGGCTCGCCGAGCAGCTCGGCCTCGGACCGTTGCGTTACACCGGCACCAGCAAGCTGGGCAGCGGCGCGGTCGGCGAGACCCTGCGCGAGGTGAGCCTGCTGGCCGGCGCCGGAATAGTCCGCCACGTGCTCGTCGTCGGTGCCGACTCGTTGCGCACCGGGCTGGGACGTGACAACGCGCAGGCGGCCTGGATGGACTTCCACGACCAGGAGCTCGAGGGCCCCTACGGTCACACGGCACCGTCCACCTGGGCCACCCACGCCCAGCGCTACGCGCACCGGGTGGGGTGGAGCGCGGATCGGCTCGACGAGGCGATGTCGCACGTCGCGGTGTCGGCGCGCAAGTGGGCCGTGCGCAACCCGGCGAGCAGCTACGAGGACGAGCTGACGATCGAGCAGGTGCGCGCCTCGCGGATGGTGTCGGACCCGCTGCGGATTATGCACTGCTCCCGTGCCATCGACGGCGGCAGCGCCGTCGTGGTGTCCGCGGTCGACGCCATCGACGCCGACAGGCGCGACCGTGCCGCGTACGTCGTGGGCACGGGAACGCGCTACGGCTACTACTACTTCGCAGGCCCGGGCGACATCACCGAGTCGGTGCACGAGTTCGCCTCGGCGAGCATCGAGGAGGCCTACGCGGCCTCCGGTCGGGGGCCGTCGGACATCGACGTCGTGTACCCCTACGACGGGTTCGCCATCATGCCGTTGCAGATCCTCGAGGCCGGTCGCTTCGCCGAGCGCGGTGAGGCGGTGCACCTCTACGAGTCCGGGGCGACGTCACCGGGCGGGTCGCTGCCGTGCAACACGCACGGCGGGTCGTTGAACCACGGCCTGCCGGCGTTCCCCGCGGTGCTGTTCCCGACCACGGAGGCCGTGCGGCAGCTGCGGGGCGACGCGAGCGGCCGCCAGGTGCCCGACGCGCAGAACGCCCTCGTCCACGCGTGGTCGGGCGTCGGACGCATCAACGCCTCGTTCGTCCTGAGTCGCACACCGTGAGGAGCCGGCCGTGAACCCGATCAGGTTCCGCACCGTGACGCCGACCGAACTCGGCGTCGAGTACTGGGAGCAGACCGCCACCGGCGTGCTGCCGCTGCGTGAGTGTCGTGAGTGCGGGCGCAGCCGGCAGTACCTCACCGCCGTCTGTGGGAACTGCGAGAGCGTCGAGTGGCGCTGGGTCGCCGCCTCGGGTCGCGGCACGGTCTACGCCGCCTCGCTCAACCACTACCGGATGACCGACGAGTTCCCGGACGAGTACGTCGTGGCGATGGTCGACCTCGAGGAGGGCGTACGGGTCATGACCAATCTCGTCGGGCCCGGGGCGGCCGACGCCCGGATCGGAGCACCGGTGCACGTCGTGTTCGAGTCGTTGGACGACGGCAAGAAGGTACCCGTCTTCGCTCTTGACTGACCGGTCGTACGGTCAGCTACTGTGTCGGCATGCGGGCGCTGCGATGGCACGGTGCGAAGGACGTCCGGCTCGAGGACGTCGCGGTGGATGCGCTCGGCCCGGACGAGGTCCGTGTGCAGGTCGCGTACTGCGGCATCTGCGGCAGCGACCTCGCCGAGTACCGGCAGGGCCCCGTGGCGATCCAGGACCGCCCCCACGTGCTCACCGGCCACCGACCGCCGGTGACGCTCGGCCACGAGTTCGCCGGCACCGTCACCGCGGTCGGCGAGCGGGTCCGCGGCGTCGCGGTCGGCGACCGCGTCGCCGCCGACGCCACGCTGCGCTGCGGCGTGTGCCTGCCCTGCACCAGCGGGCGCTACAACCACTGCGCGCTCGGCGGGTCGATCGGGCTCGCCTGCGACGGCGCGATGGCCGACTCGGTGCGCATCCCCGCCTACTGCGCGGTGCCGCTGCCCGACGAGGTCCCGCTGGCCGCCGGCGCGTTGCTGGAGCCGTACGCGGTAGCGCTGCACGCCCTGGACCGCGCCGCGGTGCCGGCCGGCGGGCGCGTCCTCGTCTCGGGGTTCGGGCCGATCGGCGCGGCGGTCGCCGAGGTCGCCCACGCCCTGGGGCTGCGGGTGCTCGTCAGCGAGCCGAACGCGGCGCGCCGCGCCGCCGCCGAGCGGCTCGGTCACCGGACGATCGAGGCGGCCGGCGACGCGCGGACGGCCGCGCGTGCGATCCGGACCGCCACGGCCGGGGGCGCGGACGCGGTGATCGAGTGCAGCGGATCCCGGGCCGGCCTGGAGTTCGCGCTCGAACTCACCCGCCGCGGTGCCGACATCGTCGCGGTCGGCCTGCCCAAGGAGCCCATCACCCTCGACGCGGCGCGACTGATCCTCTTCGAACGGGGACTGCTCGGCGCGCTGGGCTACCAGAACGACCTGCCCCGAGTGGCCGGCATGATCGCCGCGGGCGTGCTCGACCCGACCCGACTGGTCAGCCGCGTCGTCCCGCTCGCCGACGCGGCGGCGGAGTTCGCGCGGCTCACCGCCGAGCCGGGCGCGGACCTCAAGGTGCTGCTGCAGCCGGAGCCGGCGTGAGCAGCGTGCGCACGGCGGTCGACGGCGCCGTGCTGACGGTGACGATCGACCGCCCGGCGGCGCGCAACGCGATCGACGCGGCGACCGCCCTCGCCCTCGCCGACGCCTTCGCCACGCTCGACCGGCGCGACGACCTGCGCGCGGCCGTGCTCACCGGCGCCGGGGGCAACTTCAGTGCGGGCATGGATCTCAAGGCCTTCCTGCGGGGGGAGTCCCCGGTCGTCGACGACCGTGGTTTCGGTGGGCTGTGCACCCGGCCGCCGGCGAAACCGCTCGTCGCCGCCGTCGAGGGCTGGGCGCTGGCCGGCGGCTGCGAGCTCGCCCTGGCCTGCGACATCGTGGTGGCGGGGCGCACGGCGCGCTTCGGGCTGCCCGAGGTCCGCCGCGGCCTGCTGGCCACCGCCGGCGGCACCGCACGGCTGCCGCGCCGCGTGCCGCTCGGCGCCGCCATGCTGCTGGCGCTGACCGGCGAACCCGTCGTCGCCGACGAGGCCCACCGGCTCGGTCTCGTCGACCGCCTGGCCGACGGCGGCGACGCGCTGACGACGGCACAGGCGATCGCGCGGACGATCGCGGCGAACGCGCCGCTGTCGGTCGTCGCCGGCAAGGCCGCCGTGCTGGCGGCCCACGACACCACGCTGGCCGAGGCGTTGGCCGCCGCGGCGCACGACGCCGAGCACATCGCGGCGTCCGACGACGCCCGCGAGGGCGCCACCGCCTTCGCCGAGAAGCGCGCGCCCCGATGGACCGGCCGATGAGCGCCGACGCTCCGCCGCGGTCGGCGCCCCTGTCGACGAGCACCGACCACTGACCGAGGAGAACTCGTGCACATCGTCCGGCTTCCCCGGCTCGGCCAGACCATGGAACAGGGCATCGTGACGGCCTGGCACGTCGCGCAGGGGGCGGCGTTCGCCGAGGGGGACGTGCTCTACGAGGTCGAGACCGACAAGAACGCCACCGAGGTCGAGGCCAAGCAGGACGGCGTCCTCGTCCGGATCGTCGCGCCCGGCGGCGGGGCCGAGATCGCCGTCGGCACCGTCCTGGCCGTCGTCGCCGAGCGCGACGAGTCGCCGACGGACGCCGAGATCGACGCGCTGCTCGCCGGCGCCGACGAGCCCGCGGCCGACAGCGCGTCCCCTGCCCCGAGCCCGGCGGCCGAGCCGACCCCGCTACCCGAGCCGACCCCGCTACCCGAGCCGGCCCCGCCCGTCCCACCCGCCGCTGCGCGCAAACCGCCCGCCCGCGCCACCGCTCGCCGCCGCGCGGCGCTCGCCGTCCCCGCGGCCCGCCGGCTCGCGCGGGAGCTCGAGGTCGACCTGGCCGCGGTCGCGGGGTCGGGCGAGAACGGTGTCGTCCGTGTCGTGGACGTCGCCCGCGCCGCCGTCTCGACCGCAGCCCGCAGCGTCGCCCGGGGCGCGGGCGACCCGGAGCCGATCGTCGCCCCGCCGGCCGCGCCCCGCCTCGCGGCCGGGACCGGGGCCGCGGAGTCGGCGGCGGTGGCGTCGCGGATCCCGGTGCAGGGCATGGCCCGGGCGATGGCCGAGTCGATGGCTCGCTCGTGGGCCGTCCCGCAGTTCACCCAGCAGATCCGCCTCGACGCCACCGCGCTGGCGGCGCGGCTGCGGCGGCTGCGCTACGAGGGCGTGCCGGTCAGCTACAACGACCTGATCGTCGCGGCCACGGCTGCCGCCGCCGTCGAGGTGCCGGCGGTCAACGCCTCGTTCACCGGGGCCGAGATCGTCCGCTACGCCGAGGTCAACGTGTCGATCGCCGTGGCGACCGACCGCGGCCTGTTCGTCCCGGTCGTCCGGCGTGCCGACTCCCTGTCCGTTGCCGACATCGCCGCCACCAGCAGGCAGCTCGCGGAGCGGGCGAAGCAGGGACGGCTCGGCACGGCCGACCTGTCCGGCGGGACGATCACCGTCTCCAACCTCGGCGCCTTCGGCGTCGACAGCGGCATGCCACTGCTCAACGCCCCGCAGTGCGCGCTCGTGTTCGTCGGCTCGCTGGCCGACCGTCCCGCCGTCGTCGACGGGCAGCTGGTCGTCCGCGCCCAGCTCGACGTGGCCGTCGCCTACGACCACCGGGTCGTCGACGGCATGACCGCGGCCGGCTTCACCCGCGCCCTGCGCACCCGCCTGGAGGCCGGCGGCTGACCGCCGCGCGCCCGTCCCACCCGCCCGTCCCTGGAGAGGTCATGCCGACCGACGACACCGCACTCGAGATCTATCGGGTCATGCACCTGGCTCGGAGCTGGGAGACGCGCCTGCTGCGCATGCTCGACGACGGCCTGGTGTCGGGCTTCTACCACGCCGGCCGCGGCCACGAGGCGCTCGAGGTGGCGGGCACGCTGCCGCTGCGCCCCGACGACTACCTGCTCTACGACCACCGCGGCTGCGCCCACATGATCGCCAAGGGCATGAGCCTGGTCGAGCTGTTCGGCGACTTCCTGGCCAACGACAAGGGTTCGACCCGGGGCCTCGGCGCCGGCATCGTCCACATCGCCGACCCCGCGCACGGCGTGCTCGGGCAGTCGGGCACGCTCGGCGGCGGCCACGTGCTCGCCGCGGGCGCGGCGCTGTCGGCGCGCATCCGTCGGACCGACCAGGTCGTCGTCAACTTCTTCGGCGACGGTGCGGCGAACCGGGGCACGTTCCACGAGGCGGCGAACGCCGCCGGGGCCTGGAAGCTGCCGGTCGTCTACGTGGTGCAGAACAACGGGTGGGCGATCTCCACGCCGCAGCACCGCGTCACGGCGGTCGAGTCGTTCGCCGAGCGGGCCGCCGGGTACGGCATGACGGGTGTGCGCGTCGACGGCATGGACCCGTGGGCGGTGCACGACGCCATGACCGAGGCGGTGGAGCGTGCCCGGGGCGGGGGCGGCCCGACCCTGCTCGAGGGCACGGTCGCCCGGCAGCGCGGCCACTACGAGGGCGACCCGATGAAGTACCTCAGCGCCGAGGAGATCGCGGTGATCCGTGCCACCGATCCCGTCGCGGCGATGCGTGAGCGTCTGCTGGCCGACGGCACGGCCGACGCCACCGGGCTCGACACGCTGGAGCGCGAGAGCCTGGCCGAGGTCGAGCGTGCGGCCGAGGAGGCGCTGACCGGCACGCTGCCGGGGCGCGAGCGGCTGACCGAGGGGGTGTACGCATGACGACCGCGCAGGTCACCGGAACGCGGACGCTGTCGTTCTCCCGCGCGATCAACGAGGCGATGGCCGAGGAGATGGCGCGCGACGACCGGGTCTTCGTCATGGGCGAGGACGTCGGCCGGTTCGGCGGCGCCTTCGGCGTGACGCGGACGCTCTACGACCGCTTCGGCGCCGACCGGGTCATCGACACTCCCATCTCGGAGATGTTCATCGTCGGCGGCGGCGTCGGCGCCGCGATCACCGGGCTGCGGCCGATCGTCGAGCTGCAGTACGCCGACTTCCTCTGGAACGCCGGCGACGAGCTCGTCGGCAAGATGTCGAAGTGGCGCTACATGCACGGTGGCCTGTTCACCGTGCCGATGGTGGTGCGGCTGCCCGAGGGCGCCGCCGGCGGGGCGGGTCCCGAACACTCGACGTGTCCCGAGGCGGCCCTGCTCGCGGCCACCGGCACCTACATCGTCATCCCGTCGACGCCGTACGACGCGAAGGGCCTGCTCAAGTCGGCAGTTCGCGACGACAACCCCGTCGCCTTCTTCGAGCACAAGGGCATGTACGCGCTGCGCGGGGAGGTGCCCGAGGAGGAGTACCTGATCCCGCTCGGCGAGGCCGACCTCAAACGCACGGGCGAGGACGTCACCGTGGTGACCTGGGGACGCATGGTGCACCGGTCGCTCGAGGCGGCCGAGCTCGCGGCCGGCAAGGGCATCGAGGTCGAGGTCGTCGACACGCGTGGCCTGCGGCCGCTCGACCTCGACGCCATTGTCGCATCGGTGCGCAAAACCGGTCGGCTGATCATCACGCACGAGTCGGGCCGCACCGGAGGAGCCGGCGGGGAGATCGCCGCCCTCGTCGCCGAGCACGCGCTCACCAGTCTCGAGGCCCCGATCCGGCGCGTGTGCGGCATCGACACGCCCGTGCCGCAGAGCGTCCACCTCGAGCAGTTCGTGGTGCCGAGCGCCGACGAGCTCGCGACCGCCATCGCCGAGGTGGCGGCGTATTGAGCGCTCCGGTGGTGGTGGTCGGGGCCGGCATCGGCGGGGTCCGTACCGTCCAACGGCTGCGGGCGTGGGGTCACGACGGCCGGATCGTCGTCATCGGCGCCGAACCGCACCGCCCCTACAAGCGCCCGCCGCTGTCCAAGGACGTGCTCGCCGGCGGCGAGCTGGCCGAGCTGCCGGAGCTGCTCGGTGCCGAGGCGGAGGACGCGCTCGACGTCGACTGGTGGCGTGGCGTGCGGGCCCGCGCGCTCGACACGCGCCGCCGCGTCGTCGTCACCGACGCCGGCGACGTCGCCTACCGCGACGTCGTCGTCGCCACCGGTGTCGTCGCGCGTCGCGTGCCCGGGCTCCCCGGTCTCGTGCTGCGTACCTGGGACGACGCGCAGCTCCTCGGTCGGCAGCTCGCGCCGGACCGGGTCGTGGCCGTGGTCGGAGCCGGGGTGCTGGGCTGCGAGATCGCGGCGACCGCGGCCCGGGTGGGGTGCGAGGTGCACCTCGTCGACGTCGCGCCCGGCCCG
This sequence comes from Jatrophihabitans endophyticus, assembly GCF_900129455.1. Taxonomy (NCBI): domain Bacteria; kingdom Bacillati; phylum Actinomycetota; class Actinomycetes; order Jatrophihabitantales; family Jatrophihabitantaceae; genus Jatrophihabitans; species Jatrophihabitans endophyticus. The sequence goes on from NZ_FQVU01000004.1 coordinate 292,688, forward strand.
ATGACCCGGGTCGTCGGCCCGCTCGTCGCCGCGGAGATCTCGGCGCTCCACGCCGAGCACGGCATCCGGCTGCATCTCGCGACGTCCGTGGCGGTGGGCGGGTTCGGAAGGTTGGAGCTGTCCGACGGCACCGGCCTCGACGCCGACGTGGTCGTGCATGCCGTCGGGGTCGAGCCCGACGTCGCCTGGCTGGCCGGGTCGGGACTCGACCTGGCCGGGGGTGTGGTGACGGACGGGCGGGGCCGGGCGTCGGTCGCCGGCGTGCACGCGGTCGGCGACGTCGCCGTGTGGGACGGGCGCCGCCACGAGCACTGGACGGCGGCGCTCGAGCAGGCCGACGTCGTCGCGGCCGACCTCGTCGGTCGGGAGCTGCCGGCGCCGCCGGTCCCGTACTGGTGGAGCGACCAGCACGGCGTCACGCTGCAGGGCCTCGGCGACACCGCGGCGCCCGACGTGTGGTTCGGGCGCTGGGGCCCGCAGCGGCGCCGGGTGGCGCTGTACGCGCGCGACGGCGTCCTGGTCGGCGCCGTCGGGTTCGCCGCGCCGGCGGCGGTGATGCCGTTGCGGGTACCGATCCAGCAGGGCGTGCCGGTGGCGGAGGTCGCGCCGCGCCTCGCTGCCACCCCCGCTACCACCCTTGCCACGGACCCCGCCGGGTCGACCCCGGCCGGCTAGAACGTCCGACGCACCGGCACCGGCGCGAGGTCGGTGAAGCCCGGGTCGCGGTGGTACATGTACACCGGATAGCCGGGCGCGGTGCTGCTCGCGGCGTCCAGCCGGCCGACCTGCTCGGGCGTGAGGTCCCACCCCACCGCGCCGAGGTTGTGCTCGAGCTGCTCCTCGGTGTTCGCCCCGAAGATGACCGACGTCACCGTCGGCCGCTGCAGCAGCCAGTTGAGCGCGATCTGCGCGACGGTGTGCCCGGTCTCGTCGGCGAGGTCGTCGAGCACGTCGATCACGTCGTAGGCCCGCTCGGCGTCGACGGGCGGGCCGTAGCCGCCGAGCCGGTCGACCCTGCTGCCGGCGGCCGGCGGCCGCGAGCGGCGGATGTCGCCGCCCAGCCAGCCGCCGGCGAGCGGGCTCCAGACGAGCGCGCCGACGCCCTGGTCCACGCCGAGCGGCATGAGCTCCAGCTCGTAGTCACGACCGACGAGCGAGTAGTAGACCTGCTGGCCGACGAAGCGCGGCAGCCCGTGGGCGTCGGCGACGGCGAGCGCCTTCATCAACTGCCACGCGGCGAAGTTGGACGCGCCCAGGTAACGCACCTTGCCCGACGCCACGAGCGCGGCCAGGGCCGACAGTGTCTCCTCCAGCGGCGTCCGGGCGTCGAACGCATGCAGCTGCAGCAGGTCGACGTGGTCGGTGCCGAGGCGGCGCAGGGCCGTCTCGCACGACGTGATCAGCCGTGCGCGACCGGCGCCCAGGTCGGTCGGGCCGCCGCCGGTCGGCAGGCCGACCTTGGCCGAGACGAGGACGTCGTCACGCCGGCCCTCGATGGCGCGACCGAGGACCTCCTGACACCGCCCGTTGCCGTACACGTCGGCGGAGTCGAAGAGCGTGAGCCCGGCATCGAGGCACCGGTCGACCATGCGCCGCGCCTTCTCGACACCGGTGTCGCCGTACGGCCAGTCCGGGCCGCCGGCGAAGGTGCCGGTGCCGAAGGCCAGCGGCGGCAACCACAGCCCGGAGCGGCCGAGCTGTCGCGGGGCCATTCCGCCGGCGCTCACGCGTCGATCCGGCCGGTGGGCAGGGCGCGCTTCATGATCTTCCCCGATCCGGTGAGGGGCAGGGCGTCGACGACGACGACCTCCCGCGGCACCTTGAACTTGGCCAGGTGGGCGGTGCAGTGGGCGATGACGTCCGTCGCGAGGACGGCGCCGTCGTCGAGCACCAGGAACGCGCGCCCGACCTCGCCCCACCTCTCGTCGGGCACACCGACGACCGCGCACGCCGCGACGCCGGGCAGCTCGGCCAGCACCGTCTCGACCTCGGCCGGATAGACGTTCTCGCCGCCGGAGATGTACATGTCCTTCCACCGGTCGACGAGGTGGAGGTTGCCCGCGGCGTCGCGGTAGCCGGCGTCGCCGGTGCGCAGCCAGCCGTCGCGGAAGGCGTCCGCCGTCGCCTGCGGGTTGCGCCAGTAGCCCGGCGTCACGCTGGGCCCCCGGATCCACAGCTCGCCGATCTCGCCGTCGGGCACGTCGCTGCCCTCGACGTCCACGACGCGGAGGCCGACGTGCAGCAGCGGCTTGCCGACCGAGGTCGGTGGGGTGGTGTCGTCGTCCGGGTCGCACACGGTGCCGCTGGGCCCCGCCTCGGTCATGCCCCACCCCTGGGCCAAGGGCCGACCCCGCGCGGCCCATGCCCGCAGCAGCGGGGTCGGCGCCGCCGCGCCGCCGACCCCGGTCGTGACCAGCCGATCGAGGTCGGCGGTCGCGAAGTCGGGGTGCTCGGCCAGTTGCTGGTACACCGTCGGCACCGCGAACAGGTGAGTGATGCCGAGCCCGGGATCGGCCAGGGCGGCGAGGATCTGGCCGCTGTCGACCCGGCTCGCCACGACGACCGTCCCGCCGGCGTGCAGGACGGGGTTGACGTAGAGGTTGAGCCCACCGGTGTGGAAGAACGGCAGGACCGCGAGATGTACCGAGTCCTTCGAGACCCGGGCCTCCGGGCCGATGTTGACCGCGTGCCACAACGTCATGCGGTGCGTGACGAGGGCGCCCTTGGGGCGCCCCGTGGTGCCCGACGTGTACAGGAGCGCGGCGACGGCACGCAGCGGGACGGCGACGTCGTCGGGTCGGTCGTCGGGCTCGTCCGGGGTCGTGTCGAGCGCGACGCTGCGGACGCCGAGGCCGTCGGCGAGCTGGTGCGCGAGGTCGGCGTGCGCCGTGTCGGCGACGACGACGCAGGGTTCGGCGTCCGAGACGATGTACTGCAGCTCGGTCGGGGCCAGCCGCCAGTTGAGCGGGACGAAGACCAGCCCGCCGCGCGCGCACGCGAGCTGCACCTCGAGCAGGGCCGGGCAGTTCGCGGCGAGGACGGCGACCCGGTCGCCGACCCCGGCGCCGGCGTCGCGGAGCCGCTCACGCCAGGCGTCGACCCGGCGGTCCAGCCGGGCCCACGTGGTCACGCGCCGGGTGTCGAGGTCGACGAGGGCGGGGTGGTCGCCGCGCCGGACGGCGTGGTGGGCGACCCAGTCGTGGCGGTTCCCGTCGTCGGCGGGGGTGGGCGGAACGACGCTCATCCGTAACCCTTCTGACCGTACATACGGTCAGTATGACGGTCCGGTCGCGCGGACGGAAGGAGGTGGTCGCATCGTAGGTCAGTGACCCGGACCCGGCCTCGATGGAAGTTGACCGTACGAACGGTCGGTGTACCGTCCGACGCATCGACACCGTCGTCCCCCGGAAGGGCTCACTGTGAAGCTCCGGATCGACAGCACCGTGTGCATGGCGCACGGGCGCTGCTACGCGCTCGCGCCCGAACTCGTCGAGGTCGACGACCAGGGCTACCCGGTGCTCACCGCCGCGGCCGACGATCTCGCCGCCGACCAGGAGCCGCTGGCCGACGAGGTCGTGGGCACCTGCCCCGAGGGTGCGATCTCCCTCGTCCGCGAATGAGCGGGCCGGCAGTCGGGGTGTGCCGGCGGTTCGAGGGACGCGTCGCCGTCGTGGTCGGCGGCGGCCACGGCATCGGCCTGGCCACGGCACGGCGCCTCGCCGCGGAGGGGGCGCGGGTCACCGTCCTCGACCTGCGCGAGGCCGAGCAGGCGGCCGCGGGGCTCGCCGCGGACGGGTTGGCCGTGACGGGGCGCGAGCTCGACGTCACGCGGCCCGACGCCGTGCGTGACCGGCTCGCCGAGGTGCGGGACGCGGCGGGCGAGATCGACGTGCTGGTGAACAGCGCCGGACGGCTCGCCCTGGCCGACCCGGTCGCGCTCGAGCTCGACGACTGGCGCCACACCTTCGCGGTGAACCTCGACGCCGTGTTGCTGGCCGCGCAGGCCGTGCTCCCGGCGATGATCGACCGTGGCGGGTCGATCGTCAGCGTGGCCTCGATCGGTGGGCTGCGGGGCGGCCCGGGCACACCGGCGTACAACGCGTCCAAGGCGGCGGTCGTGAACCTGACCCGCAGCATGGCCGCCGAGTACGGGCGGCACGGCGTGCGGGTCAACTCGGTGTGCCCCGGCTGGGTGCCCACCGGCTTCAACGACCCGCTGACCGGCACGATGACCGACGCCCAGGTCGAGCAGCTGGTGCGTTCGCGGGTCCCGCTGGGGCGGCAGGGCACCGCCGAGGAGATCGCGGCGACGATCGCCTTCCTCGCCTCCGACGACGCCGCCTACGTCACCGGCCACGCCCTCGTCGTCGACGGCGGGCTGACCGCGACGTTCTGAGCCCTCACTGGATGGTGAAGCCGCCGTCGTCCAGGTAGAAGCCGCCGGTCATGTTCGCCGCGTCGTCGGAGAGCAGGAACGCGACGAGCGTCGCGACCTCGCGGGGCTCGCCGAGCCGGCCGATCGGGTGCAGGGCGGCGAGCTCGGCCGCCTGCTCGGGTGTCTGCGACGCCGTCAGCAGCGGCGTCCGCACGAACCCGGGTCCGACGGCGTTGACGCGGATGCCGTCGGCGGCGTGATCGCGGGCGGCGGCGCGCGTCAGCCCCACGACGGCATGTTTCGATGCCGCGTACGCCGGGGTCATCGCGGACCCCAGCACGCTCATCACCGAGCCCATGTTCACCACCGCGCCGCCACCCGCGGCGCGCATCGCGCGCAGTTCGGCGCGCAGGCAGTGGAAGACGCCGTGCAGGTTGACGGCGATGGTGCGGTGCCAGTCGGCGAGCTCGACGTCGGCGACGGCGGCGGGCGGCTGGCCGATGCCGGCGTTGTTGACCGCGCCGTCCAGTCGGCCGAGACGCGCGACCGCATCCTCGACCATCGCCTCGACCTGGTCGGGGTCGGTGACGTCGACGGGGGCGGCGTACGCCACGACGCCGGCCTGGTCGCGCACCGCGGCGGCGACCCGCTCAGCGCTGTCGGCGTCGACGTCGGCCACCACGACCTGCCAGCCGCGGCGGCCGAGCTCGAGCGCGCAGGCCTCGCCGATGCCGCTGCCCGCGCCGGTCACCAGGACGCTGCCCGGGCCGGTCACGATGCCGTCCGCCCGCCGTCGACGACGATGGAGGACCCGCTCACGTAGCTCGCGAGGTCGCTGGCGGCGAACAGCGCGGCCTTCGCGACCTCGGCCGGGTCCGCGACGCGGCGCAGCGGGATGCCGGCGACGTAGTCGGCCTCCGCGGGGGTGCCCAGGCTGGGCACATCGTCGGTGTTCATGGCCGTGGCGATGTAGCCCGGGTGGACCGCGACGGCGCGGATGCCGTGCGGCCCGAGCTCGTCGGCCATCGCGTACGTGAGCAACCGGATCGCTCCCTTGGTCGCGCAGTAGACGGTGCATCCCGCGGCCCCACGCAGGCCGGCGACGCTCGACAGGTTGACGACCACCCCGCGCCCGCGCGGCACCATGGCGCGGGCGGCGGCCTGCGCCATGAAGTACGCGGAACGCACGTTCACCTCGGTCACGAGGTCGTAGTCGTCCTCGGTCACGTCGAGGAAGCCGCCGACCCGGAAGATGCCGGCGTTGTTGACCAGCACGCTGATCCCGCCCAGTTCCTCGGCCGCGGCGACAGCGGCGTCACGGCCGGCCGCGCGCCGGACGTCGCACTCGACGAAGGTGGCCCGGCCACCGGTGTCGCTGATCTCGCGGTCGATCGGCACGCCGCCCTCGCGCGGCTCGCGGCGCCGATCGGCGACCACCACCGCGGCGCCGTGCTCGGCGAAGAGCCGCGCCGTCGCGCGCCCGATGCCGCTCGCGCCACCGGTCACGACAGCGATCTCGCCCGCCAACAACTGCAGCATGTGACCCCTTCCGATCGCGTTCCGGAGCTCGTGCAGAACCCCGTCCGTTGTGATTGACCGCACGTACGGTTAGGAGTTACGTTACCGGCGCATCGCGGCCTGTAAAGGGGCCGGTGCGACTCGATGGGAGTCACTGCATGCGTGACACGCGTGGGGACGGGCAGCGCGGCTGCACCGCGGTCGAGAGGGCCGTCTGATGTGGCCGTTCGTCATCTCGGGCCTGGTGGTCGGAGCGATCTACGGCATGGCCGCCGTCGGTCTCGTGCTGACCTACAAGGCGTCGGGCATCTTCAACTTCGCGCAGGGCGCCGTCGCCACGGTGTCGGCCTACACGTTCTACGAGCTGCACGTGCAGCACGGCGTGGCCTGGCCGGTGGCCGCGGCCGTCGCGGTGTTCGCCGTCGGACTGGTGCTGGGCCTGCTGTTCGAGCAGCTCGGCCGGCGCCTGGCCGGGACGGGACTCGCCGTACAGGTGACGAGCACCGTCGGCGTGCTGCTGATCGTGCAGTCGACGGTGGTGCTCGTCTACGGCACCACCGAGACGCGGCTCGTGCCGGTGTTCCTCGCCCACGGCCAGTTCGAGCTCGCGGGCACGATCGTGCAGAACGCCGACCTCATCACGTTCGTCGTCGCGGTCGTGGCCACCGCGGTGCTCTCGCTGTTCTTCCGCTTCGCGCGGCTCGGGCGCTCCATGCGTGCCCTGGTCGACGATCCCGAACTGCTCGCGCTCACGGGCACCAACAACACGGCCGTCCGCCGCTGGGCGTGGCTCATCGGCGTCACCTTCGCCGGCGCGTCGGGCGTCCTGTTCTGCACCGTCCAGCCGCTCGACCCGACCCTGCTGACGCTCCTGGTCGTGCAGGCGTTCGGCGCCGCGGCCATCGGCGCGTTCCGCAACCTGCCGATCACCTTCGTCGGCGGCCTGGTGGTCGGCGTCGTGGCCTCGCTGGCCACGAAGTGGTTCACCACCGGCATCCTGCAGGGGCTGCCCGCCGCCTTCCCGTTCGTCGTGCTGTTCGTGGTGCTGCTCGTGTTCCCACGCCGGTTCCTCGCCGCGCGGGCGCGGGTCGTGCCCCGGGTGCGCGACGGGTGGCGCGCGCCGGCGCGGCTGCAGGGCGGGTTGGGCCTCACCCTGCTCGCGTTCTTCGCGCTCGTGCCGACCTTCGCCGGGATCCACCAGAACGACTGGACGCTCGCGCTCGCCAATCTGATCGTCTTCCTGTCACTGGGCCTGCTGGTACGCGAGTCGGGGCAGCTGTCGTTGGGGCACGTCGGCTTCATGGCGATCGGCGTGTCGACGTTCGCGCACCTCGCCGACAAGGGCGTCCCGTGGGTGCTCGCGCTCGCGGCGGCCATGGCCATCGCCGTCCCGATCGGGGCGCTGCTCGCGATCCCGGCG